>NZ_LT629693.1:973333-1297777 GCF_900099825.1 Bradyrhizobium ottawaense | reverse complement strand
TGCCTCGTGGTGGGTCGTGACACCCGCCGAACGCAACCCGGTCAGCAATACAGTTCTTACAGAGGCAGGATCAAATCCAATATCCTTGGCGTTTGGTGGATGTGCCTCACTTTCCTTCAATCGGAGCGCCAAGTGCAATTGCTGGCAAAGGTGCTGAACGACGAGATTGACCTGATCGTCAGTCATGATCGGCTTCTCCTGCTACCATTTTGGCACCCAACTACGTAGCACACATGAAAATAGGGCGGCACGCGATTGGACCTCTCTAAGGATCAACCCCACGCTCATGGGCGAGCCGGCCCCCCAATCGTCCGTCTATCGGGGCAGACCGGACGTGACTACGCGGCGACTAGAACGACGCTTTATCGCGGTATTGAGTATCTGAGACATGGCGTGCTCATTGTCTTTGGCGCCCCTTGCCAGCTTCGCTTGCTGGCGGGGCAGGAGCACGGCCCGACCATCCCATTCTGATGTCCCCAGTCAAGCACACAGCGCACGGTTTCCCATCTCCACGAGGACTCATCGTGAAGTTCTTGCGCCGATGAATCGTGCAGAGGAGAAGGCGGGACCCAAAGACGTCGGTGAACAGGCTCTGATGCGCGGGTTGGATACCGCATTTCCGTTTTTTCGTCTGGGGCTGTCCCTGGTCTAACGTCGGGCGTCGATCGGATGATCGGCCACATAATGGGTTTCAGGAATTCCCCTGCCGTGGTCCCACCTTCACCTCTGCACAATTGATGATGTCTGCGACTCCCCTGATCCTGATTGCAACAAAGGGGGCTGTGGGCCGGTCGAGCGCACCTCACGACTCGAGCGGTCCACAGCCCCCAACGACGTTACGCCTGCCGAGGTGGCATGAGCTCTCGATTGATTGCCCAAATGAAGGCGGATAGCTCTCGGGCAATCGCCGTGACGATTACGGTTCGCCGCTTGCCCTTCCGCTCGAGTGAGCGGAAGCGTCCGCACAATCTGGTTTGCGCTTTCCACGCAATCTCTCGCGCGCGTCTCGGTGCGGCCTCCACCTTTGGCTGCTTGTCTCGGCTTACGCGCGGCGGATATCGATAGCTCCAGGCCGCTTCGACAAGAATACGTCGCGCCCGCCCATTACCGGCCTTGGTGATGCCGCCGCGCTTGACCTTATCGCCAGTCGAGCTTTCCGTGGGCACCAGACCCAGATAGCCCATCAGCTCGCGCGGATTTTGAAAGCGGGAGAGATCACCGATCTCGGCCAGCACCCCCACAGCCGCAATGAGATCAATCCCCCGCATCGCCTGCAGCGCCGCGACAACCTCGGCAAGCGACCACTCGGGTACTACCTCGCGGATGGCATCTTCCAAACGCTCCATCCGCTCACTTTCCTGGCGTATCCCCTCAAGTAACTCTTCGAATGCGATGCGCTGCTCGCGATGCTCGAGCTTCTGTGACATCAGCCATCTCATGTGGGCTGGTCCCCACGTTGTCTTGCCCGGATAGATGCGTCCCAGCCGCAGCATCAATGACGAGATCTGTTGACGCTTGCCCTGGAGGTCCTTCTTCACTGCCTGACGGGCGCGCGAGAGATCGCGCATAGCCTCATGGCGCTCGTCCGGCACCCACACCGCGGTGAGCTCGCCCGCGCGCAACAGCTTGGCGAGGCTTACCGCATCGCGCCGGTTCGTCTTCACTCGATCGCCGGCCTTCTTCGGAACGAGCGAGGGGGCCACCACCAGGCAGTCATGGCCGAGGCTCTTGAGCAGTCTGTAGAGGCCATATCCTGTCGGCCCTGCTTCGTAGCAAAACGTCAGATGACAGCATTTCGCCGCAAGCTTTGCCACCAGCTTTCGGATCGCTGCCTCTGTGGCAGAAAACTCCCCGAGATATCGTACCTCGCCGCCACGGCCGCCATCGGCAATGGCTATTGCATTGCGCGATTTTGACGTATCGATTCCGACAAAGACCTCAGTATGATGACCCACGACTCGCCCTCCTTGTTTGAGGCTCTGCCCGGTCCATCCAGGCAACCCTCGTCGCAACATCGAGGGTGAGTCGCCTCATTTTGTGGAGGGGACATACAGTCTAACGGACCTCGGTGACTGGCAGATCAGAGGCGACCCATGAGTAGCAGTACGACGAGGATGATCAGGATGATACCAATTATACCGACCCCACCGTGACCGTATCCGTAGCCGTAGCCGCCGAAACGACCACTGAAGCCGCCGAGCAGAAAGATGACGAGGATAATGATGAGTATAAGTCCGAGCGACATGTGGGTCTTACTCCTGTAGCGGACGCGCCTGGTGCGAGGTCCTGAAGGCGTTTGATTCAAAAGAAAGCAGGTTCTTTGAAGTGGGGTTTCCCGAAGAGTCGGCCTCAGCACGGTGGTACATGCTGAGGCCGCCATCGATCGGATGCTGGGGGCGACGCGCATCGGCAGCCCATCACTAGGTCAACACGGCGAAAATGGATCCCGAAGGCTCGCGCCTTCGTTTTATTACTTGCAGGTTTTGTCAGCCGTCAAAGCGGTCTCAGCCGATGCCTTTGTCGGATGAGCCGTACCGACTACTTTCAAGCTGCCGCCTGCGGCAGCTTGGGCCTCGACGATTTGACACTTCATCGTCGCGGTATCTTGAGCCAGGTAGAACGAGGAAGCGCCTGATGGCGGCGCTTGACCGACAGTCTTGGCCGGTTCAGCTGCGAAGGAGGGTGCAGCGAATGCGAGAATAACGACCGTCGCTAAGAGAACTTTCTTCATGGCGTGTACCAGTTGTCGTGTGTCCAGTATTAGACAAAGAGCAAATGGTGTCAGCCGACGAAGGTCCTGGGCGTAGCTCGCAATAAATATAACTGCATGAAAGTGAGCTATATTGACCAGTGCCTCCGAACTCGGAAAGAGCATACTGGCTGCATCGCCGTCCGAACAGGCAGTTTTCGGCGACAGAGAGATCGGTAATGCTCCCGCCCAATACAGGGGAAGCATGATGTCATCTATCCAACGAAATCCATTATACAGCCGTGCGGAGATCGGAATTCTCCCTTGCTCGAAGTGTGGCAAGCCTATGCGATTGGCTTGCATCGAGCCTACTGAACCCGGTCATGAAGTCCGCACGTTCGAGTGCTCGGAATGCAAAACGACTGGGAGCTTTCCAGTTGTGATCTAGTCGACTTTGCGACTGTTGGGTCGCGGCTCTCGCGCCGCAAAAAAAGCCTTCGTCGCGCGGGACTCTATTGCGGACGTCCCTGGCCTGACGGGCTGGAGTAGGCGTTCCACCGCGGACCAGACATGGCGAACAAGACAATCCAGGCTGCATTTGATCCCAAGGTATTTCTCGCCAAGGTGGGAGATGGGAAGACAATGCTTGAGTATGGCTGACCGGTCTCGGCTTCGACATCAAGGTCAACGGACGGTTCGACGAGTCGACCCGGTCCGTCATCACGCGCTGGCAGGCGGCACGCGGCTATCCCAAGACTGGCTTCCTCAACTCGCTGCAGCATCAGGCGCTACTGACCGAGTCCGTCTCAGCGCCGAACGCCAGTCCCAGCAGTAGCGACAAATCCGATGACGACCGGCCGGCCCGTCGTCCCGGTGGGGGTAGTGCGCAACATCACCGCAGTGGTGGCGGTCCAGGTGGACTGATTGGCGGCGTGGTGGGCGGACTGTTCGGACGCAGGTGACCCAACAAATTGTACGGAGCGTTAGCTCTCAAGCGCGTTCGGTCCGCCACATGGGCGTAACGTCGCCTAGGGCACCTTTGAGCCTGAGACGGCGTCAAATTGCGTCGCCCACCTGACATAACGGGTATATGATTGAACTATCTTCGGCGGCTGATTGGGCGCGCCGAGACTGAGAGTGCGGTTGGCTCTCCCGCCCTGCGAGGTCGCCACCAAAACAGCTTGATGCTCAAGTGGTGACATTGAGCGGAGCTTGGGGAACGAAAGTTTCGGTTTCGCACGCCACGTTTGGGGCCACGTAATTTATGCGGGCATCCCGCGCCCGAAGCGCTCCGAGGTCGTTGCTTCGCACACCCGGCTTCCGTTCGGAAGGATAACCCCAATGGTTACCGCCAAACGACCACCACCGGAGCGTCCCACTTTATCGTCGATGCTGGATGTTGATCTGCCGGAGCCGCATGCGGCGGCGACCGAGGCCGCCGACGAGACCGAGATGCCGCTGCCGTCCGATCCGCGGACGTTCTTTCTCGGTGGTTTGTTCGCGTTGGGTGTCTTGGCGGCGCTCTACGTAGCAAGCTCGATCATCCTTCCCGTCGTGCTCGCCTTTATGTTGAACCTCCTTCTTCAACCCGCTGTCCGTCTCTTGGGGCGTTTGCATTTGCCTCGCGCTGTCGGAGCGCTCCTGACCGTCTTCCTGGTCATTGGAGCACTTGTAGGTCTCGTGGCGGCCTTATCGGTACCGGCCACGACCTGGGCTGAGCGGCTGCCCGAGGGCCTACCGCGCCTGGAGGCCCATCTGCAGGTTATAAGCGGCCCAATCCAAGCGTTGCAAAAGGTCATCCAACAGGCCGAGCAAGCTGCAGATGCTCCCCCCGGCCGGGGTTCGATCGTTTCGGTTCGTCGCGATCTTGGCATAACGGGTGCACTTTTCGCAGGGACGCGCTCGGTACTCGATGGCTTGTTTACAACTGTCTTGGTGCTCTACTTTCTCTTGGTGGCGGGCAACATATTCCTTCGACGAATCGTTGAAGTCCTGCCGACGTTCAGCAACAAGCGACAAGCCGTAGATATCTCTCAGCAGATCCAAGAGGACATATCGGGCTACCTGGTCACGATTACGGCCATGAATGCCGCAGTGGGTGCCACGACGGCGGCCGCGATGTATTTTTGCGGCCTGGGAGACCCCTTGTTGTGGGGCGCCACAGCCTTCCTGCTCAACTACATTCCAATTATAGGGCCATTATTAGGGGTCTGCATCTTCGTGCTGGTCGGATTGCTGAGCTTCGAAAGCTTGTGGTGGGCATTGCTGCCGCCGGCCATTTACCTCGGAATTCACCTGGTGGAGGGCGAAACAGTAACGCCCATGTTGCTTGCGCGGCGCTTCACCCTGAACCCGGTGTTGATCATCTTGTCGCTGGTGTTCTGGTTCTGGATGTGGGGCGTGCTTGGGGCGATCTTGGCCGTTCCGATGCTGGCCATCCTGAAGATCATTTCTGATAGGTTGCGCCCGTTAAAGGCCCTGGGACACTTCCTCGAAGGGGAATAGCGACATCGGATGGCCCGTAACAACGGAAACGCTTTTGACGGCTTAGGCTTTACGCAATCGATAAGAGGCTATGTCGCCCATTGGGACTTTTCGGACCTCAGGGGAGGTCCGGTTTAAGTCCGCAAAGCGCCGCATAGCGGAAATGGGTCAAGCTGCGCTCGCGAACCTCGATTTATGAGTACACGGCCTGGCTAGGTCGCGCGTAATGTATTACAGAAATATCTTGCATATTAGAATTTATGTTATATATTTCCTCCCAACAAAACTCCGGGAGGTCGGCCATGTACACGCAAGCGCTCAACACGGCGGATGCTGACATCAGTCACGTCGAGGACGCGACCAGGGCCGCGCAGTTTCAGGCGCGGATCGACGTCGACGAACGCATCGAACCCAACGACTGGATGCCGGCGGCCTACCGCAAGACGCTGACGCGGCAGATTTCCCAGCACGCCCATTCCGAAATTGTCGGCATGCTCCCCGAAGGCAACTGGATTACCCGCGCGCCATCGCTGCGCCGCAAGGCGGCACTGCTGGCCAAGGTGCAGGACGAATGCGGCCACGGCCTCTATCTCTATGCCGCGGCCGAGACGCTCGGCACGTCGCGCGAAGAACTGGTCGACCTGATGCTCTCAGGCAGAGCGAAATATTCCTCGATCTTCAATTATCCGACGCTGACCTGGGCCGACATCGGCGCCATCGGCTGGCTGGTCGATGGCGCCGCGATCATGAACCAGATTCCGCTGTGCCGCTGTTCCTATGGTCCCTATGCGCGCGCGATGATCCGCGTCTGCAAGGAAGAATCCTTCCACCAGCGCCAGGGCTTTGAGATCATGCTGACGCTGTGCCGCGGCAGCGAAGACCAGAAGGCGATGGCGCAGAACGCGCTGGATCGCTGGTGGTGGCCGGTGCTGATGATGTTCGGTCCGCCCGACAAGGCGAGCCAGCACAGCGACACTTCGACCAAATGGAAGATCAAGCGTTTTTCCAACGACGAGCTGCGCCAGAAATTCGTCGACGCCACCGTGCCGCAGGCGCAGTTCCTCGGGCTTTCCATTCCCGATCCCGGCATGAAGCAGAACGAAGCCGGCAACTGGGAATACAGCGCGATCGACTGGAGCGAGTTCAACGCGGTGCTGGCCGGCAACGGTCCCTGTAACCGGGACCGGCTGGCGGCGCGGCGCAAGGCGCACGAGGAAGGCGCCTGGGTGCGTGAGGCCGCGCTGGCCTATGCCGAGAAACGCCGGCAGCGCTCTGCCTTGCAAGCCGCCGAGTAGGGAGCAGAGAAGGAGATCAGCATGGCCACGCCAAACATTCCGCTCTGGGAAGTCTTTATCCGCAGCCGCAACGGGCTGGCGCACAAGCATGTCGGTTCGCTGCACGCTACCGACACCACCCTGGCGCTGCAGGCCGCGCGCGACATCTACACCCGCCGCGGCGAGGGGCTCTCGATCTGGGTGGTGCCGTCGAACGCCATCACCGCGTCGGACCCGTCCGAGAAGGGCATGATGTTCGAGCCCGCGGAGTCCAAGATCTACCGGCACCCGACCTTCTACGACGTGCCCGACGAAGTCGGACATATGTGATCAAGACCCTCATGGTGAGGAGGCGCGAAGCGCCGTCTTTGGACGAAGCTTCGCATCGCCAAGCGAACCATGAGGCCACAGACTTTCCGACAACCCATCCTTCGAGACGCGCGTTCCGCGCTCCTCAGGATGAGGATGAGCAAGTGGATAGCGACATGGCCACCGCCTCGATCAAAGTCTCCGAAACCCCGCTGGTGCTCTACACCCTGCGCCGCGCCGACGATGCGCTGATCCTGGGGCATCGGCTGTCGGAATGGTGCGGCCACGCGCCGATGCTGGAAGAGGACATGGCGCTGGCCAATATGGGCCTCGACCTGCTCGGCCAGGCCCGCGAACTCTACTCATATGCGGCGAAGGTTGAAGCCAAGGGTAACGACGAAGACAAGTTCGCCTATCTGCGCGACGTCAGGCAGTACCGCAATCTGCTGCTGCTGGAACAGCCGAACGGCGATTTCGCGCGCACCATGGTGCGTCAGTTCTTCTACTCGGTGTTCGCCGATCTCTATTGGCGCGCGATGATGAAATCTGATGATCCGACGCTGGCGGCGATCGCGGCGAAGTCGGAAAAGGAAAGTGCCTATCATGTCCGGCATTGCTCGGAATGGATCGTCCGTCTCGGCGACGGTACCGGGGAAAGTCATCGCCGCGCGCAGACCGCAATCGACGATCTCTGGGCTTTCACCGGCGAGATGTTCGCGGTCGACGACAGCGAGCGCGGCCTGATCGATGCCGGCATCGCGACCGATCCGGCGGGTCTGCGCACCCAATGGCTGAAGACTGTTTCCGATGTCGTCGACGAAGCCACGCTGGCGCTGCCGAAAAACGACTGGATGCAGCAGGGCGGTCGCAGCGGCCACCATAGCGAGCATCTCGGGCATCTCCTGAGCGAGTTGCAATCGCTGCAGCGGACGTTTCCGGGGGCGACATGGTAACCGCACTCGCCAACGACAACGATCTGCGCCAGCGCGCCTGGGAAGCGGCGGCGCAAGTGGTCGATCCCGAAATCCCCGTGCTGACCATCGCCGATCTCGGCGTGCTGCGCGACGTTCAGGTTCATGACGGCAGGATCGAGGTCGCGATCACGCCGACCTATTCCGGTTGCCCGGCGATGAACATGATCACGCTCGAGATCGAGCTGGCGCTCGAGCGTGCCGGCTTCGCGCGGCCGACGGTTCGCACGATCTTGTCGCCGGCCTGGACCACCGACTGGATGAGCGAAGGCGGCCGCAACAAGCTTCGGGAATACGGCATCGCGCCGCCGCAGGCGTCGAGTTCGCGCCGTGCGCTGTTCGGCGAGCAGCAGGTGGCCTGTCCGCAATGCGGCTCAACCAATACTGAAGTGCTTTCCGAATTCGGCTCGACCTCCTGCAAGGCGCTGTGGCGCTGCAAGAGCTGCCGTGAACCCTTCGATTATTTCAAGTGTCACTGACCATGTCGCTCGCACCACGCTTTCACCGACTCGCCGTCAACGATCTGCGCCGGGAATCCGCCGACGCGGTATCGATGACCTTTGCGATTCCCTCGGAGCTGACCGACGACTACAGCTTTACGCCGGGGCAGTACCTCACGCTACGCACGACGATGGACGGCGAGGAAGTCCGCCGCTCCTATTCGATCTGCTCGGGCCCCGACGACGGCGAACTGCGTATCGCCGTGAAAAAGGTCGATGGCGGCGCATTTTCGAGCTGGGCTGCGGATGAACTGAAGGCGGGCGACCAACTCGACGTGATGACGCCGACCGGCCGCTTCGGCATCGCGCATGCGCCGGAACAGGCGCGGGTCTATGTCGGCTTTGCCGCAGGCTCGGGCATCACGCCGATCCTCTCGATCGCCAAGGGCGTGCTGGCACGCGAGCCGGACAGCCGCTTCTTCCTGTTTTACGGCAACCGCTCCGCCGGCGGCATGCTGTTCCGCGAAGCGCTGGAAGAATTGAAGGACCGTTTCCTGCAACGCTTCTCGGTATTTCATGTGATCTCGGGCGAGGAGCAGGATATCCCGATCCTGCATGGCCGGCTCGACGGCGAGAAGGTGAGGGTGTTGCTGCGCTCGCTGGTCCCGGCCGCAAGTGTCGATCACGTCTTCATCTGCGGTCCCACCGGAATGAGCGAAGATATCGAGACGACCTGCCGCGAGATCGGTATTGCCGAAGACCGCATTCACGTCGAGCGCTTCGTCTCGGAGTTTGGTGGCAAGCCGCGCGCGAAGAAGGTCGTCGAGGCCTCCGCGCCGCCCAAGGCGATGGCGGCGCTAACCATCGACGGCAAACGCCGCGAGGTGCCCGTCGCCGAGGACGAATCGATCCTCGACGCCGCCCTGCGCGCCGGCATGGACCTTCCATTCGCCTGCAAGGGCGGCATGTGCTCGACCTGCCGCGCCAAGCTGGTCGAGGGCGAGGCGCAAATGGAGGTGAATTATTCGCTGGAGCCATGGGAACTGAAGGCGGGGTTCATCCTGACCTGCCAGGCCCGGCCGGTGTCGGACAGGGTTGTGGTGGATTACGACCACGTTTGATTACGACGTCATTCCGGGGCGCGTCGCAGACGCGAACCCGGAATCTCGAACTTCCGGGTCTGGTCCTTCGGACCATCCCGGAATGACGGAAGAGGAAAGACTCGGGATCGTTGACACCTCCGGTGCTTCGTCCCAACACTGCTAGGCTAGAAGACTAACTGACTACCCACGAGGCCTGATCAACAGGCCCGTACACACAGGAGAGAAACGTCGTGGAATCGTCTCGCCGAGCGGGAACACCGCTATGAACATCGCGCTTTCGCCCGACGACCTCGCGCGCGCCTGCGCGGATGCGATGTGGAAGGAAGACGACGCCAGCAAGGGTCTCGGCATGAAAATTGTCGAGATCAAGCCGGGGCAGGCTGTGATGTCGATGCCGGTGTTGCCGCACATGGTCAACGGCCAGCGCATCGCCCATGGTGGCTTTATCTTTCTGCTGGCCGACTCCACCTTTGCCTTTGCCTGCAATTCGCGAAACGAACGCGCCGTCGCGGCGCAGTGCGACATCACCTTCATTCGCCCGGGCAAGCTCGGCGATGTGCTGGTCGCGACCGCGCGGGAAATTTCGCGCAGCGGCCGCTCCGGAATTTACGACGTCCGCGTCACATCAGGCGAGGTCGTGATCGCCGAGTTCCGCGGCCATTCCCGCACCATCGCCGGCACCTGGCTGCCGGTGGCGGCTGGCGAAGCGAAGTAGAGCAATACGGAGACATGCGCGATGGCTGTGACGAGCATTCAATCCAGGACGACCGGCTATGTTCCCGAACTGGACCAGGCCGAGCGCGCCTCGCGCGACGAGATCATGGCGTTGCAGACCAGGCGCCTGGCCTGGTCGCTGCAGCACGCCTACGACAATGTCGCGCACTACAGGAAGTCGTTCGACGCAGCCGGTATCCATCCTTACGACTTCAAGCAACTTTCCGACCTCGCCAGATTTCCGTTCACCGTCAAGACCGATCTGCGCGACAATTATCCCTTCAACATGTTCGCGGTGCCGCGCGAAAGACTGGTTCGCATCCATGCGTCCTCGGGCACCACGGGCAAGCCGATCGTGGTCGGCTACACCCAGGGCGATATCGATATCTGGGCCGACGTGATGGCGCGCTCGATCCGCGCCGCCGGCGGCCGCACCGGCATGCTGATGCACAACGCCTATGGCTACGGCCTTTTCACCGGCGGGCTGGGCGCGCATTACGGTGCCGAAAAGCTCGGCTGCACGGTGGTGCCGGTTTCCGGCGGCATGACCGAGCGGCAGGTGCAACTGATCAACGACTTCAAGCCTGACATCATTACGGTGACGCCGAGCTACATGCTGGCGATCCTGGATGAATTCAAGAAGCAGCGGCTCGATCCGCGCAAATCGTCGTTGAAGTTCGGCATCTTCGGCGCCGAGCCTTGGACCAATGCCATGCGTACCGAGATCGAGCACGCCTTCGACATGGACGCGACCGATATCTACGGCCTGTCCGAAGTGATGGGCCCCGGCGTGGCGCAGGAATGCGTGGAGACCAAGGACGGCCTGCATATCTGGGAGGATCACTTCTACCCCGAGGTGATCGACCCCGAGACCGGCAAGGTGCTTTCCGATGGCGAGAAGGGCGAGCTGGTGTTCACCTCGCTGACCAAGGAAGGCTTTCCGATCATCCGCTACCGCACCCGCGATTTGACCCGCCTGTTGCCGGGCACGGCGCGGCCAGGCATGCGGCGCATGGAAAAGGTGACGGGGCGTTCGGACGACATGATCATCCTGCGCGGCGTCAACGTGTTCCCGACCCAGATCGAGGAAGCGCTGCTGGCGACCGACTGGTGCGGAGGCCATTTCATCATCGAACTGACGCGGGAGGGACGGATGGACGAGATGACCGTGCTCGCCGAAGCCCGCCACGAACATTGGGACGGCAGCGGGCTTGAGGCGCAAGCCGAAAAGGTCGCAGTCTTCATCAAGAACACCATCGGCATCAGCACGCAGATCAAGGTGGTCGCCCCCGACACGCTGGAACGTTCGCTCGGCAAGGCGAAACGGGTTTACGACAAGCGGCCGAAAGGGTAACCGTTTCTCCCTCACGAACGACAGGTCGGACGTTCCTTGATGCCGGTTGCCCAAAAGCCAGACGCTCACTCAATGACAGTCCAAGCGCGCTGCGTGCGGCTGTCCGCCAAAGTCGCCGACGCCGCTTCGCTGGCGCCCGTGATCGAAACGCATGCGCTGTCGCGCGCCGAGAACGAGCTGCTGATCGAGGTCAAGGCTGCCGCCGTCAATCCGTCGGACGTGAAGGCGGCGACCGGGCTGATGCCTTACGCCGTGTTTCCGCGCACATCGGGCCGCGACTACGCAGGTGTCGTGATCGATGGCCCCCAAGGGTGGATCGGCCGCGAGGTGTTCGGCTCCTCCGGTGACCTCGGTATCCGCCGCGACGGAACGCATGCGACGCATCTTGCGGTCGAAGCCGACGCCGTGGTGGAAAAGCCGAAGGGGCTTTCCTGGGAGGAGGCGGCCGGCATCGGCGTGCCCTTCGTCACCGCGATGGAAGGCCTGCGCCGCGCCGGTATCCCGACGAACGGCGAGACCGTGCTGGTCATGGGCGTCAACGGCAAGGTCGGCCAGGCTGCGACGCAGATCGCGAGTTGGCACGGCGCCCGCGTAATCGGTGTCGTCCGCAGGAACGAGCCGTACGAAGGTCACGCCAATTCGCAGGTCGAGGTTATCGACGCCTCCACAACCGAGGTCGCCACGCGCGTTCGCGAACTGACCGGGGGCAAGGGCGCCGATATCGTGTTCAACACCGTCGGCGATCCCTATTTTGAGGCCGCGCACAAGTCGCTGGCGTTGCGCGGGCGGCAGATCCTGATCGCCGCGGTCGACCGCATCGTGCAGTTCAACATCCTGGAGTTCTATCGCGGCCAGCACACCTATGTCGGTATCGATACGCTCGGCCTGTCGTCGATCGCGACCGGCGCGGTGCTCAGGGAGCTGGGCCCCGGCTTCGCCGGCGGGCATCTCAAGCCGTTTCCAATCAAGCCGAACGCGATCTATCCGCTGCAACAGGCCAAGGCAGCCTTCGTCGCGGTCGCCGGTTCGTCGCGCGACCGCGTGATCCTGCGGCCGGCCTGACAGGAGCGAATTCATGGACTCTGCCAGCATCATCATCCTCTCCGCCCTTGTGATCGGCCTGATCTACGGCGCGGTCGGGCTGCTCTCCGGCTTCTGCATGATGTCGAGCCTGCGCGGCTGGTGGGCGGAGGGCGACGGCCGGCTGGTGCGCACCTACGCGCTGGCGATGGGTGTCGCGGTCGCCGCGACTCAATGGCTAGCGACAGGCGGCTTCGTTGACATCGGCAAGTCGATTTATCTGCAGCCGTCATTTTCGGCGCCGCTGATGTTCTTTGGTGGGCTGCTGTTTGGCTACGGCATGGTGCTGTCGAACGGCTGCGGTTCGCGGGCGCTGGTGCTGCTCGGGCGCGGCAATCTGCGCTCCTTCGTCGTCGTGGTCGTGCTGGCGATTTTCGCGCAGATGACGCTGAAGGGTCTGATCGCGCCGGCGCGGGTCGCGATGGTCGCCGCCTCGCAGGCCGGCGTAAAGGCGAATTCGATTCCGGCGCTGCTGGCCGTCGCGGGCATGAGCGAGATGACGGCGCACATGCTGGCGGGTTGGGCGATATCTTCCGCGCTGATGATCTTTGCTTTTGTGCATCCGGCATTCCGGCAGTCGCCGGGCCAGATCGCGGCCGGTCTCGTGGTCGGCCTGCTCGTCGCGGCCGGCTGGTTCGCGACCGGCTATCTCGGTGCCGATGACTTCAACCCGACCCCGGTGACGTCGCTGACCTTCATCGCGCCGATCGCGGACGCGCTGCAATACGTCATGCTGTCGACGGGATCGACGTTGAATTTCGGGATCGTCACGGTGTTCGGTGTGTTCGCCGGCAGCCTTGTCACCGCCCTGGTCACAGGACGGTTCCATCTC
The DNA here is from genome assembly GCF_900099825.1 of Bradyrhizobium ottawaense. Classification (NCBI taxonomy): domain Bacteria; kingdom Pseudomonadati; phylum Pseudomonadota; class Alphaproteobacteria; order Hyphomicrobiales; family Nitrobacteraceae; genus Bradyrhizobium; species Bradyrhizobium ottawaense. Next base: position 1,284,527 of record NZ_LT629693.1, on the reverse strand, counting down.
GAGGGCTATCAATCCCCGCGCCACATGCTGCGCTCGGCCGGCGGCGCCGCGCTGATGGGCGCGGGCGGCGTGATGGCATTCGGCTGCTCGGTCGGGCAGGGGCTGACAGGGTTTTCGACGCTGGCGCTGGCGTCGTTCGTGGCCGTCGCCGGAATCATGTTGGGCACCGCCGCCGGCCTTCGCGGCGCGCTGCGGGTGCGACCGCTGGCGGCGGTCTAATCCGCTTCCCTGGTCAAAATCCGCACCTCTGACGTGAGCGTGCGATGCACCGGGCACTTGTCGGCGATTTCCATCAGCCGCTTACGCTGATCGGCATCGAGTGCGCCTTCGATTGCAATTACCCGGTCGATCTGATCGAGCATGCCCTCCCTGGTTTCGCATTCGGCACAGTCTTCGGCGTGGATCTTGTTGTGCTTCAGCGTCACGGTGATGCGTTCGACCGGCAGCGATTTGCGGTCGGCATACATTCGCATCGTCATCGACGTGCAGGCGCCGAGACCGGAGAGCAGAAAATCATATGGCCCCGGCCCGGTGTCCGCACCACCCGCGGCGACGGGTTCATCGGCCAGCATCTGATGCGGGCCTGATGTGACCGTCTGCTGGAATTTGCTGTTACGGGTTTCGCGCACCACGACGTTCCGTGGCCCTTCGGTCGTAGCGGCGACCGGCGCGATAGCGACGGGCTCGATGTAACGCTCGGCCCAGGCCGCGATGACATCGGCGACATAACCGGCGTCGCGTTTGTCGCTCAACAGATGATCCGCACCGGACAGCGAGACGAAACTCTTGGGATGCTTGGCGGCCAGGAAAATGTTGGTGGCGTTGTCGATTCCGACCGTGTCGTCGGTCGGCGAGTGCATGATCAGGAGTGCCTTGTGCAGCCTGGCGACGTGGGCCATCAGGCCGCGCTCCGCGATATCGTCGAGAAATTCGCGTTTGATGTTGAATGGCCGGCCGGCGAGCTGAACCTCGACCTGGCCGTGCGTGCGGATGTCCTCGATGCGGTCTTTGAACAAATGGGTGACGTGCGCGGGATCGGAGGGCGCGGCGATGGTGACGACCGCTTTCGCATCCGGAATTTGGTCCGCCGCGGCCAGGATCGCGGCGCCGCCAAGGCTGTGACCGATCAGGATCGAAGGCGCGCCGCGGGTTTCGCGCAAATGATCGGCGGCGTGGACGAGGTCGGCGACGTTCGACGAGAAGGTCGAGTTGGCGAAATCGCCCTCGCTGGAGCCTAAGCCCGTAAAGTCGAACCGCAGCACCGCGATGCCTTTGGCCGCAAGCGCGGTTGCGATGCGTTTGGCCGCCAGTACGTCCTTGCCGCAGGTGAAGCAATGCGCGAACAGCGCATAGGCCGCTACCTGCCCATCCGGCAGGTCCAGCGCGGCGGCAAGTTGATGTCCACCTTCTCCCGTGAATTGAAAGCGTTCGGTCGGCACCGGCATTCTCCCTGGATTTGGTTGGCTTCAATCGCCGGAATAACGTTCCTCGGCCCAGGGATCGCCGCGGTTGTGATAGCCGCGGACTTCCCAATAGCCTGATACGTCGTGGTCGAGGAACTCGATGCGCTGCAGCCACTTTGCGCTCTTCCAGAAATAGAGATGCGGCACCACCAGCCGCACCGGTCCGCCGTGCTCCTGCTCCAGCGGCTGGCCCGACCAGCTATGGGCGAGCAGGGCGTCCTCGGCGGCAAAGTCTTCCAGTGCCAGATTGGTGGTGTAGCCGTCGTGGGAATGCAGCACCACGAAGCGCGCCTCGTCGCGTGGCCGGCACGCCATCAGGAGATCGCGGGTCGCGAGCCCTTCCCACGCGTTGTCGTAACGCGACCAGGTGGTGACGCAATGGATGTCGGACAGGAACTGTGTCTGCGGCTGCGCCGTGAATTGGGCAAAATCCCAGAAGATCGGATTTTCGACGGCGCCATGGACGTCGAGACGCCAGCTGGCGCGAAATATTCGGCGTCAGCCCGAGATCGAGCGTCGGCCAGTCCCGGGTCAGATGCTGTCCCGGCGGCAGCCGCTGGTCTTCGGGGCGCGAAATCTTTCCGGTGAGAAATTTCCCCTCGCGCGCCCAACGCGCCTTGCTGCGCGTCAGCTTGCTCTCCGGCGGCGGCTCGGGGTCGTCGGTCATATCAGGGCCGGTCATTCGTGGCGATGCATCGCCGATTCATGCTTGGTATCGCGCATGGTGGAATAGATGATCAGCGACAGGCAGATCATGCCGCTGAGGTAGTAGTAGAACCAGTCTTCATGCCCGAGGCTCTTGAAGTAGAGCGCAACCGCGGGTGCGGTGCCGCCGAATACGGAGACGGTGATAGCATAGGGCAGGCCGACGCCGAGCGCACGGACATTGGTCGGGAACAATTCCGCCTTCACGATCGCGTTAATCGAGGTGTAACCGGCGACGAAAATCCAGGCGGCGCAGATCAGCAGGAAAGCCGTGAACGGCGATTTGGTCTCCTTCAGCGTGGTCAGGATCGGAACCGTCGCCAGCGTGCCGGCGAGGCCGAAGAAGATCAGGAGCGGCTTGCGGCCGATCCGGTCGGACAGCGCGCCGTAGAGCGGCTGCAGCACGGTCGCGAAGATCAGCGAGCCGAAGATGACGAACGTGGTCTGGTCCTCGGTGAGCCCGACCGACAGTTTCACAAAGGTCTGCATGTAGGTCGTGAAGGTGTAGAACGCCGCGGTGCCGCCGGCGGTGAGGCCGACCACCAGCAACACCTCGCGCGGATATTTGAGCAGGCCACGGATCGAGCCGGTCGGCTTGGAGAGCTTCTTGGCTTCGACGAAGGCATCGGTCTCATGCAGATTGCGTCGCATCACGGCAGCGAAGATCGCCAGCAGCGCGCCGATCACGAACGGAATCCGCCAGCCCCAGGCGCGCAGCTCTTCCGGCGTCAGGAATACCTTCTGCAACAGCAGCAGCACGATGATCGCGGTGAGCTGGCCGCCGATCAGCGTGACATATTGAAAGCTGGAATAGAAACCGCGATGCTTGGGGTCGGCGACCTCGCTGAGATAGGTGGCGCTGGCGCCATATTCGCCGCCCAGGCTCAACCCTTCGATCATTCGCGCCAGCGCCAGGATCGCCGGTGCGGCAATGCCGATCGACGCATAGGTCGGCGTTACCGCGATGATCAGCGAGCCGAAGCACATGCAGACCACCGACAGCGTCAGCGACAGCCGCCTTCCGTAGCGGTCGGCGATGTAGCCGAACAGCCAGCCGCCGAGCGGCCGCATCAAAAACGTTGCGGCGAACAGCACGGCCACATTGAGCTGCTGCACCACCGGATCGCTGTTCGGGAAGAACGCCGGCGCGAAGTACAGCGCGAAGGCGGTATAGGCGTAAAAATCGTACCATTCGACGAGATTGCCTATCGAGCCGATGAAGATCGCCTTGATCCGCCGTTCGACGTCTTGAATGTCGAGACGATCGTCCGCGGGTTTGATGGCCTGATCCGTCATGTCCGTTCTCCGCGAATGATCTGTCTCGACGTTGTATTCTCAGCTTGTCCGGATCGCAATCTCTGGCCGCCTGTGTTCGCTGGTGCACAAATCGCGCCCCTCATCCTGAGGAGACCGCAAAGCGGTCGTCTCGAAGGATGGCCGCGGGCGAGATCGGGGCCTCATGGTTCGAGACGCGCGAAGACGCGCTCCTCACCATGAGGGACTACTTCGGCGGCCGCGGATCGATCGGCGTCGTGCCGCGCAGGCCCAGAATATCTTCCAGCAGCTTCGCGCCGGCCAGCAGTTGGGCCTCGCCGCGGTTGGGCGCGACCACCTGCAACCCGACCGGCAGGCCCGAGGCGGTAAATCCGCAGGGCAGCGACAGCGCGGGGCAGCACACCAGTGTGATCGCGTAGACGATGCCGAGCCATTCGACATAATTGTCGAATTTCTTGCCGGCGCATTCGGCGACGTAGCGGTTCTCGACCGGGAACGGCGGCACGATGGTCGCGGGCGCCAGCAGCAGGTCGTACTTTTCGAAGAATTCCAGCGTGCGCGCGGTCATGGCGACGCGCTGCGCCTCGGCGCGTTCGAGCTGCTCGACCGTCAGCTTGAGGCCTTCCTCGATATTCCAGATCACTTCCGGCTTGAGCTGGTCGCGTTTGGAACGCAGCAGCGCCGCCTTGGAGAGCGCGAAATCGAAGGCGCGCAGCACATGGAAACATTCATGGGCCTCGCGCAGGTCGGGATGGGCTTCCTCGACGATGACCCCGGCTTCGGCAAAACGCTGCGCGGCCTTGCGGGTGATGGCGGCGACTTCCGGATCGACCGGCGTGATGCCGAGGTCGGGCGAATAGGCGACCCGCTTCGGCTTGTTGCCGGAGCGCGCGGCGGACAGGAACGAGCTCGGAAGCAGCGGCAGCGACAGGGGATCGGCGGGATGCTCGCCGCTCATGGCATCGAGCATGAGTGCGATATCCTCGACATTGCGGGCCATCGGGCCCTGGACGCCGAGATTGCGATCGATCGCGGCTGCGATCGTATGCGCGACACGGCCGATGCTCGGACGCAGTCCGACGATGCCGCAGAAGCTCGCCGGGTTGCGCAGGCTGCCGCCCATGTCGGAACCATGCGCCAGCCACGCCGTGCCGGTGGCGAGCGCCACCGCGGCGCCGCCCGAGGAGCCGGCGGCGGAGCGCGAGGTGTCCCACGGATTGCGCGTCGCGCCGAACACCTCGTTGAAAGTGTTGGCGCCGGCGCCGAATTCCGGCGTGTTCGATTTGGCGTAGATCACGCCGCCGTTGTTTTCGAGATGTTCGACCAGGATGTCGGATTTGGCCGGGACGTTGTCCTTGTAAATCGGCGAGCCCTGCGTCGTCAGTACGCCGGCCACCGCAGTCAGATCCTTGATCGGCACCGGCAGCCCTGCGAGCAGGCCGCGCTCGGAGACCGGCTTCTTCATCAGCGCCCTGGCATGGCTGCGGGCGCGGTCGAAGCAGAGCGTCGGCAGCGCGTTGACCTTGCCGTCAACCTCGGCGATCCGCTGCTCCAGCATATCGAGCAGATCGAGCGGGCTGACTTCACCCGACTTGAGCTTGCCGACTACGGCAACGGCCGTCTCCTTTATCAGCCCCTGATCCGCCATTCGCGTTTCTCCCGCTTCGTTTCTTTCGCGTGAATGGTGCTGTAGAACATTTTCCGGCAAAGTGGAACGCGCTGAAGTTGCTGGATGGAGATATCAGGCATGACGACGCTGTTTTCGGCGCTGGACTGGCGCACCATGAGCCAGCAGGAGCGCGACCGCGGCCTCAACAACGGCGAGCATGTCCCCGGCAGCATCGAGATGGTGGCGGGCTGGGAACAGCGGTCTGGCGAGCTGCGCAAGCGCCTTCCTGCGCATATCGACCTCCGCTACGGCCCGCGCGAGCGTAACCGGATCGATTTCCTGAAAGCCGCCGACAAGGCGCCGACGCTGCTGTTCATTCATGGCGGCTACTGGCAGGCGCGCGCCAAGGAGGTGTTTACGATCGTGGCCGAGGGACCGATGGCGCATGGCATCAATGTCGCGCTGATCGGCTACACGCTGGCGCCGGATGCCACGCTGGACGAGATCGTCGCTGAAATCCATGCCGGCATCGATTATCTCACTGGGCAATTGCCGGCGCTCGGCGCCGCGACCGAAGGCATCGTGGTGTCCGGCTGGTCCGCCGGCGGCCATCTCACTTCGATGGCGCTGTCGCATCCGAAGGTGCGGGCCGGGATGGCGATTAGCGGCATCTATGATCTCGATCCGATCCGCCATTCCTATCTCAACGAGAAGCTGAAAGCGGACGGGCCGACCATGCGCCGCAACTCGCCGATGATGCAGGCGGGCGGGCCGTTGAAGCCGCTGTCGCTGGTGGTCGGCAGCGCCGAACTGCCGCTGCTGCGCAAGCAGACCGCGGATTTTGCCGGGCATCGTGCCAGATATGGTTTGCCGGTGACCTATGAGGAAATCCCCGGCGCCAATCACTTCACCATCATGGATGAAATGATGTCGCCGCAGGGGAGGATCACGACGCTGATCCGGCAGTTGTTCGAGCGGACGTAGCACTCTCTGTCATGGCCGGGCTTGACCCGGCCATCCACGACTTCCTTGCCGCTCGATCGAAAAGACGTGGATGCCCGGGACAAGCCCGGGCATGACGAAAAAACTGCACGGTTGCTCAGCCGTCATTGCGAGCCAACGGGTCGGCGCGAAGCGCCGCCCGATGACAGGCTCCGCGAAGCAATCCATCTACGCGAGCTGAGACATGGATTGCTTCGTCGCTTCGCTCCCTTGCGCAAACGCTTCGCGTTTGTCGCAGGCAATGACGACCTCAGCCTCCGGTTATCTTGATGCCGGTTCGCTCGCCGATCGATCGAAAGCGCGCCAGTTCGGCCTCGACAATGCGGCGCGCGCTCTCGGGTGTATTCTCGGCATTCCAGGCCTGCATACCGGCGCCGAGGAAGCGCTCGCGAGTTTGCGGGTGGGTCAGGGCCGCAACGCTTGCCCGATTGAGACGTGCGTAAATCTCGGGGGGCAGGCCAGCAGGGCCGCTCAGGAGATAGAAGATATCAATCTCCATGTCCCGAAGTCCCACTTCGGCAAAGGTCGGAACATCCGGGAAGGCTGGAAATCTCGTGGCACCCGTCACGGCGAGCGGCCGAACCAGGTCTCCCTGCATTTGGCCGGCGGCAGAACCGAGCGAGGCAACGCCCCAGGCGGTCTCGCCTTTGGCGATGCTGAGCACCGCCGCCGCGCCACCCCGATAGGGAATATTCCGGGACAGCGCGCCTTTACCCAACACGTATTTCAGCATTTCCGCTGCGATATGCGGAATGGAGCCGGCGCCCGAGCTCGAATAGTCCAGTTGTGCCGAGCGATCTGACCGCAGTACCTCGAACGCTTCCGACGCGTTGCGCGCGGGAAAGTCCGGCTTGACCAGCAACACCATCGGAGCGGTGCAGATGGCGGCAATCCAGGTGAAATCCTGCAGCGGCCGGTAGGGCGTGCCGCTTTCATGCATGCTTGGCCAGATGGCGAACGACGACGATTCCGAGATGAGCAGGGAATAGCCGTCCGGCGGTTGCCGCGTCATCCAGGCGCTTGCGAGCGTGCCGCTGGCGCCGGCACGGTTTTCGACGACAAGCCGGGCGTTGCCGCCCAGATTTGGCGGCATCTGTTCGATCATCAAGCGAGCCGCGATGTCGGTCGATCCACCGGGGCCGTAGCCGTTTGTAATGGTGATCGGCCGGTCGGGGAAAGTATCCTGCGCAGCGGAAGCGCGACCTGAGATGATCGTCGCGCCCGCGCCCAGTAACAAGTCTCTGCGCCTCATCGGTTTGCTCGCTTTTTGTTGCTTGAGAAGACGTCCTAACCGTCATTGTCGGCAAACCCTCATGGTGAGGAGGCGCCTTGGCGCCGTCTCTGGACGATGCTTCGCATCGCCAGGCGAACCATGAGGCCCGCGGCCCATCCTTCGAGACGCCGCGCAATTGCGCGGCTCCTCAGGATGAGGTGCGAATGTGCGGCGTCCGCTAACCCCACCCCGACGTATGTCCGCCGTCGACCGTCACGATCACCCCCGACGTATAGCCGGAGCGGTCCGACGCCAGGAACGCCATCAGGTCGCCGATCTCGCGCGCGTGGGCGGGACGGCCGAGCGGCATGTTCTTCTGGAATTCCTTGTAGCGGTTCTCGTCGCCGAACTGGTTCCTGGCGCGGGTCTTCAGCAGCGTGACGTGGCGGTCGGTCCCGACCGGGCCGGGATTGATGCCGACCACGCGGATATTGTCGGCGAGGCTCTTGCCGCCGAGCCCGCGGGTGAACGCCATCAGCGCGGCGTTGCCGGCGCTGCCGCAGATGTAGTTGGCGTCGAATTTTTCACCGGCAGCGCCGATGTCGTTGACAATGACGCCGTGGCCGCGCGCCTTCATCTGGGCGTAGATCGCGCGGGTGAGGTTGATGTAGCCGAACACTTTCAGCTCCCAGGCGTGCCGCCAGGTCGCCTCGTCGATCTTGTCGATCGAGCCGCCCGGGATGTCGCCGGCATTGTTGACGAGGATGTCGATGTCGGCGGCGTCCTTGACGAGCTTCGCGATGTCTTCCGGCTTGCGTAGGTCAACGACATGGGCGGTCGCGCCGATCTGGTGCGCCGAGCGCAGGCGCTCGCACAGGGCCTTCAATTGCTCGCCATTGCGGGCCGCGAGCATGACGTCGCAGCCTTCCTCGGCGAAGGCTTCGGCAGCGGCGGCGCCAATGCCCTTGGAGGCGCCGGTGATCAGGACGCGCTTGCCGCGCAAATGCAGATCCATGGGAATACTCGCTGGCTGAGGAGGGAGGTCGAGGGCGGTGAAATTGGCAGGCTGGAAATTGGTAGGCGGTGGCAGCCATGCCGGTCAACATTGCACTGCAGCGTTGCACCGTGGCGCAGTTTGGTCCATTGCAAGGCCATCAAAACAGGCCGTGTTCCCGCCACGGCAAGAGACGTAAGGAATCCCAAGGATGAGCAAGAAAACCTATCGGATCGCGGTCATTCCCGGCGACGGCATCGGCAAGGAAGTGGTGCCGGAAGGCCTGCGCGTGCTGGAGGCGGCGGCGAAAAAGCACGGCGTGGCCGTGCATTTCGATCATTTCGACTTCGCGTCCTGGGACTATTACGAAAAGCACGGCGAGATGATGCCGGAGGACTGGAAGGCCAAGATCGGCAAGCACGACGCGATCTATTTCGGCGCGGTCGGCTGGCCCGCGAAAATCCCCGATCACATTTCGTTGTGGGGATCGCTGATCAAGTTCCGTAGGGAGTTCGACCAGTACGTCAATCTGCGCCCGGTGCGGCTGATGCCCGGCGTGCCGTCGCCGCTCGCCAACCGCAAGCCCGGCGATATCGATTTCTGGGTGGTGCGCGAAAACACCGAGGGTGAATATTCCTCCGTCGGCGGCCGTATGTTCCCGGATACCGACCGCGAATTCGTCACCCAGCAGACCGTGATGACCCGGATCGGCGTCGACCGCATCCTCAAATTTGCGTTCGAGCTGGCGCAGTCGCGGCCGAAGAAGCACCTGACCTCCGCGACCAAGTCCAACGGCATTTCGATCACGATGCCCTATTGGGACGAGCGCGTGGAGGCGATGGCGAAGAATTATCCCAAGGTGAAGTGGGACAAGTACCACATCGACATTCTCACCGCGAACTTCGTGCTGCATCCCGACTGGTTCGACGTCGTGGTCGGCTCGAACCTGTTCGGCGACATCCTCTCTGATCTCGGTCCGGCCTGCACCGGCACCATCGGTATCGCGCCGTCGGGCAACATCAATCCGCCTGGGCTGTTCCCGTCGGTGTTCGAGCCGGTTCACGGCTCGGCGCCTGATATCGCGGGGCAGGGCATCGCCAACCCGATCGGCATGATCTGGTCGGGTGCGATGATGCTGGAGCATCTCGGCGAGAAGCAGGCGGCGGACTCGATCGTCGCTGCGATCGAACGCACGCTCGGCGAGCGCACGCTGCGCACGCGGGATCTCGGCGGCAATGCCGATACGACGGCGTGCGGCAAGGCTGTGGCAGAGATGGTGGATTGAATTCGTAGGGTGGGCAAAGCGTAGCGTGCCCACCATGCTCGATCACGGCTAAAGGATGGTGGGCACGGCGCAAGCGCGCCTTTGCCCACCCTACGCCTTCGCTGGGACGACGCTACTTCGCGATCCGCCGGCAATGCTCCCATGCTGCCCGGATCAAATTCTCGCTTGCTTCCGGCGTGCGGAACGCCGAATGCGCCGACAGCGTCACGTTGGGCAATTTGGTCAGCGGATGATCCGCCGGCAGCGGCTCGGTGTTGAAGACGTCGAGCCCGGCGTGGCGGAGTTGGCCGGACTTCAGCGCATCGATCATGGCTTCTTCGTCGACGATGGCACCGCGCGCGGTGTTGACCAGGATGGCGCCTGACTTCATCGCCTCGAAGCAGGCGCGCGACACCATTCCGCGGGTCTCGTCATTCAGCAGCAGGTGGATCGAGATCACATCGCTTTCGGTCAGCAATTCCTCGTATTCGACGAATTCGACCTTCGGAAATTTCTTCGGCGACCGGTTCCAGGCGATCACGCGCATGCCGCTGCCGAGCGCGATCCGTGCCACCTCCGCGGCGATGCCGCCAAAACCGATCAGGCCGAGCGTCTTGCCGGTCAACTGCATGCCGTCGTCGCGCAGCCAGTTGCCGGCGCGTATTCCGCGGTCCATCTTCGCCAATCCGCGAGCAGCTTCCCACATCAGCGCGACAGCGCATTCGGCCACCGCGGTGTCGCCATAGCCCTTGATCAGGTACACGGTGATGCCGAGTTCGGCGAGTTCTTCCGGATTCATGTAGCTGCGCGCGCCGGTGCCGAGAAACACGACGTGCTTCAGCCCCTTGCATTGCTTGGCGATCTCGGTCGGCAGTGCGGTGTGATCGACGATCGCGATTTCGGCGCCGTCGAGCAGCTTGGGATAGTCTTCCGGCTTGATATCGGGATCGCGGTTGATCCGCACCTCGGGATCGCCCGGCTTGTGCAGCCGTTCGAAAATCACGGCCAGCGATTCATTGGCGTCGACAAAAACTCCGCGCACGGCACTTCCCCTCTTGTTATTTATCAGGATGCGACGCCGGCCAGCGCCAGCACGGTATGCATCAACACGTTGGCGCCCGCCGCGCAATCGGCCTGGGTGGCGTCCTCGAGTTCGTTGTGGCTGATGCCGTCCTTGCAGGGTACGAACACCATCGCCGCCGGAATTTTGGTGTTGAGGTTGCAGGCATCGTGGCCGGCGCCGGAGGTGATGCGGCGATGCGAATAGCCGAGCATCTTTGCAGCACCTTCTACCGCATCCACCAGCTTGGGATCGAAATGCGTTGGCGGCTTGCGCCAGACCAGATCGAGCTTCACATCGACCTTGCGCCGTGCAGAGATTTCGGCAATCGCGGCGCGCAAATCCTTGTCGAGTGTGTCCATGATCCCAGCGTCGGCGCTGCGGCAATCCACGGTGAAGGCGATTTCGCCGGGAATGACGTTGCGCGAGGGATTGGCGATCACGGCTTCGCCGATGGTGCCGACCGCCTTCGGGCCGTGCTTCTTTGCTGCGGCCTCCATCGCCAGCACGATCTCGGACAAGGTCGCCAGCGCGTCGCGGCGCAGCGGCATCGGCGTCGAGCCGGCATGGCTTTCGAAGCCGGTGATCTTGCCGTCGTACCACAGCACGCCCTGGCCGGAATCGACCACGCCGATGGTCTTGTTCTCGGCTTCGAGGATCGGACCCTGTTCGATGTGCAGCTCGACAAACCCAGAGAATTTTTGGCGGCCGACCGGGTTTTCGCCGCGATAGCCGATACTGTCGAGCGCTTCCCCGACCGTGACGCCGTCGATATCCTTGCGTGACAGAATGTCGTCGGTGGTGAAATCGCCGACATAGGCGGCCGACGCCATCATCGCCGGCGCGAAGCGCGAGCCTTCCTCGTTGGTCCAGTTGCAGATGCAGATCGGCGTCTCGGTTTCGATGCCGGCATCGTTAAGCGTGCGAACCACTTCGAGCGCCGCCAGCGTGCCGAGCACGCCGTCATACTTGCCCCCCGTCGGCTGGGTATCGAGGTGGGAGCCGAGCCCGACCGGAGCCTTCGACATGTCGCGGCCCTTGCGCAGGCCGAACATCGAGCCGAGCGTATCGACATGGACTTCGAGCCCTGCGGCCTCGCAGGCTTTGCGGAACCAGTCGCGCACCTGCTTGTCCTCGGGCCCCAGCGTCAGCCGCCGTACGCCGCCTTTCGGTGTGGCGCCGAATTTCGCGGTTTCGTGAATGGTGCCCCACAGCCGGGCTGAATCGATCTGCAGGTTCGAGGCGATTTTTGTCATGGGGTCATTCCGGGATCTGACGATACGCATGCGTGAACAATTTCAATGACGCGCCCGCCGAGGCGCGTCAACAATGACACCGCCTCGCGCCAGGTTGGCGGCGAGTTCGGCCACGCGTTCCACCGCGACGGTGTCGGGGGAGGCGAGCCAGCTCGCCGAAAACGTCAGGAGCGGCATCTGCTGGTCGGTCGTCAGCAGTTGCAGCCGGCCGTCGGCCAGTTCGCTTTCGACGATCGCGGTCGGAATCACCGCGATGCCGAGCCCTTCGATCGCCATGTGAATGACGGTAGCGAGCGAGGCGCTGGCGTGGAGGCGCATCGGCGGCAGGTCCGGGCGGTTGAACAGCGAGCGCACCTGCTCGTAGGGTGGGGTCTTGCGCGGGAAGGTGATGATCGGGAATTTCGCCAGGTCGTGCACCGTCAGCTTGCGGTCGCCGAGCCCGAGCGCGGGGCTTGCCAGAAAGCCGACGGGATAATCGCACAGCGCGCGGTTGCTGACGGTCGGCCCCGTCAGCGGCCCGAGCAGGAACGCGAGTTCGATTTCCTGCGCCAATAGCCGGGTCCGCAGGTTCGACGTAATGTCGACCTCGATTTCGATCGAGAGATTGGGATAGGCGTGATTGACGCTCTTGATCAGCTGCGACAGCCAGGTGTGCACGATGGTCTCGGCAACGCCGAGCCGCAGCACGCCGCGCATGGCCGAGCGGTCGCCGACCACCGCCAGCATTTCCGAACGCAGCCCGATCAGCTTCTCGGCGTAGACCATCATTTGACGGCCGCTCGGCGTCGGCAGCACCATGCGGCGGTCGCGCTGCAGCAGCCGCACCCCCACTTCGCGTTCGAGTTGGGCGATCCGCTGCGAGATTGCCGGCTGGGTGGTGTTGAGCTTCTGGGCGGCGCCGCGGAAGCTGCCGAGCGTCACCACCCACATGAAGGTCTCAATTGCCTTGAAATCAGCCATGCATACTCTGCCTACAAGTCGATAAATCAGATTTATCGATCTTGATCAAAAAACAAGATTAGACATTATCATAGCCATATGCGGGAGTAGATGTCGACCCGATTGGAGCTGTTGCAACGATGACCAGCTTGGCGAGAACCGAACCAGCCGCCCACGATGCGTCGAATTTATCGCCGAGCGTTTTGGCCCGGCACGCCTGCCGCACCGGCATGGCCTCCAGCACGGCCGGCGTGGCCGACGGTTTCGTCCAGGGCAATCTCGCCATCATGCCCGAGAAACTCGCCAGCGCCTTTCACCGCTTCTGCCAGCTCAATCCCAAACCGTGCCCGATCATCGGCATGTCCGATGTCGGCGATCCCCGCATTCCCGCGCTCGGGATCGACCTCGATATCCGCACCGATTTGCCGCGCTACCGGGTCTGGCGCGACGGCGAAGTGGTGGAAGAGCCGACCGACATCATGGCGCACTGGCGCGACGATCTCGTGGCCTTCGTGATCGGCTGCTCGTTCTCGTTTGAAGAGGCGCTGCGGGCGGACGGCCTGCCGATCCGCCACATCGAGCGCAATGTCCGCGTTCCCATGTACCGCACCAATATCGCCTGTCAGCCGTCGGGACCGTTCGCGGGTCCGATGGTGGTGTCGATGCGGCCGTTCAAGCCGGCGGATGCGATCCGCGCGGTGCAGATCACCTCGCGCTTTCCCGCCGTGCACGGCGCGCCGGTGCATCTCGGCCATCCCTCATCGATCGGCATCGCCGACATCGCAAGGCCCGACTACGGCGATCCGGTTCCGGTCGCGGACGACGAGATCCCGGTGTTCTGGGCCTGCGGCGTGACGCCGCAATCGGTCATCGCGGCCGCGAAGCTGCCGTTTGCGATCACGCATGCGCCCGGACTGATGCTGGTGACCGATCTCCTGAACAAGCAGCTTGCCGTGCTTTGAAGCAGTCCATGCCGCTCATTGAGGCTTTACCGTAACCGTCAACCGTTTCATCGATAACACTGGGCTAACAGAGGATTTTGTTATGAACATCACGCGCCGTAATGTGTTGCTTGGAGCCACTGCCGCCGCCGCGCTGGCGCCGATCGCGAGCCGCGCGCAAACCTCCGAAGTGGTGATCGGCATCATCTATCCGTTCTCCGGCGCCAGCGCCCAGCAGGGCGTCGATGCCCAGAAGGCCTACGAGACCGCGCTTGAAATCATCAACAAGGATTACGATTTCGATCTGCCGCTGGCGAAAGGCGAAGGGTTGCCCGGTCTCGGCGGCGCCAAGATTCGCCTCGTGTTCGCCGACCACCAGTCCGATCCGCAGAAGGGCCGCGCCGAGACCGAACGCCTGATCACGCAGGAAAAGGTCTGCGCCGTCATCGGTACCTATCAGAGCGCGGTAGCGGTGACCGTCAGCCAGGTCTGCGAGCGCTATCAGATTCCGTTCATCTCGGCCGACAATTCCTCGCCGAGCCTGCATCGCCGCGGCCTCAAATATTATTTCCGCGCCGCGCCGCATGACGAGATGTACTCGCAGGCGATGTTCGATTTCTTCGATGCCATGAAGAAGAAGGGTACCAAGATCGAAACGCTGGCGCTGTTCCACGAGGATACGATCTTCGGAACCGACTCCGCCAACGCGCAGACCAAGCTCGCCGGCGAGCGCGGCTACAAGATCGTGGCCGACATCAAATACCGCTCGAACTCGCCGTCGCTGTCATCAGAAGTGCAGCAGCTCAAGGCGGCCAACGCCGACGTGCTGATGCCCTCGAGCTACACCACCGACGGCATCCTGCTGGTCAAGACCATGGCCGAGCTCGGCTACAAGCCCAACGCCATCGTGGCGCAGGACGCCGGCTTCTCGGAGAAGGCGCTGTACGACGCCGTCGGCGACAAGCTCGAAGGCGTGATCTCGCGCGGCACCTTCTCGCTCGATCTCGCCGCCAAGCGGCCGATGGTCGGCAAGGTCAACGCCATGTTCAAGGAGAAGTCGGGCAAGGATTTCAACGATCTGACGTCGCGGCAGTTCATGGGTCTGATCGTGATGGCGGAAGCCATCAACCGCGCCAAGTCCACCGAAGGCGAGAAAATCCGCGACGCGCTGGTCGCGACCGACATTCCCGGCGAACAGACCATCATGCCGTGGAAGCGCATCAAGTTCGACGACCTGGGCCAGAACAACGACGCCGATCCGGTGCTGCTGCAATATATCGGCGGCAAGTTCGTCACCATCTCCCCGCCGCAAGCCGCCGTGGCTGAAGCCACCTGGCCGATGAAGTAATCGGCCGGCACGGGGGGCGGGGGCCATGACAGCCGAGACCATTATCCAGAGTCCTCCATTCTTCGTCATTGCGAGCGAAGCGAAGCAATCCATGTTGCTGCACAAAGAAAGAATGGATTGCTTCATCGCTTCGCTCCTCGCAATGACGGGTATTGATGGTGGTGCCTCCGACCTGAGGCGCCGCCGGTGACCGCCGAGACCATCATCCAGAGTCTGGCGAGCGGCCTGTTGATGGGGCTGCTCTACGGGCTGATTGCCGTAGGGCTCGCGCTGATCTTCGGCCTGATGGACGTCGTCAACTTCGCCCACGGCGAATTCCTGATGATCGCGATGTATGTGACGTTCTTCCTGTTCGCATTCTTCGCGATCGATCCCTTGCTGGCGGCGCCGCTGGTCGCGGCCGCGCTGTTCGTGTTCGGGGCGGTGGTCTATCTGTTCATCGTGCGGTTTGCGGTCCGCGCCAAGGCCAATGCCGGCATGGTGCAGATCTTCTCCACCTTCGGCCTTGCCATCGTCATGCGCGGGCTGGCGCAGTTCTTCTTCACGCCGGATTATCGCAGCGTCCCGCATTCATGGCTCGGCGGCAAAACCATCTCGATCGGCGGCATCTTCCTGCCCGAGCCGCAACTGGTTGGTGCTGCGGTGTCGATCGCGGCGTTCGGCGCGCTGTATTTCTTCATCAACCGCACCGACTTCGGCCGCGCGCTCGAAGCAACGCGAGAGGACGCCGGCGCGGTGGCGCTGGTCGGCATCGACAAGAACCGCGTGTTCGCGCTGGGCTGGGGTCTTGGGGCGGCACTGGTCGGTCTCGCCGGCGCCATCATGTCGATCTTCTTCTACATCTATCCCGATGTCGGCGCTTCCTTCGCGCTGATCGCCTATGTCACGGTGGCGCTGGGCGGCTTTGGCAGCGTATTCGGCGCCTTTGCCGGCGGCATCATCGTCGGTCTCGTTGAAGCCACCACCGCCATGATCCTGCCGCCGTCGCTGAAATCGGTCGGCATCTACGCGGTCTATCTTCTGGTCGTCTTTGTCCGGCCGCGTGGCCTGTTCGGGTCGATGTGATGGATACCGAATTCGCAAAACGCCGCCGCCGCGACCTGATCGTCGCCTTCTGCCTCGCCGCCGTGGCCGCCACCGTGCCGATGTTCGTCAAGGACGTCTACGTCCAGAACATCATGGTGCTGACGCTGATGTATGCGGCGCTGTCGCAGAGCTGGAATATCCTGTCCGGCTATTGCGGGCAGATTTCGCTCGGTCATGCGCTCTATTTCGGCCTCGGCGCCTATACCACCGCGCTGCTGTTCACCAAGTTCGGCGTGCTGCCGTGGTTCGGCATGCTCGGCGGCGGATTGATCTCGGCCGTTATCGCCATGGCGCTCGGCTATCCCTGCTTCCGGCTGCGCGGGCATTATTTCGTCATCGCCACCATCGTGATCGCTGAAATCGCGCTGCTCCTGTTCCAGAACTGGGAGTGGGCAGGGGCGGCGCTCGGCATCGATATTCCCGTGCGCGGCGACAGCTGGCTCAAATTCCAGTTCACCCGCAGCAAGCTGCCATACTTCTACTTTGCGCTGGCGCTGGCCTGCGTCGCCTGGTTCGTCACCTGGTGGCTGGAAGATTCCAAATGGGGCTATTGGTGGCGCGCGGTAAAGGACAACCCGGAGGCCGCCGAAAGCCTCGGCGTCGTCGTGTTCAATTCCAAGATGGGGGCGGCGGCGGTGTCGGCCTTTCTCGTCGCGGTCGGCGGCGGTTTCTACGCGCAGTTCGTCTCCTATATCGACCCTGAAAGCGTGATGGGTTTCCAGTTTTCGCTGCTGATGGCGCTGCCCGCGGTGGTCGGGGGCATCGGCACGCTGTGGGGGCCGATGCTGGGCGCCGTCATCCTGATCCCGCTCACCGAGCTGACGCGCTCCTTCATCGGCGGCTCCGGCCGCGGCGTCGACCTGATCGTCTATGGCGGGCTGATCGTTGCGATCTCGCTGGCGCGGCCGCAAGGGTTGATCGGGCTGTTCGCACCCAAGCGCAAGGAGGCGGCGCGATGACGACGCCTCTCTTGGAAACCCGCGGCGTCTGGCAACGGTTCGGCGGCCTCGTCGCCAACAGCGACGTCTCGATCTCGGTTGGCCGTGGCGAGATCGTCGGCCTGATCGGCCCCAACGGCGCCGGCAAGTCGACGCTGTTCAATCTGATCGCGGGCGTGCTGCCGCCGACCCAGGGCTCGATCATGTTCGACGGCGAGGACGTCACCGCGTTGCCGGCCGCCGTGCGCTGCCAGCGCGGCGTCGGGCGTACTTTTCAAGTGGTGAAAAGTTTCGAGACCATGACCGTCATCGACAACGTCATCGTCGGCGCCTTGATCCGCAACACCGTGATGCGGGATGCCCGCCGCAAGGCGCATGAGGTGCTGGAATTCTGCGGTCTTGGCCCGCGCGCCAACGTACCGGCGAGCGACCTGGTGCCGTCCGAAAAGCGCCGGCTCGAGGTTGCGCGTGCGCTCGCGACCGAGCCGAAACTGCTGCTGCTCGACGAGGTGCTCACGGGCTTGACGCCGGTCGAAGCAAAAACCGGCGTCGAACTGGTGCGGCGGGTGCGGGAAACCGGCGTCACCGTGCTGATGGTGGAGCACGTCATGGAAATCGTGATGCCGCTGGTCGATCGCGCCATCGTGCTCGATCTCGGCAAGGTTTTGGCAGAGGGCAAGCCGACCGATGTGGTCCGCGATCCCCGAGTCATCAGCGCCTATCTGGGGGACCGTCATGCTGTCGGTGCATGAAGTCACCACCGCCTATCAAGGGCTGGTCGCGATCTCCGCGATCTCGATCGAGGTCGCCAAGGGCGAGATCGTCTGCGTCGCCGGCGCCAACGGGGCCGGCAAGTCGACGTTGTTGAAATCGATCGCCGGCGCCGAGCGCCCGCGCTCCGGCACCGTCAATTTCGATGGCGCGCGCATCGACGGCATGGCGCAACATGTCATCACCTCGCGCGGCATCGCCTATGTGCCGGAAAACCGCCGGCTGTTCCCGCGGCTGTCGGTGCGCGACAATCTGCGGCTCGGCAGCTATCTCTACCGCGGCGAGGCCAACCGCGAGGGACCGCTGGATCTGGTGTTTCAGTTATTTCCCCGCCTGTCGGAGCGGCTCGACCAGCGCGCCGAAACGCTCTCCGGCGGGGAGCAGCAGATGCTGGCGATCGGCCGCGCGCTGATGACGCGGCCGCGGCTCTTGATGCTCGACGAACCGTCGCAGGGCATCATGCCGAAACTGGTCGATGAAATCTTCCAGGCGGTGAAGCGCATCCGCGACGCCGGCATGACCGTGCTGATCGTCGAGCAGCGAATGTCGGAGTGTCTCGAAATCGCCGACCGCGCCTACATCCTGCAGACCGGCCGGGTGCTGATGCAGGGCAGTGCCGCGGAGATCAGCGCCAATCCCGATGTGCGCAGGGCGTATCTGGGGATGTGAGTACCGTGTCCCGGACGCGGTGCAGCGCCCGGGCACGAAGCGCTATCGGAGGACCTGGACCTTCGCCGCCAGGTCCGGCGCGCGGCTTACGCGGTAGGTCGCGTTGGCGCATCTGAGAACCCATACCTCATAGTCCGGCTTCGAGCGCTTGGCGTCCCTTTTCGCCCCGAGCGGCTTGTCGCAGGAAAAGCCCTGCGCGCGGATCTGTACGGCCAGCATGCTCTGCACCGTCTCTTGCGCCGGTGCGGCCGATCCCGTCAGGCCACCTAACAATAGAGCCCCGAAGGCGATACCAAGGAATCTCAACATGTGTATCCTCCACGAAATGTTAGTGATTGTGGTTCGGCAGCGTCAGTCCAAACGTCTTGGTCAAATCTGTTATCTGCTCCGGCAAAAGATAACGCGGATTGAGTCCGCGCAACAGCAGATACAATTTTGCGGTCTCTTCCAGTTCCTCGATCGCGAACACGGCGGCTTCCAGCGTATCGCCTGAAACCACCGGGCCGTGATTGGCGAGCAGCACGGAAGAGTATTTCCCGGCCAGTCCCTTGATGGCGTCGGCCACCGCGGGATCGCCTGGGCGATAATAGGGCAGCAGCGCGGTGTGGCCGCATTTCATCAGGTAGTAGGGCGTCATCGGCGGCAACGCGGCGCGCGGGTCGATCTCCGGCAGCATCGACAGCGCCACCGAATGGGTGGAGTGCAGATGCACCACGGCGCGTGCGGCGCTGCGGGTCTGGTAGAGCGCCGTATGCAGCGGCACTTCCTTGGTCGGGGCGTCGCCGGTCAGGAGTTTGCCGTCGGCGCCGAGCCGCGATAGCCGCGCCGGGTCGAGGAAGCCGAGCGAGGCATTGGTGGGTGTCACGAGCCAGCCGCCGTCGTCGAGTTTGACGCTGATATTGCCGGAGGAACCCGGCGTCAGCCCGCGTTCGAACAGCGAGCGGCCGAGACGGCAGATTTCCTCGCGCAGCCTGCTATCGCTCATCCCGGTTTCCCTGTTTTCCGGGTTGTCTCACGCTTTGGCAGCGCGGCCAAGCCGTGTTACGCAGAGGCAAAGCCGCTAACCAGAAACCATCGAGGGATCGCCGCATGCCCGAATCCGCAAAACCGCGCGTCGCCGTCATCGGGCTCGGCTCGATGGGGTTCGGCATGGCGACCTCGCTGCGCCGCAAAGGACTCGACGTCACCGGCTGTGACGTCTCGGCCGATTCCGTCGCGCGGTTTGTGGCCGACGGCGGCAAGGGCGCCAAAACGCCGGCGGAAGCGGCGACGGGAGCCGATATCGTCGTCAGCGTGGTCGTCAATGCCGCCCAGACCGAAACCATTCTGTTTGGCACTGGCGGCGTTGCCGAAACCCTCGCTGAGGGTGCGGTGTTCGTCTCCTCCGCCACCATGGACCCCGACGTCGCGCGGCGGCTGGCGAAGCAACTGGAAGCGAGCGGCCGGCATTATCTGGATGCGCCGATCTCGGGCGGCGCGCAGCGCGCGGCGCAGGGCGAGCTCACCATCCTGGCTTCGGGCAGTCCGGCCGCGTTTGCGAAAGCGCGTCCCGCGCTCGATGCGATGGCGGCAAAGCTCTACGAACTCGGAGATGCCGCAGGCCAGGGCGCCGCCTTCAAGATGATCAACCAGCTATTGGCCGGCGTCCACATCGCAGCCGCTTCGGAAGCGATCACGTTCGCCGCCAAGCAGGGGCTGGATATCAAAAAAGTCTACGAGGTGATCACGGCGTCGGCCGGCAATTCCTGGATGTTCGAGAACCGCATGCCGCATGTGCTCGACGGCGACTACACGCCGCGCAGCGCGGTGGAGATTTTCGTCAAGGACCTCGGCATCATCCAGGACATGGCGCGCACGGCGAAATTCCCGGTGCCGGTCGCTGCCGCGGCGCTGCAGATGTTTTTGATGACGGCCGGCGCCGGCATGGGTCGCGACGACGACGCCTCGGTGGCGCGGATGTATGCCCGCGTCACCGGCACGCAGCTGCCGGGCGAATAAATATACGAGCGGATAGAACAATGGACGAGACCGCCAAGGCAGTTCTTCTCATCGACGGGCCAAGTCCCTTCTACAGTCAAACCGACGAAGACCACTTCTTTGCGTGGTTGGAGTCGATTCCTGCCATCAAAGGAGTGACAGGCAAAGGCCGCGGCCTTGAATTGATTGTTGAACGTCCGATCGGCGAGGAGAGCCTGCGCGATCTCATTGCTCTCATGACGAGGTACGGTGTGGATTGTCATCCCCTCAAGCCTCTTTGTGAGGAGCAGAAAGACGAGTATTTTCGGGACAAGAGGAAATATTGGCACTCGGCGGTCTACGGGTGAGCTCTCCACGGCCACATTCGCGAAAATTGAAAGAGAACAACGCATGCCCCGTTTTGCCGCCAACCTCTCCATGATGTTCAACGAGGTCCCGTTTCTCGACCGTTTCGATGCGGCGGCGAAGGCGGGCTTCACGGCCGTCGAGTTCCTGTTTCCCTACGATCATCCCGCCGAGGCCGTCGGCGAACGGCTGCGCAAGAATGGCCTGACGCAGGCGCTGTTCAACCTGCCGCCGGGCAATTGGGAGGCCGGCGAAAAAGGTTTTGCCGCGCTGCCGGCGCGCTTTGACGATCTGAAGCGGAGTCTCGACACCGCGCTGCCTTACGCCAAGGCGACCGGCGTCAAGCGCGTTCACCTGATGGCAGGCATCGCCAACCGCAGCGAACCCAAGGCCGTCGAGGCATTCTACAAATCGGTGGCGGTAGCCGCGGAGTTCTTCGCCCCCCACGGACTCGACGTCGTCATCGAGCCGATCAACCCGCGCAACGTTCCCGGTTATTTCCTCAATGATTTTCTGTTCGCCCGCGATCTGATCGTTGAGCTGAAGATTCCGAATCTGAAACTGCAGTTCGACATCTATCACTGCCAGATCATCCATGGCGACGTCACCATGCGGCTGCGCGAGATGATGCCTGTTATCGGCCATATCCAGATCGCCAGCATTCCCTCGCGCAACGAGCCCGACGGCGAGGAGCTGAACTATCCCTTCCTGTTCGCCGAGCTCGACCGGCTCGGTTATGGCGGCTTCGTAGGCTGCGAATACAATCCGCGCGGCAAGACCACTGACGGCCTCGGCTGGTTCAAGCCCTATGCCGGAGTGAAGCCGTGAAACTGTCTTTGGGCTGCATCGCCGACGACTACACCGGCGCCTCCGACCTCGCCAACACGCTGACGCGCCAGGGCCTGCGGACCGTGCAGACCATCGGCGTGCCCTCGGACGATCTGGCGCTGCCCGAGGTCGATGCCGTCGTGGTGTCGCTCAAGAGCCGCTCGATCGAGGCTGATCTGGCAGTGACACGATCGCGTGCCGCCGAAAAATGGCTGCGCGGGCGCGGCGCCGGTCACGTGCTGTTCAAGATCTGCTCGACCTTCGATTCCACGGACGTGGGCAATATCGGCCCGGTCATGGATGCGCTGCGCGCCGATTCCGGCGATACTATCGTGCTGGTGACGCCGGCTTTCCCGGAAACCGGCCGCACCGTCTATATGGGCAACCTGTTCGTAGGCCCCGTGCCGCTGAACGAAAGCCCGCTGAAGGACCACCCGCTCAACCCGATGCACGACTCCAACCTGGTACGGGTGCTGGCGCGCCAGAGCAAGACCAGGGTCGGCCTGGTCGACCTTGCAACCCTGACGCGCGGTGCAGATGCCGTTCGCGGACGTCTCGCCGATCTGGCCGCGAATGATGTTGGCGCCGCCGTAATCGACGCGGTGTTCGATCGCGATCTCGAAACCATCGGTAGCGTCGCGCTGGATCACCGCCTGTCGGTTGGCGCCTCCGGCATCGGGCTGGGCATTGCCCGGGCGCTGGTGGCCTCCGGCAAGGTCAAGGCGGGCGCGGCGGCAACGGTATCTGAATCCGCAGTCGGCGGACCGGCGGCTTGCCTCGCCGGCAGTTGTTCGCAGGCGACGCTGCAGCAGATTGCAAACGCCGAGAAGACCATGGCCGTGCTGCACCTCGACCCCGAGCAGGTCATCGCCGGGCCCGACGAAGTGCGGCGCGCGCTGGCCTGGTCGGGCGAGCGAATCAGCCGCGGCCCCGTTCTGATCGCGAGCAGCTCGACGCCGGATCAGGTCCAAGCCCTGCAATCACGTCATGGCCGCGATGCAGCCGGACATGCCATCGAGCAGGCGATGGCGGATATCGCCGAAGGTCTGGTGCGATCCGGCGTGCGGCGTCTGGTGGTCGCGGGTGGTGAAACGTCGGGCGCTGTCGTCGATCGTTTGCGTATTCCCGGCTTCCTCGTTGGCGCAGAAATCGCTGCAGGCGTGCCGGTTTTGCGCGCGGTCGGCGTAAAAGACGGTGCGATGCTGCTTGCACTGAAATCGGGCAATTTCGGTGGGGCAGAATTTTTCTCCGATGCGCTGAAGCTGATGCGCTGATCAGTTCGCTGCATTCATGTCCTGGTGAGGTCTGTCGCGTACCGTAATTTTACGGAACGACAAATTAACGCAACTTGAGGACGCGTCGGGTTTGATGCCCGCACCAATTCCTTGCGATTCATCAGCTTCACCGCCCCGTCACAATCGGCCGCCCCCGCCCAAGATCAAGAGATCCCCCAGTCATGCTCGCGAAGTACTCGATCCGGACCAAAATCATCGCCGTCGTTGGCTTCCTGCTCGTCGCGATGACCGGCATGGGCCTGCTCGCGGTCAAGAACATGCGGGCAATCAACGCCAACACGGTCGATATCGTGACCAACTGGATGCCGAGCGTCCGGGTGCTGGGCGAACTGCGCGCCGGCGTCATCACCTATCGCAACGTGATCCGCGAACACATGCTCTCCGAAACGCTCGAGGAAAAGCAGGCCGCGGAAAAGACCCTGGCTACCGTCGTCGACGGCAATACCAAGATCCGCGCGACCTACGAGACGATGATTGTCAACGCGGAAGAGCGCGCGCTGTATAACCAGTGGGTCGAAAAGTGGACGGCCTACAAGAAGGGCACCGAGGAGGTGATGGCGCTGTCCCGCAAGGAAGCGGGCAAGATTCCCCACGAGGCCCATGAGCTCAACACCAAGACAGTGAACAAGATCGGGATCGAATCCGACGAGATCCTGAAAAAGGACATCGATCTCAACAACAAGGGCGCCGGCACCGCGGCCCAGGATGCCGCCGACAATTACGCATCCGCCTTCATGATGCTCGCGGTGATCCTCGGTGCGGCCGTCATCATCGGTATCGGCGTGGGCTTCTACCTGGTTCGCGACGTCTCGACCGGCATTGCCTCGATCGTCACCCCGATGCAGGCGCTGGGCAAGGGCGACCTGAGCGCGGAAGTGCCGCATCAGGGCGAGAAGACCGAAATCGGCGCCATGGCAGACGTGCTGCAGGTGTTCAAGGAGGCGCTGATCGCCAAGAAGGCCGCCGATGAGGCCGCCGCCGCAGACGCCGAAGCCAAGATCGAGCGTGGCCGCCGCGTCGACAGCATCACCCGCAATTTCGAATCCATGATCGGCGAGATCGTCCAGACCGTTTCGTCGGCTTCGACCCAGTTAGAGGCTTCCGCCGGCACGCTGTCGGCGACCGCCGAGCGCTCGCAGACGCTGACCACCGCGGTGGCTGCGGCCTCAGAGGAAGCCTCCACCAACGTGCAGTCGGTGGCGTCGGCGACCGAAGAACTGTCGTCCTCGGTCAACGAGATCAGCCGCCAGGTGCAGGAGTCGGCGCGGATGGCGACCGATGCCGTCGGCCAGGCCCGCGTCACCAACGATCGCGTCAGCGAATTGTCGAAGGCGGCTTCCCGCATTGGCGACGTCGTCGAACTGATCAACACCATTGCCGGCCAGACCAACCTGCTGGCGCTCAACGCCACCATCGAGGCGGCCCGTGCCGGTGAAGCCGGCCGCGGTTTCGCGGTCGTGGCATCGGAAGTGAAAGCCCTCGCTGAACAGACCGCGAAGGCGACCGGTGAAATCGGCCAGCAGATCACCGGCATCCAGGCCGCGACTCAGGAGTCGGTGACCGCGATCAAGGAAATCAGCGGCACCATCGAAAAACTGTCGGAGATCTCCTCGACCATCGCAGCCGCGGTGGAAGAGCAGGGTGCGGCGACGCAGGAGATTTCCCGCAACGTGCAGCAGGCCGCCCAGGGCACCCAGCAGGTCTCCTCCAACATCACCGACGTGCAGCGCGGCGCCACCGAGACCGGCTCGGCCTCCGCGCAGGTGCTCTCGGCGGCGCAGTCGCTGTCGGGCGACTCTAACCGCCTCAAGCTCGAAGTCGGCAAGTTCCTCGACTCGGTCCGGGCAGCCTGACATTCGTGCGATGACAGATCAAAGCCCGGCTCTGAACAGGAGCCGGGTTTTTTACGTTCGCGCGCCCGCCAAAATTTGATGGCTCTTAACTCCCGGCGCCTAAAATTAACCTGTCCTATCGACGCGCGCGGTATGGCTCGACCAGGCGCGCGATTCGTCGACGCGAGACGAGAAACAGCAAGGACCCGACAGCATGATCAAGTTCAATCGCATCGGAAACAAACTCGGTCTTGCCGGCGCCGTCGGCGTATTGCTGTCGATCGGCATGGTCGCCAACCAGATGATGACGGAAGCCAACGTCGCCGGCGTGAATGATCGCGCCGATCGCGCCCAACGGGTCACCGAGGGGGCGCTCGCCGCGCAGGCGGATCTACGTCAGGTCCAGCTGGCCGGGCGTAATCTCAGACTGGCGCGGACACCTGCCGATATCGACCGGAGCCTGGCCGACATGCGCAAGGCTGCCGCAGCCGAAGCCGCTGAAATCGATGCCGCCTATGCTGCCGCGCTCCGGCCAGAAAGCCGGGAGCGGCTGCAGAAAATCAAATCGGTGATGGCGAGCTTCATCGCCGGCACCGAGGAACTCGCAACCGCGCAGCGCACCGCGCTGGGGCTGATCGAGAAGCGCAACGGCATCTCGGCCGAGTGGACCAAGGCGATCGGGAAGACGCTGAACTCGCAGATCCTCTCGAGGTTTGACGATTTTGCCGATATGCAGAGCCTGCTGCACCAGGCCGATGTCAAGGTGAATGCCTTGCGGGCACTGGTCTGGCGGTTCGGGGCGACCGGCGAGGCTGATATCCCGCAGCAAGTCAGTCAAACCCGGGCGGCGCTCGAAGAAATCCTGAACCAGGTCAAGGGCAGGGACGACGACAAGGAATTCCAGGCCATGATCGGGTCGCTGGAATCGGTCGTCAAACGCTTCCTGGCCTCCAACGACGAATCCGTAAAGACGGAAGCGCTGAAGGAGGAGATCGTCCAGAACCGCATGCTCAAATTCGTCAACGAGGCCGGCGAGCTGATGGAAGCCGCGGTTTCAACGGCGCAGACCAACAACAAGGCCTCGAAGGAAGAAGCCGCCGTTCAGACGGCCTGGGCCAGCCAGGTCAGCATGGGAATGGCCATGGTTGTGATGATATCCCTGATCGTCTCGGTCGCGTTCTCCTTCCTCGGCATCGCGCGTCCGATGACGCGTCTCAATGGCGCACTCGGCGAGATGGCCGGCGGCAATCTCGATGTGGTGATTCCCGGCGCCGGCCGCGGCGACGAAATCGGCGACCTCGCCAAGACCGTCACCGTCATCCGGGAGAATGCCGAGCGGAAGGCCCGCGATGAAGCCGAAGCCAAGGCCATGCAGGACCAGATCGCGGCGCGGCAGCGCAAGGCGGACATGATCCGGTTGGCCGACGATTTCGAAGGCGCGGTCGGCAAGATTGTCGAGACCGTGTCGTCGGCATCCAGCGAACTTGAAGCTTCGGCCTCCACCTTGAGCGCAACCGCCGAACGCTCGCAAACGCTGACCACCACGGTGGCGGCGGCTTCCGAGGAAGCCTCCACCAACGTGCAATCGGTGGCGTCGGCGACCGAGGAAATGGCGTCGTCCGTCAACGAGATCAGCCGCCAGGTGCAGGAATCGGCGCGGATGGCGACCGAGGCGGTTGGACAGGCGCGCGCCACCAACGACCGCGTCAGCGAACTGTCGAAGGCGGCAAGCCGCATCGGCGACGTGGTCGAGCTGATCAACACCATTGCCGAACAGACCAACCTGCTGGCGCTCAACGCCACCATCGAGGCGGCCCGTGCCGGTGAAGCCGGCCGCGGTTTCGCGGTCGTGGCGTCGGAAGTGAAGGCGCTGGCCGAACAGACCTCGAAGGCGACCGGCGAGATCGGTCAGCAGATCACCGGCATCCAGGCGGCGACGCAGGACTCGGTGAGCGCGATCAAGGCAATCAGCAGCACCATCGAGAGACTGTCGGAGATTTCCTCGACCATTGCCGCCGCGGTGGAAGAGCAGGGCGCAGCGACGCAGGAGATCTCCCGCAACGTGCAGCAGGCCGCGCAAGGCACCCAGCAGGTCTCCTCCAACATCACCGACGTGCAGCGCGGCGCCACCGAGACCGGCTCGGCGTCCACCCAGGTGCTTTCGGCGGCGCAGTCGCTATCGGGCGACTCCAACCGCCTCAAGCTCGAGGTCGGCAAATTCCTGAACTCGGTCCGGGCGGCCTGACAGCTGATCGATGACGACCAAAGCCCGGCTCCGAACAGGAGCCGGGTTTTCGCGTGATGCGCGAACTTTTGTCGCAGAATCGGAATGAGTGTTCCGTAGTTCCACTGAACTAAAATTAACCAGACCTAGTCCCAAGCCCGATATCCTCTCAATCCGCGCGCTGGTCGCCGGCTTCCGCTTGCCGTCGCAAATCGCTGATTTCCTGGGAAATGTGGGGCACGGACATGATCAAGCTCAATCGTATCGGTTACAAGCTGGGTCTGGCCGGCGCGATCAGCGTCCTGCTGGCGGTCGGCATGGCGGCCAACCAGATGATGACGGAAGCGACGGTATTGGGTGCCAATGAGCGCGCCGCCCGCTCCCAGAAGGTGGCCGACGTCTCGCTCGCGGCACATCTCGAATTGCGCAAGATTCAGCTCACGGCCCGCGATGTCAGATTGGCGAGGACGCCCGCCGACGTCGAAAAGACCGTCGCCGATCTGCAGCGGTACAAGGCCGCGATAGCGACGCAAATCGAAATCGCGCTGACGACCGCCCAGAAGCCGGAGACCCAGGCGCGGCTGCAGAAGATCAAGTCCTCGATGGATAGTTTCACGGCCGCCGTTGAGGACCTTGCGAAAGCACAGGCCACGCTGCTGGCGCAGATCGACAAGCGTCAGGTGATTTCGGCCGAATGGACCAAGGCGCTCGATACCGAACTGGCTTCGCCGGCGCTGGTCAAGCTGGACAATCGCGGTGACATCGAACGGCTGCTGTTTCAGGCCGATGCGAAAGTGAACTCGTTGCGGGCCATGGTCTGGCGACTTGGCGCTACCGGCGACGCCAGCATGATCGCGGCGATGGCCAAGACCGAAGCCTCGCTGAAAGACGTATTCAACAAGCTGCGCGGCGAAGCCGACGACCGCGAGTTGCTCGTCGTGATCAGTTCGTTGTCTTCGGTCGTCAAGCGGTTCCTCGCCGCCAATGAAGAAGTGATCAAGACGGAGCAATTGAAGACCGACATCGTTGTCAATCGCACGGTCAAGGTTGTTGCCGACGCCGCCGACCTGATGGAACTGGTGGTGGACAACGCGCAAAAGAACTCGGTGGTCTCCAAGGACGAGGTCGCGGTCGAAATGGCGCAGGCCAATCGCATCAACCTGGTCATGACCGTTATCGTCATCGGCTCGCTGATCGCCTCGATGATATTCTCCTTCCTCGGGATTGCGCGCCCGATGACACGCCTCAACGGGGCGTTGGGCGAGATGGCCGGCGGCAATCTCGATGTGGTGATCCCGGGCGCCGGCCGCGGCGACGAGATCGGCGACCTCGCCAAGACGGTCGTCGTCATCCGGGAAAATGCCGAGCAAAAGGCGCGCGATGAAGCCGAGACCAAGATCCGGCAGGACCAGGTCGCGGCACAGCAGCGCAAGGCCGAAATGATCAAGCTGGCGAACGATTTCGAAGGCGCGGTCGGCGAGATCGTCCAGACCGTGTCGTCGGCGTCGACCCAGCTCGAAGCCTCCGCCGGCACGCTGACATCGAGCGCCGAACGGGCCCAGCAACTGACGACCATGGTGGCGGCGGCTTCCGAGGAAGCTTCCACCAACGTGCAATCGGTGGCGTCGGCGACCGAGGAGATGGCGTCGTCCGTCAACGAGATCAGCCGTCAGGTGCAGGAATCGGCGCGGATGGCGACCGAGGCGGTTGGACAGGCGCGCGCTACCAACGACCGCGTCAGCGAACTCTCGAAGGCGGCGAGCCGCATCGGCGACGTGGTCGAGCTGATCAACACCATCGCCGAGCAGACCAATCTGCTCGCGCTCAACGCCACCATCGAGGCGGCCCGTGCCGGTGAAGCCGGCCGAGGCTTCGCGGTCGTGGCGTCGGAAGTGAAGGCGCTGGCCGAGCAGACCTCGAAGGCGACCGGCGAGATCGGTCAGCAGATCACCGGCATCCAGGCGGCGACCCAGGACTCGGTGAGCGCGATCAAGGCAATCAGCAGCACCATCGAAAGACTGTCGGAGATTTCCTCGACCATTGCGGCTGCGGTGGAAGAGCAGGGTGCGGCGACGCAGGAGATCTCCCGCAACGTGCAGCAGGCCGCGCAAGGCACCCAGCAGGTTTCCTCCAACATTACCGACGTGCAGCGCGGCGCCTCGGAGACCGGCTCGGCGTCCACCCAGGTGCTTTCGGCGGCGCAGTCGCTGTCGGGCGACTCCAACCGCCTCAAGCTCGAGGTCGGCAAGTTCCTGGATACGGTCCGGGCGGCCTGACACCGTCCGACGGACCTCAATCCGAAAGCCCGGCCGCCAAAACGGCCGGGTTTTCGTTTGCCCGGAGCCGGCCCCACCGTCCCGGCAAGCTATGCCAGGGAAGTGAAGGGCGCCCGCGCCGCCGGCCCTTGGCCTTTTGGCCCCATTTCGGCTAAATCAGGCCGAACGAATTGGCCATCGCAGCGC
Organism: Bradyrhizobium ottawaense; assembly: GCF_900099825.1. Lineage (NCBI taxonomy): Bacteria > Pseudomonadati > Pseudomonadota > Alphaproteobacteria > Hyphomicrobiales > Nitrobacteraceae > Bradyrhizobium > Bradyrhizobium ottawaense. Next base: position 1,255,031 of record NZ_LT629693.1, on the reverse strand, counting down.
CGATTCCTGTCCTGCGGCAGGCTCCGGGAATAGTTCTTCTATGATCGCACTGGTACGTATTGCGCTGAGCCGGCCCTATACCTTTGTCGTGCTGGCGCTGCTTCTCCTGATCATCGGTCCGCTGGCTGCGCTGCGTACGCCCACCGACATCTTTCCGGACATCCGGATCCCCGTGATCGGGGTGGTCTGGCAGTATACCGGCCTGCCGCCCGATCAGATGTCGGGACGCATCACCACGCCGTTCCAGCGTGCGTTGACCACCACCGTCAACGACATCGAGCATATCGTCGCCAATTCCTATAACGGCTTCGGCATCATCAAGATCTTCTTTCAGCCGAATGTCGATATCCGCACCGCCAACGCCCAGGTGACGGCGATCTCGCAGACGCTGATCAAGCAGATGCCGCCGGGCGCCACGCCGCCGCTGATCCTCAATTACAGCGCGTCCACCGTGCCGATCATCCAGGTCGCGCTGTCGGGCGAGGGCCTCACCGAGCAGAACCTCGCCGACATCGGCATCAACCAGTTGCGCACGCCGCTCGTCACGGTACCCGGCGCCGCCATTCCCTATCCGTTCGGCGGCAAGCAGCGCCAGGTCCAGATCGACCTCAATTCGACGGCGCTGCAGGCCCGCGGCTTGTCCGGGCAGGATGTCGCCAACGCGCTGGCCGCGCAGAACCTGATCACGCCGGTCGGCACCCAGAAGATCGGCCAGTTCGAATACATCATCCAGCTCAACAACTCGCCGTTGAAGATGGAAGACCTCGGCGGATTGCCGATCAAGGCGGTCAACGGCGCCATGGTCTATGTCCGCGACGTCGCCACCGTGCGCGACGGCAACCCGCCGCAGACCAATATCGTGCATGTCGACGGCAACCGCTCGGTGCTGATGATGGTGCTGAAGGCGGGCGCGACCTCGACGCTCGATATCATTTCCGGCATCAAGCAGAAGGTGATCGACGTCAAGGACTCGCTGCCGGATGCGCTCAAGATCGGCTTCATCGGCGACCAGTCGGTGTTCGTTCGCGGCGCGATCGAGGGGGTAGCGACCGAAGGCGTTATCGCAGCGCTTTTGACCAGCGTGATGATCCTGCTGTTTCTCGGAAGCTGGCGTTCCACCGTCATCATCGCGGTCTCGATCCCGCTGTCGGTGCTCGGGGCGATCATCATGCTGTCGGCGATCGGCGAGACGCTCAACATCATGACACTCGGCGGGCTGGCGCTCGCGGTCGGCATTCTCGTCGACGACGCCACCGTGACCATCGAGAACATCAACTACCATCTGGAGCAGGGCAAGCCGGTCGAGCAGTCGATCATGGACGGCGCCAACCAGATCGTGACGCCGGCCTTCGTGTCGCTGTTGTGCATCTGCATCGTGTTCGTGCCGATGTTCTTCCTGACCGGCGTGGCGCGCTTCCTGTTCGTGCCGATGGCCGAAGCCGTGATGTTTGCGATGATCTGGTCGTTCATCCTGTCGCGTACGCTGGTGCCGACGATGGCGAAATATCTGCTGCAGCCGCACGTCCATCATGACGGCGGGCCGCCGCCGACGCGCAATCCGCTGGTGCGCTTCCAGCGCGCCTTCGAGGCCCGCTTCGAGCGGATCCGCGCCGGTTACCGCGATCTGCTGTCGATGGCGCTGGGGCGCCGGCCGCTGTTCGTGACCGGCTTCCTCGCCGTGGTCGCGCTGTCGTTCCTGCTGGTGCCGTTTCTCGGCCGCAACTTCTTTCCCGCGGTCGATGCCGGCAACATCCTGATGCATGTCCGCACCCAGGTCGGCACCCGCGTCGAGGAAACCGCCAACCAGCTCGCCGACGTGCAGAAGGCGATCCGCAAGATCATCCCGCCCGGCGAGATCGAAACGCTCGCCGACAATATCGGCATGCCGATTTCCGGCATCAACATGACCTACAACAACACCGGTGTGATCGGCTCGCAGGATGCCGACGTTCAGGTCAAGCTCAGGGAAGGTCACAAGCCGACGGCGGAATACGTCCAGCTGCTGCGCGAGCAGCTGCCCCGGCTGTTTCCGGGATTGAGCTTCGCGTTCCTGCCGGCCGACATCGTCAGCCAGATCCTGAATTTCGGCGCGCCGGCGCCGATCGACCTGCAGGTCCGCGGCGCCAACGTCGAGGCGAATTTCGCCTATGCCAGCAAGTTGCTGGGCCGGATCCGCCGGATCCCCGGCATCGCCGATGCGCGCATCCAGCAGTCGCCCAACAACCCGACCTTCAACATCGATGTCGACCGGACGCGCGCCCAATATGTCGGGCTGACCGAGCGCGACGTCACCAACAGCCTCGTCGTCAATCTCGCCGGCAGTTCACAGGTCGCGCCGACCTACTATCTCAACCCGGACAACGGCGTGTCCTATTCGATCGTGATGCAGACGCCGCAATACCAGATCGACTCGCTGAGTGCGCTGCAGGCGTTGCCGATCACGGCGAGCGGCAATCCGCAATCGCCGATTCTGGGCGGCATCGCGGACGTCAAGCGCGCGACCTCGAGCGCCGTCGTCTCGCAATACGACATCCAGTCGATGGTGCAGATCTACGCCACCCCGCAGGGGCGCGACCTCGGCGCGGTCGCCGCCGACGTCAGGGCCCTGATCGCCGACACGGCCAAGGATGTGCCGAAGGGCTCGTCGGTGGTGCTGCTCGGCCAGGTGCAGACCATGAACAGCGCGTTCTCCGGCCTGCTGTTCGGACTGCTCGGGGCGGTGGTGCTGATCTATTTCCTGATCGTGGTGAACTTTCAGTCCTGGTCCGACCCGTTCGTGATCATCACCGCGTTGCCGGCAGCCCTTGCCGGGATCGTCTGGATGCTGTTCACGACCCAGACCACGCTGTCGGTGCCGGCGTTGACCGGCGCCATCATGTGCATGGGCGTTGCGACCGCCAACAGCGTGCTGGTGATCAGCTTTGCCCGCGAGCGCTACGAGGAACTCGGCGATCCCGTAGCTGCAGCGCTGGAAGCCGGTTTTGTCCGCTTCCGCCCGGTGCTGATGACTGCGCTTGCGATGATCATCGGCATGGCGCCGATGGCGCTGGGCCTGGGCGAGGGCGGCGAGCAGAACGCGCCGCTCGGCCGCGCCGTGATCGGCGGGCTGATCTTCGCCACCATCGCGACCCTGATGTTTGTTCCCGTGGTATTTAGTATGGTACACAAGAAGCAAGGCGCCAAAGTCGCCGCCTCACCGGAGATTCCGCATGCCGCCCACTGAACAGCGCCCCCCGGTCTCGCACCGGAAACTGGGCATATTCGGGGTTGCGGCGGTGGTCGTGGCAGGACTGGTCGTTGCAACCGGCATCCGCGCACGCGAGGATTCAAGTTCCAGGCTGAGGGAATGGACCGACGAACAGGCGGTTCCGACGGTCGCCGTGGCGCTGCCGAGCGGCCGGGCGCTTACGCCCACCATCGATCTGCCGGGCCGGCTGGAGGCCTATTCGCGTGCGCCGATCCTGGCCCGCGTCAGCGGCTACCTGAAGAGCTGGAGCGCCGATATTGGCGCCAAGGTCAAGGCCGGCCAGGTGATCGCCGAGATCGAGGCGCCGGACCTCGACCAGCAGTTGCTGCAGGCTAGAGCCGATCTCGTCAGCCAGCAGTCGAGTGCCAGACTGTCGGAAGCGACGTTGAACCGGCGCAAGACGCTGGTCGCCTCGAATTTCGTGTCGGCGCAGGAAATCGACGAGCGCACCGCCGACCTCGCCAACAAGGTGGCCGCCGTCAATTCCGGTCAGGCCAATGTCGAACGGCTGGAAGCGCTCGCCGGCTACAAGAAGATCACGGTGCCGTTCGACGGCGTCGTCACCGCGCGCGACACCGATGTCGGCGCGCTGATCAATGCCGGCGGCGGCGCCGGACCGGCAATGTTCGTGGTCTCCGACATCACCAAGCTGCGCGTCTATGTCAACGTGCCGCAGAACTTCGTGCCCGCGATCAAGATCGGCGCCAAGGCAGCACTCACCATGCCGGAATATCCGAACCGGACGTTTGCGGCCACCGTCGAGGCGTCCTCGCAATCGGTCGATATTTCCTCCGGCACCACGCGGATGCAGCTGGCGCTCGACAATTCCGCGGGCGAACTGATGCCCGGCGGTTACGCCAATGTCCGCCTCAACCTGCAGCGCGACGCGGTGCCGCTGCACATTCCCTCCAGCGCGCTGATTTTCAACCAGAACGGCCTGCGGGTCGCGACCGTCGGCCCCGACGACAAGGTGCTGTTCAAGGCCGTGACGATCGCCCGCGATCTCGGCAAGGAGATCGAACTGGCCTCGGGGGTCGCCGCCGACGACCGCATCATCACCGCGCCGCCGGACGGCCTCGCCGACGGCGATCCGGTCCGCGTGGTCGGCCCCGGCGCCAAGGGCAAGCCCACCGCGTCGGAAAAGCAGGACGTGAAGGGGTAGGGGCGGCTCTCTCTCTCTCTCTCTCTCTCTCTCTCTCTCTCTCTCTCTCTCTCTCTCTCTCTCTCTCTCTCTCTCTCTCTCTCTCTCTCTCTCTCTTTCGTCATGCCCGGGCTTGACCCGGGCATCCACGACTTACTTTCTTTTGGTTGCGCCAAAGACGTGGATGGCCGGGTCAAGCCCGGCCATGACGGCAAAAGCTGCTACCCCACCCGCCATTCCAGCACGCCGTCTTCCGCCGTCACCACATTGCCCAGCGTGCCGACCGGGGTGCGGTCCATATTCAACAGATGCGCCAGCGTCGCGGCGTCATTGGCGGGGACGCGAGCCAGCGCGCGGGCATCTTGCTCCGTGCGCATCATCACCACGCCGTGCTCGACTTCGCCGTTGCCCTTGTAGATCACGGTAAAGCTTTCGGCCTTGCCCTTGCCCGAGGCTTCGGTGACGAACTCCGGCACCGCGCCCTTAGCTCGGTCAGCCTCCGTCTGCACGCTGGTGTTCTGCGATAGCGCTGCTTTCGGCGCCTCGCGCGACAGCACCAGGCCGTGATGCTTGGTGACGAAACCGCCCTGGCCGTAGAGCAGGCCGAGCTTGCCGCCGTCACGCAGCTTCCGCACCATCGCGCAGGCCGCATGCGTCATGTAGGTGTTGAGCGGCGCGCCGAAGAACGTCAGCCCGCCGGTCACGGTCGGCTGCACGTCGGGGCCGAGGCCCAGCGTCCGCCGCGCCATCTTCGGCACGCAGGGAAAGCAGCTATATAATTCGATCGCGTCGAACTTTTTGCCGTCGCCCTCGACCAGGTCCATCACCGCCTTCAGCACCGCGTTCTGCGGGTGGCTTTCGTAGAACTGGTCGCGCACCAGATAGTCGCGCGGCTCTTCCGCCGAGGCGCCACCCCAGACATAGATCAGGCGATCCTCGGGCACGCCGGCCGCACGGGCTTTGGCCAGTGAGGTCAGCAGCACCGCGCCGCCCATGTTGACGGTCGGATTGGCCACCATCAGCTTGGTATAGGGCCAGGCGATCAGGCGATTGTCCGCCGTCGCGGTCGTGATCTCGTCCGGCGCGAGCGCCTTCTTCATCCAGGAGTTCGGATTTTCCGACGCCACCTTCGAGTAGGTCGACCAGAGTCGCCCGGATTCCGCCAACGCTTCACGTGGAGTCTGGCCCCAATGCGCTGACGTGGCGGACTCATAGAGCGGATAGACCGTGATCGGGCGGAACACGCCGAGTTTTACGGCCATCGGCTTCTGGAATACCGCGCCGCGCTTCGGCTCCTCGACGTCGCTCGCGAACGGCGTCCACGGCAGCGTGATGCCGCCGCGCTCGGCCTTGGTCGCGGTCGATTGCGCTTCGGCGCCGCAGACCGCGGCCACGCTGCATTCGCCGCGCGCGATCCGCTGCGCCGCCTCATGGATGTAGCGGATCGGGCTCTCGCCGCCGACCGGGCCGTAATAGTTGTGCGCGGGGCTGACGCCAAGCCGCGCCGCCAGTAGTTTTTCGGGATCGCGGTAGCGCCAGCTCAGGAAGTTGACGACGTCGAGCGAGCCGAGCTCGCCCAGCAGCTTGGCGCCACTGTCGGCTTCCGCGCGCCGCACCGCCTGTTCGAGCAGCGTGAGCGGTTCGAGGCCGGCGGCAATATCCGCCGGCCGGTCGACGATTTCGCCGACGCCGACGATGACGGGAATGCGGTCTTCGGGGAGGGAGGTTTTTGACATTTTTTCTTGCTTTGCTTTCTGGACGATTGGTTCTTTGCGCGGGCGCCGCTCTTTCATCCGTCATTGCGAGCGAAGCGAAGCAATCCATGGCGCGGCAAAGAAAGTATGGATTGCTTCGTCGCTGCGCTCCCTTGCACAAACACTTCGCGTTTGTTGCAGGCAATGACGGGAGAGGGGATCACTCCTCCATTAACGCGTTCATGTGCTCGACCGCGTCGACGAAATCTTCCTTGAATTCCTGCACCACGGCGCCGGCGGATTTCACGCTGTCGATCAGGCCGACGCCCTGACCGACGAAATAACTGACGAGGTCGCGTGCCTGCGCATTGCCGGCGGCAGCGGCGCGGTCGATCGAGTTGAAGGCGTCGCGGCTGATGATGCTTTGCAGCGGCATCGGCAGTGCGCCGGGGCTGTCGGGGCCACGGTCCCAGGCATCGGTCCACACCGAGCGCAGTTGCCGCGCGGGCTTGCCGGTGCGGCCCTTGGAGCGAATGGCGTCACGGGAGGAGGCCGCGATCATCTTCTCGCGGAAGATTTCGGTGGTTTCGGACTCGACGGTGGCGAGCCAGACCGAGCCGGTCCAGGCGCCGGCCGCGCCCATCGCCATGCAGGCCGCCATCTGGCGTCCGGTCATGATGCCGCCGGCGGCGAGCACCGGCACGTCGCGGATCGGCTTGATCGCCTTGATCACCTCGGGCACCAGCACCATGGTCGAGACCTCGCCGCAATGGCCGCCGGCCTCGGTGCCCTGCACCACCAGAATGTCGACGCCGGCCGCGACCTGGCGCAGCGCGTGTTCCTTGGCGCCGACCAAAGCCGCGACCGGGACATTATGCTTCCTGCCCTTGTCGATCATCGCCTTCGGCGGCACGCCCAGCGCATTCGCGATCAGCTTGATCGGATGCTGGAATGAAACATCCAGCAGTTCCAGCGCGCGCTGCGCATCGAACGGCTGCGGCTGGTTGTCGGCGACGTTGGCCGTCGTCAGTTCGATGCCGTATTTCTTCAGCAACCCGCGAGTGAAGTCGCGATGCTGCGGCGAAATCCGCGCCTCCAGGCTCTTCCAGGTGACGTCCTTTTCACCGGCGGTTGAAATGTTCTCGGGGATCAGCACGTCGAGCCCGTAGGGCTTGCCGTCGCAATGATCGTCGATCCATTTCAGTTCCTGCTCGAGCGATTCCGGGGAGTGCGCGGTAGCGCCCAGCACGCCAAAGCCGCCGGCGCGACTGACGGCTGCAACCACGTCGCGGCAGTGGCTGAAGGCCAGCAGCGGGAACTCAATTCCCAGCATGTCGCAGATCGGCGATTTCATAGCGGTTTCGCTCCCTGTCGGCCATTGGGCGGCCGCTCAATTCTTGACTTTGACGTGCGGTGTCGGCCGACGCTAGCGCATCGGGGGCGGGAAAGCCAAGCGGGTTTCCGGCAGGTATTTCTACGCATTCCACGCCGCAAAATATGCAAACCAGACGGGGCGATTTGTCTCTTGCGCTTTCACGCTGCGGATAGAATGCTGTCAGGCAAATAAACAAGAATCTTGGGAGTCCAGATCCATGCCCGCCTCACCATCCGTCTCCGGCAAACCCGCCACGTCCTACGATGTCGTCGTGGTCGGTGCGGGCTTTGCCGGCATGTACATGCTGCACCGGTTGCGCCAGCAGGGCATGACGGCGCGGGTCTATGAGCAGGGCGATGGCGTCGGCGGCACCTGGTACTGGAACCGCTATCCCGGTGCGCGCTGCGACGTCGAGAGCATGCAATATTCCTATTCGTTCTCGGAAGAGCTGCAGCAGGAATGGGATTGGAGCGAGCGCTACGCGCCGCAACCCGAAATCCTGAAATACGCCAACCATGTCGCCGACCGTTTCAATCTGCGGCCGGACATCCAGTTCAATACCAGGGTCGAGCGGGCCGTGTTCGACGAGGCGGCGAATCTCTGGTCGGTCGCGACGTCCGACGGCAATACCGTGATGGCCAAGTTTTTCGTGCTCGCCACCGGCTGCCTGTCGAACGCAAAAATGCCCGACATCAGGGGGCTCGATGGCTTCAAGGGCAAGGTCTATCACACCGGGCACTGGCCGCACGAGGAGGTCGCCTTCACCGGCCTGCGCGTCGGCGTGATCGGAACCGGGTCGTCGGCGATCCAGTCGGTGCCCATCATCGCCGAGCAGGCGAGCCAGTTGACCGTGTTTCAGCGCACCGCGAATTTCTCGATTCCCGCCCGCAATGCCGAGCTCACCGAACAGGAGCGGCAATCGTTTCGCTCGCGCTATCCGGAAATCCGGCAGTTCGCGCGCGAGATCGCACGCAACGGCATCTATACCGAAATGCCCGACCGCGGCGCACTCGACGATGGCGACAACGAACGCCGCGCGAAATACGAGGCGCGCTGGACCAGCGGCGGGCTCACCTTCATGTCGGTCTACAACAACCTCGCGCTGGAGCAGGCGGCCAACGACACCGCCGCCAATTTTGTCCGCGAGAAGATCGCCGAGATCGTCGAGGATCCCCAGACTGCAAAACTGCTGCAGCCGAACAACCATCCGATCGGCTCCAAGCGCATCTGCATCGATACCGATTATTTCAAGACCTTCAACCGGGCGAACGTTACCCTGGTCGACATCAAGTCGAACCCGATCGAGGAAATCACCGAAAACGCGGTGCGCACCGGGGCTAAGGACTACGAGGTCGATGCGCTGGTTCTTGCCACCGGCTTCGACGCCATGACGGGTTCCGTGGCCAAGATCGACATTCACGGCCGCGGCGGCCAGACGCTGAACGACAAATGGGCCGCGGGTCCGCGCACCTATCTCGGCCTGATGAGTTCAGGCTTTCCCAACCTCTTTGTCATCACCGGACCGGGCAGTCCGTCGGTGCTGTCGAACATGATCGTTTCGATCGAGCAGCATGTCGACTGGATCGCCGATTGCATCTCCTATATGCGCGACCGCGGCCTCGACACCATGGAAGCCGCAGTCGACGCGGAGGACAAATGGGTGGCCCATGTCAACGAGGTCGCCTACGCCACCCTCTATCCGCAAGCCAATTCCTGGTACATGGGCGCCAACGTCCCCGGCAAGCCCCGGATCTTCATGCCCTATATCGGCGGCGTCGGGCCGTACCGGCAGATCTGCAACGACGTCGCGGCGAAGGGCTATGAGGGGTTCGTGATGGCGGCGGCGGAACAGAAAAAACGCGCAGCGTCGTAACCGCCGCCGTCATTGCGAGCGAAGCGAAGCAATCCATCTGGCCGCGCCAAGAAAGAATGGATTGCTTCGTCGCTTCGCTCCTCGCAATGACGGTGAGTAAATGCCGCAGGGACGCTGTTCCCCGGATGCTGCGCAGCGCGCCGTGCTTACGGCGTGGTGCGCTGCTGATCCGGGGTCCACATACTACGGCGGTGGGTCCCGGCGCTGCGGAGCAGCGTTACACGCTGCACCGCGTCCGGGACACGAGGCCTAAACCTCCAGCCACTCCTTGCGCACGCCGGCGTTGGCGGCGAGCGCCGCCGGCGTGCCCTCGAACACGATGCGGCCGTGGCCCATGACGTAGAGGCGGCGGGAAATCCGTAGCGCGATGGTGAGCTTCTGCTCCACCAAAAGAATCGCCGTGCCGCGCTTGGCGATTTCGTCCAGCAGGGTGCCGACCTGCTCGACCAGTTTGGGCGCGAGGCCCTCGGTCGGCTCGTCGATGATGACCAGATCAGGGTCGCCCATCAGGGTACGGCACATCGTCAACATTTGCTGCTCGCCGCCCGACAGCACGCCGGCGGGATTGTCCTGGCGCGCGGCGAGGTTGGGAAACAGCGCGAACACGTCGGCGAACTTCCAGCGCCCTTCGACGCCGGCGCGCTTCATCCCGAGCTCGAGGTTCTGTTTCACGGTGAGGCCGGGAAACACCTGGCGGTCTTCGGGCACGTAGCCGATCCCGAGATGGGCGATCTGGTCGGGCCTGAGCCCCGCGATCGAGCGGCCCTTGAAGGCAACACTTCCGACCGGCGGCAGCAGCCCCATGATGGTCTTGCAGGCGGTCGAGCGGCCGACCCCGTTGCGGCCGAGCAGGCTGACGATCTCGCCCTGATCGACGGAGAGGTCGACGCCTTGCAGGATGTGGCTCTTGCCGTAATAGGCGTGGAGATCGCGGACCTCGAGCATCATGCCGCCACCGTCCCGAGATAGGCTTCCTGCACGGCGGCATTGCCGCGGATGGCGGCCGGCGCGTCGGACGCGATCACTTCGCCGTAAACCAGCACCGTGATGCGGTCGGCGAGGCCGAACACCACGCTCATGTCGTGCTCGACCATGATCAGCGTCTTGCCTTCCGAAACGCTGCGGATCAGCGCGACGGCGCTGTCGGTCTCGCTGTGGCTCATGCCGGCGGTCGGCTCGTCCAGCAGGATGATTTCGGCCCCGCCGGCGATGGTGATGCCGATCTCCAGCGCGCGCTGCTCGGCATAGGACAACAGCCCGGCCTGAAGGTTGCGCCGGTCGGAAAGCTTGAGCCGTTCGAGCAATTGGTCGGCGGCTTCGTTCAGCGCCTTCTGCCGGCCCAACAGGTTCCAGAACGAGTAGCGATAGCCTTGCGACCACAACAGGCCGCAGCGGATGTTCTCGAACACGGTCATGCGCGGGAAGATCGAGGTGATCTGAAAGCTGCGCGACAGGCCGAGCCGGTTGATTTCCTGCGGCGCCAGATTGGCGGTCGACTTGCCGTCGACCGTGATCGAACCGGAGCTGATCGGAAAGCGTCCCGAGATCAGGTTGAACAGCGTGGTCTTGCCGGCGCCGTTGGGACCGATGATGGCATGACGTTCGCCGCGCGAAATCGAGAGGTTGACGCCGCGGATGATTTCGGTTCGCCCGAAACGCTTGCAGACGTCGCGCAGTTCGATGGCAGGCGCCTGGAGGGCAATTGTGCTCACGACATCGCCCCCCGTAGCTTGATATCTTCGGTCACGGCGTCCCAGCGCTTGCGGAAACCGCGGGCTTCGCGGCGCAGCCATAGCGTGCCGAGCACCAGCGCTGCGAGCGCGATCACCCAGGGTAGCGGCGCCGTGGTGTCGATGAGGTGGCCGCCGATCGAGAATTTCTTGCCCTGCGCGGCGCCGATGGTGGTGAAGGAGGCGAGCTCCACCAGCAGCACGAAGCCCAGCATGACCAGGAGCGCCGCGGGAAACGCCCGCGCATAGGGCAGCAGCAGCTCGCGCATCCGCCCGGCGCGCCAGATCGGCATGTGCATGAAGATCAGCCCGATCAGCCCGCCCGGCGCGTACATCACCATGACGATGAAGAGAATGCCGACATAGAGCAGCCAGGCATTGCTGAGCAGGCTGACGCCGCTCTGCAGCAGCACCACCACGATGGTGCCGAGGATCGGTCCGAAGAAGCCGCCGGCGCCGCCGATATAGACCGCGAGCAGCGCGTTGGCGGATTTCCCCGCCGACACCGTATCGAAGGTGACGATCTCGTAGATCAGCACATAGAGCCCGCCGCCGATGCCGGCGAAGAAGCCGGATAGCGCGAATTGATAGAGCCGCACCATCCGCGGATCGTAGCCGACGAACTGGGCGCGCTCGAAATTGTCGCGGGTGGCGTTGGCGATGCTGCCGAGCGGGGTCTGGGTTTGCAGCTTCATCAGCACGGCGGCGATGAAGGCCCAGACCAGCACCAGGCAGTAAACCTGCCACGGCGAGGAGTAACTGAGGCCGAACAGGCTGGTGTCCATCACGCGGTCGACGCTGATGCCGCCTTCGCCGCCAAAGAATCCCATGAACATCAGCGCCGCGGCCGAGACCAGTTCGCCGAGCCCCATCGTGATCATCGCGAACGCCGTGGCGCGCTGCTTGGTCACCAGCCAGCCGAACACGAAGCCGAAGAACAGCCCGCCGAGCCCGCCGGCCAGCGGCACCAGTTCGGTCGGCAGCCAGATCGTGCCCGCCTTGACGAGAAGGACGACATGCGCGGCACAGTAGGCGCCCATCCCGAGCAGCACGGCGTGTCCGAACGACAGCAGGCCGGCCTGGCCCATCAGCATGTTGTAGGACAGCGCGAAGATCGCCATCACGCCGATCTCGCTCATCAGGGTCAGCACGAAGCCGGAATGACGGCCCTTGCCCCAGTCGTAGAACAGGAACGGGATCGCGAGCAGGATGACGAAGGCGAGAATCCAGGGAAGATATGAAGGCCAATGGCGGCGCAGCATGGTCATGTATCGCGCGTCCCCATCAGTCCACGCGGCCGGAACACCAGGATCAGCACCATCATCAGGAACGGCAACAGCGCGCCGACCCGCGGCAGGGTCACGTTGAGGACCTCGGCGAACGGCGTGCTCGACGTCACCGTGTATCCAAACTTGGCCAGCAAATCCGCCAGCGAGACGTCGAACACGACGGCAAAGGTCTGGATCAGCCCCATCAATATTGAGGCGATAAAGCAGCCGGCCAGCGAACCGAGCCCGCCGAACACCACCACGACGAACACGATTGGCCCCATCGTAAAGGCCATCGCAGGCTCCGTGACCTGGTAGTTGCCGCCGATCACGCCGGCGAGGCCGGCCAGCGCCGTGCCGGCGGCAAAGACGAGGGTAAAGATGCGCGGCACGTTATGGCCCAGCGCCGAGGCCATGTCGGGATGGGTGAGGGCGGCCTGGATCACGAGGCCAATGCGCGTACGTGTCAGCCCGAGCCAGATCGCGCCGAACATCAGCGCGGATATCACCAACATAAAGGCGCGGTAGGCCGGGAATTGCGTGCCGTAGACCCTGAACAGCGGGAAATCCAGCAGCTCCGGCACCCGGTAGGGCACCGGCAGCAGGCCCCAGGTCATCTGCACGCCCTTTTCAATCAGCAGCGCGAGACCGAAGGTGAACAGCAGTTCGGCGATGTGGCCGTTGCGGTGGACGCGCCGCAGCCCGAACATTTCGATGCCGGCGCCGATCAGTCCGCAGAGCAGGGGGGCGATGACCAGCGCCGGCCAGAAGCCGATATAGACGCTGATCGTGTAGGCGAAATACGCGCCGAGCATGTAGGCGCTGGCATGCGCGAAGTTGAGCACGCCCATCATGCTGAGGATGAGCGTCAGCCCGCTCGCGAGCATGAACAACAGCATGCCGTAAACGAGGCCATTCAAAAGCGAGACGACAAAGACTTCCATCACACAGGGCCCACCCGCAAAGCGCGACGCCCGCTTCCATCATGGAAGCGGGCGGCTGGTATGTCGGTCAGGCTCCGCTCGGGCGCTTCATCTTGCAGGTGTTGGGCTGGTCGATATCCTTGGCGAGGATGGTCGCCGTGTTCTCCCAGCCGAGGCCGGTGCCTTCGGCGTCGTATTTCACGCCCTTCTTGAAGGTACCGACGAAGTACTCGCTGATGATCTGGTGATCATCCTTGCGCATCTTGGTATCGAAGCCGAGGAAGTCCTTGAGCGACAGGTCTTCCATCGCGGTTGCGATCTTGGTCGCATCGACCGAGCCCGCCTTGTTCACGGCCGCCTGCAGGTATTCGAAGATGGTGCGGAAGCCGGCGGCGGAGAAGTCGAACTTGTGCTTTTCGCGAAAACCTTCGGCAAAGGCTTCGGCTTCCTTGTTGCCGATGGCGGGCGCCACGTTTTCGCCGAACGACATCACCGCCAGCACGCGGTTGTCACCGCCGGCGCCGATCGCGGTCGGGCCGCCGGCAAGATGCGCATAGAAGGTGTAGTAGTGCAGGTCGGCGCCGGCATCGACGCCGGCCTTGATCAGGAGGTTCATGTCCGGGCCCCAGTTGCCGGTCAGCAGCGCCTGCGCGCCCGAGGCCTTGATCTTGGTGATGTAGGGCGAGAAGTCCTTGATCTTGCCGAGCGGGATCAGTTCGTCACCGACGACCTGGACGTCGGGTCTGAGCTTGGTGAGGTAGTTCTTCACCTCGCGCTGCACCGATTGTCCGAACAGGTAATCCTGGTTGATCAGGTAGACCTTGGTGGTGTCCTTCGGCAACGCGCGGACCATCACCTCGGCCTTCATGCCGGCGTGCAGGTCGAAGCGGAAATGCCAGAAGCTGCACTGCTCGTTGGTGAGCTCCGGCGCCACCGCACCGCAGTTCAGGTAGATGATGCGGTTATCGGGGTTGCGCTCGTTGTGCTTGTTGGTCGCATCGATCAGGGCGGCGGCGATGTTGGAGCCGCTGCACTGCATGATGAAGGGCATGTTCTGGTCGGTGGCGCTCTTCAGCGCGATCAGCGCGTCCGAAGGCTGCGACTTGTTGTCGAACGGCACCAGCTCGAACTTCTTGCCGAGCGCGCCGCCCTTCGAATTGATGTAGTCGATGATGTATTGCATCTGCTTCAGGTTGGCGTCGCCGACCTGGGCGAAAGGTCCTGAAAGCGGGTCGGTGTAGGCGACCTTGATGGTGGCTTGGGCGCTGGCATGACCGCAGCTTGCGATCGCCATCACGATTCCAGAGAACACGGCTAACCACTTGCCTCGCAGCATGGTGCATCTCTCCCCTGATGTTTGCCCGCTTTATTGTTTTTGTTGCGGTGCTTGGACGAAACCGTAACATGGAGACTGCGCCGGCCGCCACAACGATTTGTCCGGCGACGGTGCCTCCCTCTTGTGCGCCCCGCACACGCAACATAATTCCGCCTTGCGGCAGGATCGTCTATTCCCAGACACGGCCGAAAGAGCCTGGAGCCAAAAACAATGACCGACGCCCCCGTCACCGACCCGTCCGAGTATACTCCGCCCAAAGTCTGGACCTGGAACAAGGGGAGCGGCGGCCGCTTCGCCAGCATCAACCGCCCGATCGCAGGTCCCACGCATGACAAGGAGCTGCCGGTCGGCAAGCATCCGTTCCAGCTCTATTCGCTGGCGACGCCGAACGGCGTCAAGGTCACCGTGATGTTCGAGGAGCTGCTGGCGGCGGGCTTTAGCGGCGCCGAATACGATGCCTGGCTGATCCGGATCGACGGCAACCAGTTCGGCAGCGGGTTCGTGTCGGTCAATCCGAACTCGAAGATCCCGGCGCTGATGGACCGCAGCGGACCGACGCCGATCCGGCTGTTCGAGTCCGGCGCCATCCTGGTGCATCTTGCCGAAAAATTCGGCGCGTTCCTGCCGACCAGCGGCCAGGCCCGTGCCGAATGCCTGTCGTGGCTGTTCTGGCAGATGGGCAGCGCGCCGTTTCTCGGCGGCGGCTTTGGTCATTTCTATGCCTACGCGCCGACCAAGATCGAATACGCGATCGACCGCTACGCCATGGAGGTGAAGCGTCAGCTCGACGTGCTCGACCGCCATTTCGCCGATCACGAATATCTCGCAGGCAACGAATACACCATCGCGGACATGGCGACCTGGCCCTGGTACGGCAGTCTCGCCAAGGGTCTGCTGTATGGCGCCGGCGAATTTCTTTCCGTCGACGACTACAAGAACGTGCAGCGCTGGACCGACGCGATTGCCAAACGCCCGGCGGTGCAGCGCGGCCGCATGGTCAACCGCCCGTTCGGCGATCCCGCCAGCCAGTTGCACGAGCGCCATGATGCGTCCGATTTCGACACCAAGACGCAGGACAAGTTAGAGCCCGCCGCCGCCAAGGCGTGAACGGGCTTTCTTACCTCGCCCCGCTTGCGGTGAGAGCATAGGCCGCCTTCGGCGGCCGTACTTGAAGACGCCGAGGCGAAGCCTCGGCTACGGCGCGAAGGCTTCGGGTGAGGGGGACTCTCCGCGAGTCCGAATGCGCAGAGGCACCCCCACCCCAACCCTCCCCCGCAAGCGGGAGAGGGGGAGCTTCGGCATTCGCCGAACGAGATGGTTTCAACAACGACCGTCTTGTTGGCCAACGTCTGTCTTGTCGACTAAGGTGTTTGCCAAGTGACGTGCTCTGCTCCCTCTCCCGCTTGCGGGGGAGGGCTGGGGTGGGGGCGCTCCACGGGGACTACAAGTCGGAGCCCCGAAAAACAAAAACAAGCAGGGAAGAATCCGCTATGGGCTTTTTCGAAAACGGCGCCGTTCGCATTCACTATCTGGAGGCCGGGTCCGGCTTCCCGCTGCTGCTGATCGCGGGCGGAGGGTTGAACTCGACCATTGACGGCATCATCGGCGCCTATCCGCCGTTCAACGCCATGGCGGAGTTCAAGGCCGAGCACCGCTGCGTCGCCTTCGACCTGCGCAACGCGCCTCCCGGCAAATCGACCGGCCCGCTCGAGATCGACCGGCCCTGGGACTCCCATACTGACGACCAATTGGCGCTGATGGATCACCTCGGCATCGACAAGTTCATGGTGCTGGGTTTCTGCATCGGCGGCCCGCTGATCTGGAATCTGCTCAAGCGGGCGCCGGACCGCGTTGTCGCCGGCGTGCTGGTGCAGCCTTCGGGCTCGCGTCCCGAAATGCGCGACCTGTTCTACCAGAACAACATCAAGGGCTGGGCGCCGCAGTTGATTGCGCAACGGCCTGATCTGACGATGGAGCAGGCCGAAAAATTCCTGACCAAAATGTACCGCAACGATCCCGACTTCGTCTTCACCGTGACTCGGGATTTCGTCCGCAACTGCCACACGCCGGTGCTGGTTCTGCCCGATGACGTCCCGGCGCATCCCTATGACGTCGCGATGGAGACCGCGATGCTGGCGCCGAACGCGGAAGTCAGCCTGTTTCCGTGGAAGGAGCCGAAGGAGCGAATTCCGCTCGCGGTGCGCCAGATCCGCTCATTCCTGCGCGCGCACCGGCCGGGGGCGGTTTGATGTAGGATTGTTTCGCCTGGTTCAACCCATCCCGTAGCGCTAGGCCAGCAGGTCGTTATCTTCGGGGTGCTTCGACATGTAGCCGCGGATGAACTCGCATTCGACGATGAGCTTGCGCCCCTGCGCCCGCACCGCGTCGAGCGTGGCGCGGGCGAGTCTGGAGCCGACGCCCTTGCCGCCGAGCTCCGGCGGCACCACGGTATGAACCAGCGTGATCGTATCCGGGGTTTTCCGGTAGCTGACGAAGGCGGTCGATCCCTCGACATCCAGTTCGAACCGGTGGCGTTCCTCGTTGTCACGGAAATCGCTGCTCATGATGGCTCCTGTTCCCGCGGGTTCAAGCCGGGGCCTTATTCGCGCCCGCGGCCGGCGGAAACACCACGCGGTCGTCGGTGCGGCAATAGCGGTCGGCGAACATGCGGCCGATCGGGTGATAGCGTTCCATGTGCACGCGCATGGCGTCGTGGTCCCACAGGTCGTCGCGGATGTGGAACTGGATGCCTTCGCCCATGATCAGAATGCGGTCGCCGTTGACGTCGATGGTCTTCCAGGTCTTGCACTCCATCGCAAACGGCGCGTCGGCGAGCCGCGGCACCGCGATCCTGGTCGAGGGCGCCAGTTTCAGATTGAGATAATCCGGCTCGCCGATGTCAGGGGGAAAGTCGCCGCTGCTTTCGTGCATCGCGTGCGCCAGCGGCTCGTCGGTCATGTTGACCACGAATTCGCCTGTTCGTTCGATGTTGATCTGCGTGTCCTTGGCGCGGCCGTCGGTGCGCCGGTTGGCGGCGAACATGCAGAGCGGCGGATCCTCGCAGAACACGTTGAAGAAACTGAACGGCGCCGCGTTGACCACGCCGGTCGGACCCGTCGTCGTCACCCACGCGATCGGCCGCGGCAGCACGAACGACGCCAGCATCTTGTAGCGCTCGCGGGGCTTTAGATCGGACGGAGTGTATTGCATGGGGGGCTCCGCGTCGGGTGGTCGGCACACTTCCGCCTACGTCCCGGCCATCCACGTCTTGCTTGCGGGGACAAAAGACGTGGATGCCCGGCACAAGGCCGGGCATGACGAATGTTGAGCCTACGGCATGCTCAGTTCATGGCGGCCGACCACCATCCAGTGCACTTCATCCGGACCGTCGGCGAAGCGCAGATGGCGGACGTCCTGGTACATCTCGCCGAGCGGGCTCCATTGCGAAATGCCGGTGGCGCCGTGCATCTGGATCGCCTGGTCGATGATCTTGCAGGTGCGTTCCGGCACCATGGCCTTGACCATGCTGACCCAGATCCGCGCTTCCTTGTTGCCGAGCACGTCCATGGCCTTCGCCGCCTTCAGCACCATCAACCGCATCGCCTCGATCTCGCAGCGCGCCTGCGCGATGATCTGCAGGTTGCCGCCGAGATGGGCGATCTTCTTGCCGAAGGCTTCGCGGGTGAGGCCGCGCGACACCATCAGGTCGAGCGCCTTCTCCGCCTTGCCGATGGTGCGCATGCAGTGATGGATGCGGCCCGGTCCGAGCCGGACCTGCGAGATTTCAAAGCCGCGGCCTTCGCCGAGCAGCATGTTTTCCTTCGGCACCCGGCAATTGTTGAAGCGCAGGTGCATGTGGCCGCGCGGCGCGTGGTCGTGGCCGAACACGTGCATCGGGCCCAAAATCTCGACGCCGGGGGTGTCGATCGGCACCAGGATCTGCGACTGCTGCTTGCTCGGCGGCGCGTCCGGGTTGGTCTTCACCATCACGATCATGATCTTGCAGCGCGGGTCGCCGGCGCCGGAGATGTAATACTTCTCGCCGTTGATGACCCACTCATCGCCGACCAGTTTTGCCGAGGTCGAAATGTTCTTGGCATCCGACGAGGCGACATTGGGTTCGGTCATCGCGTAGGCCGAGCGGATCTCGCCGGCCAACAGCGGCTTCAGCCACTCCTCCTTCTGCGCCTTGGTGCCGACGCGCTCTAGCACTTCCATGTTGCCGGTATCGGGTGCCGAGCAGTTCATGGTCTCGGAGGCCATTGGATTCTTCGCAAGCTCGACCGCGATATAGGCGTAGTCGAGGTTTTTCAGGCCCTGGCCGGTCTCGTCGTCGGGCAGGAAGAAGTTCCAGAGGCCTACTTCCTTCGCCTTGTCCTTGGCCTTCTGCAGCACCGCAAGCTGCTCCGGCGTAAAGCTCCAGCGGTCCTTCTTGCCTTCGCCGAGCTTGATGAATTCGACCGACATCGGGTCGACGGTTTCGCGGATGAATTTCTTGACGTGTTCGTACAGCGGACGAACCTCCTCCGACATGCGCAGATCGTTCAGTTCCTCGCCGGGATTGAGGTTGTAGGTCGTGGTTCGCGGGATATAGGCGTGTTTCATGGATTATTCCTCCCATTTGCGCAGATCGTTTGTCTGCGGGCGCGCGCTTGGCTCGTTGGCCGCAATGTAGACGCCGGGGAGGGGCTTGTACAAGCTTGCGCCGCGGCGCATTTTTCTCCTGGGGGAATATCACTGCCGATCCCGGTCAAACGAGGCTTCCGGACGGCCGCTGAACGCATCGGGAACGATCCAAAAAACATCGCCCGCGCCGTGCGCGGAACCTGGCCCTCGCCGACCGGCTGGCGCATGAAGGGTCGGCTGTGAAGCGATGCTGACAACAGAAACTGCAACGGGAGAGATTTTTGATGAAGACGGCCATCACCGAATTGTTCAACATCAAGCATCCGATCATTCAGGGTGGAATGCACTATGTCGGCTTCGCCGAGCTCGCCGCCGCGGTCGCCAATGCCGGCGGCCTCGGCATCATCACCGGGTTGACGCAGCGCACCCCCGAATTGCTCGCCAAGGAAATTGCCAAGTGTCACGACATGACCGACAAGCCGTTCGGCGTGAACCTGACCTTTCTGCCCGCGTTCACCACGCCGCCCTATCCGGAATATATCGCCGCGATCAAGGAGGGCGGGATCAAGGCGGTCGAAACCGCCGGCCGCAGCCCCGAGCAGTACATGCCGGCGCTGAAGGCTGCCGGCATCAAGGTCATTCACAAATGCACCTCGGTCCGTCACTCGCTCAAGGCCGAGCAGATCGGCTGTGACGCCGTCAGCGTCGACGGTTTCGAATGCGGCGGTCACCCCGGCGAAGACGACATCCCGAACATGATCCTGCTGCCGCGCGCCGCGGATGAATTGAAGATCCCGTTCGTGGCGTCGGGCGGCATGGCCGATGCACGCAGCCTGGTCGCGGCACTTGCGATGGGTGCGCAGGGCATGAACATGGGCACGCGCTTCATGGCCACCAAGGAGGCGCCGATCCACGACAACGTCAAGAAGGCGCTGGTGGCGGCGTCCGAGCTCGACACGCGGTTGATCATGCGCGCGATCCGCAATACCGAACGGGTGTTGAAGAACCCCGCCGTCGACCATTTGCTCGAGATCGAGCGCGAAAAGGGCGCCAAGCTGAAGATCGACGACATTCACGACCAGGTCGCGGGCGTCTATCCGAAGGTCATGATCGACGGCCAGATGGATGCCGGTGCCTGGAGCTGCGGCATGGTCGCCGGATTGATCCATGACATTCCAACCGTCAAGGAACTGATCGATCGCATCATGACGGAAGCGGAGCAACTGATCCGCAGCCGTCTGACCGGCTTTCTCGACGGCGACGCGCCATCGAAGAAAGCGGCCTGAGCGTTCGAAGAACAGCAGCGTAGGGTGGGTTAGCGCAGCGTAACCCACCATTTTGTCGTGAGATGTTGGAAAGAGAAGAGGTGGGTTACGCCTTCGGCTAACCCACCCTACGATTCTTCGGGTGAGTAGCAATTCCACCGCCGAACTACGGCAGCGGCATTCCCTTGTTGAAGCCGATCAGGTTGCTGGTATCGACCGGCCGGAGATCGCTGACCGTGCTGTCGCCGAGGAACGCGTCGAGCGCGGACTGGATCGCTTCCTTGGCGTTCTCCGGGCCACGATCGCTCATCCAGGTGTGCTGATATTTGGTGTGTACGATGTCGATGCCGTCAGCCTTGGCCTGCGCGGGCGTCGGCAGCACGCCGGGATCGGTCTGGAAGTGCGGATCATCCGAGCGGAACGACAAGATCTTCATCCTGTCGTTGAGCACGAAGGGCACGCGCAGATTGTCCAGCGTGACGACCTTGGCCGTCAGGTCCGGATGCTGCTTGGCAAAATACATCGCGGTGTCGCCGCCGTTCGAGTGGCCGACCAGCGTCAGCTGATCGTAATTCGCGTTCGGATCGCGCTTCTTGAGCTGATCGATCGCAAACAGGATGTTGGCTTCACCCTTCTTGTAGACGTCGAGCCGGCCGACATAGGGCTGGCCCACCTTGGTCACCAGCGGCGGATCGCCTGGGTTATCCTGCTGGATGCTGACGACCATGTAGCCGCGGGCCGCGAACACGTTGGCCAGAAACGAATACTCGGTGTTCTTGACGGTGTTGCCGTTCGAGATGATGGCGACCGGAAGCTTCCAGTAGCCGGCATCGGCCTTCCACTCGTAATCCCGGCGCACGGCGACATCGACCGAGACCGGCCGCTGTCGCGCCGCGTCGAACAGGTCAATGGACTCGTGCCGAATACCCCATTTGCTGATGGCAAAGTATTGCGCGCCGACCACGGTGCACAGGCACGCCAGAACCGTTAATCCGCGCCTCATCGTCTCCGTCCCAAATCAATTGATTTCAAGATATGGTGTTTAACGCGGGGCAGCAGATCTGGATGTGTTTTGCGCAGCATTAAATTTGCGAAAGCTTGCAGATTGCCGGGAACTATCCGTGGTCTGTAGCAACCATTAAAGCTAAGCGGCATTTTCAGTCCACGGGGTGCCGCGCTGGACGACGGTATTTGCGTAGATGAGGAGCTTTCGCGCGCAGGCGATTAGCGCTGCGTTGTGGGCTTTGCCCTTTGCAGTGAGGCGGCCATAGAGGGCAACCAGAGCCTTGTTCCATCGGAAGGCCGCCGGGAGGGCTGCGGCAAACAGTGAGCGCCGCAGCCGGCTGCGGCCTCCAGCGATTTTGCGCTGACCTCTGTGCTGTCCGCTATCGGCGGCGAACGGAGCCAGCCCGGCCAAGGCTGCGGCTTCTTCACGGCTGACGCAACCGAGCTCGGGCATGCGGATGACGATCGCCAGCGCTGTGCGTTCGCCGATACCTGGAATGCTCAGCACCAGCTTTAGCCGCTTGGCCAGATCGCCGTGGCCGCGAAGACGCTTGGCAATGTCGCGTATCTGCGCCGCCTTGCGTGCTTTCAGCCGGGCTATATCGCTGTTGACGATGCGCCGCAGCGCAGGCTCGTCAATGTGCTCGAGCCGGTTCTTGAACCGCTTGATGTCTTCCTCGATCTGCTCGAGGAAGGTCAGATAATCGGCCAATTCCGTCAACCGCGGATCCGGTGCGATCTCCGGTGGATCAACCGCTGCAGCGCAGGCTGCGATCAATATCGCGTCGAGTGCATCATTCTTGGCACGGCGCAAATGTACCCGGCCGAAGGCTTTGACCTGTAGTGGCTGCAGCAACAGCACGATAAAGCCTGCCGCCCGCAGATGCTCTACCACGCCGCGTTCATAGCCGCCCGTCGCTTCGATGCCGACACGCGTCACGCCGGACTTGGCGAGGCTAGCCACAAGGGACCGCCAGCCAGCTAAATCGTTGGTGACCTGCCAACGTTCGGCCCGGTCGTGAACCGCGATATCGAGTTTAGCTTTGGACGTATCGATTCCAGCCGTCGTTATGTTAGACTTTGTCATCTTCCTCGACCCTGCCTTGTGAAGCGAACCAAGTTGTTCCGGCAACCATCCGGGTCCGATGAAGGTGCTGACGCGATCAAGCTACGGGGCAGCCACAAACTGCTCTGGGTGGGTTCGATCCGATCGCCAGCGGCCTGCCGCGGGGTGCAAACCGCGGCAGGCCATTCCTCACGGAACAAGCCGACGATAACTGATTGCGCTATTACAAGGGTGGGTTAGCGAAGCGTAACCCACCTTTTTTTGCGCGGGCAGAGAAGAGGTGGGTTACGGCATCCGCCTGACCCACCCTACGACTCCACGATTCTCTTCTCACACCATCCGGTGCATCGCGCAGATCTTGTTGCCGTCGGGATCGCGCAGGTAGGCGAGATAGAGTTTGCCCGCGGGACCTTCGCGCACGCCGGGCGGATCCTCGCAAGGCGTCGCGCCATGGGCGACACCGGCCGCGTGCCAGGCGTCGGCCTGCTCGGGCGAGTTGGCGGCAAAGCCGATAGTGCCGCCATTGGCACAGGTCGCGGGCTCGCCGTTGATCGGCTTCGACACCGAAAACGTGCCTGTTTTGGTGAAGTAGAAAATACGGTGGCGGTCCACCTTGGCGGGCCGGACGTCGAGCGTGCCGAGCAGCGCGTCATAAAACGTCTTGGCCTTTTCCAGGTCGTTGGTGCCGATCATGACATGCGAAAACATTCTTCGGTCTCCTCCCCAAGTATCCCTAAGTTATCCCGGACGTTTAGGGTTGGCCGGGTAAACGGCCCTTCAGCGGCGCCGCAATTCGACGCTAACAGCACCGATCGGCTTTCGGAAGCGCGAGGCGTAGCAGATTTTGCTCCCGCGCTGCCCCTGGCGGGGGCCTGCATCCCACGTTGTCGGATTTTGCCTGCAAGCAGGGCAAACCGCCTGAAGCAACGGCAATATGACGGTAACACCTTGTTGACCAAGCAGTTTTCGTCGGGCTGCCATTCCCGAACGGCGCTTGTGCAATGCAGCAAAAATCGTACAACGGAGGCCGACTCGCAAAGGAATTTAAGTGTCCGATATCAATGCCGACGCCTGGGTATCCTCAGGCCACCGCCCGATGGGCTTTCCCGAATTCGTCGTCGTCATCGCCTCGATCATGGCACTCAATCCGCTGGCGATGGACATGATGCTGCCGGCATTGCCGAACATCGGCTCGGCGTTCCACCTCGAAGTTGCCAACCGTCCGCAGATGGTGCTGTCGATCTTCCTGCTCGGCTTCGGCGTCGGCCAGTTCGTGATGGGACCGCTGTCCGACCGCTTCGGCCGCCGCCCGGTGCTGCTCGGCGGCATGGCGGTCTATTGCATTGCGAGCCTGCTCGCGATCGCCGCACCCTCGTTCGAGACCCTGCTGCTGGCGCGCGCGCTGCAGGGGTTGGGAACATCGGCCACCCGGGTCATCGCGGTCTCGATCGTGCGCGACTGCTATGCCGGTCGCAAAATGGCGAGCGTGATGTCGCTGGCGATGATGGTGTTCATCGCCGTTCCCGTCATTGCGCCTTCGTTCGGCCAGGCGGTGATGCTGCTGGCGCAATGGCGCGGCATCTTCATCGTGCTGATGCTGTATGGCGTGGCGGCCCTGATCTGGAGCGCGCTGCGGATGCCGGAGACGCTGCCGGTTTCCGAACGCAAATCGATCGCCATTCGCGATGTGCTGGGCGCATTCCGCCAGACCGTCACCAACCGCCAGACCTTCGGCTATGCACTCGCCGCCGGTGGCGTGATGGGCTCGCTGTTTGCGTTCGTATTCTCGTCGCAGCAGATTTTTACCGAGATCTATCATCTCGGACATTATTTCCCGCTGGCCTTCGCGGCCATCGCGGTCGGCGTCGCCATCGCAGGCTTTCTCAACGCCAAGATTGTCGGCCGGGTCGGCATGCGCGTGATGTCGCATACCGCGCTGGTGATTTTCGTGGCCGTGGCCGGGACCATGTTCGCGGCGACCAGACTGCACATGCTGCCGCTCGGACTGTTCATGCCGCTGGCGGCGCTGATGATGTTCGCCTTCGGCCTGATGATGGCGAACTTCACCGCGCTCGCGATGGAGCCGCAGGGCCATATCGCCGGCACCGCGTCGTCGCTGTACGGTTCGATCACGACGCTGCTCGGCATCGGTATCGGCGCTACCATCGGCCAGGACTATGACGGCACGCTGGTGCCGTTCACGACCGGCTTCTTTCTCTGCACACTGGCCGCGCTCGGCGTCGTGCTGATGGTCGAAAAGGGGCGGCTGTTCAGGCCGCACCAGTTCGTCATCAAGTAGCGGCCGATGGTGGCAAGAAAGCCGGTCACCAGGGCGAGCTCTTATAAGCCTTAAAGCCATTGCGCGGGGAAGGCCGGAGTGTTTCCGCTGAACCTGTATGCTCGTGCGCGCCTTTGTTGATGCACATGGCACGCAAGACCGCGGGTGCGGCGCGCACCCGGTCTTCCCTGCGCCCTCCGTTTTGGAGGGTAAGGTTTCCAGCAAAACTCCGGGCGCAAAGCGCCGCGAGAATGCTCTCGCTTACCCTCCCCTGGAGGGGGAGGGTCGACGCGAAGCGGCGGGGTGGGGTGACGGTCTCTCCTCGCAAACAGTGCCCGAGTGGAGAGATCACCCCACCCCGGCACGGATCTCGCTTCGCTCGATCCGTGCCGACCCTCCCCCTCCAGGGGAGGGTGAAACAGGAAGAGCCGCGCGATGGATTGCTTCGCGGAGCCTGTCATCGGGCGCGCATTTGCGCGACCCGTTGGCTCGCAATGACGGCGTCGGCTTCGTAGCGTGGGCAAAGCGTAGCGTGCCCACCATGCAGAACACGCGGCACGCAAATGGTGGGCACGGCGCAAGAGCGCCTTTGCCCACCCTACGAAGTGCAACCAACCTCAAAACGCCGTGTACCCACCGTCGATCACAAAAGTATCCGCCGTATGATACGACGATGCCTTGCTCATGATGTAGACCGCGATGCCGCCGAAATCCGTGGGCTCGCCGAAGCGGCGCACCGGGATGCGCGGCATTACGTTGGCGACGAATTTGTCGTTGGCCATGATGTTGGCGGTCATGTCGCTCTTGATCCAGCCCGGCAGGATCGCATTGGCGGTGACGCCGTAGCGCGCCAGCTCGACGGCGAGCGCGCGGCACAGCGCATTCAACGCGGCCTTGGTGCCGGCGTAGTGCTCGTTGCGCGCGGTGCCGAACAGCGACGCGAGGCTGGAGGTTGCGACCAGCCGGCCGAACTTGTCGCCGGCCTCCGCGCGCTCGGTCATGTGGCGGGCGGCGGCCTGGAACACATGAAACACGCCGTCGAGATTGGTTGCGAACATCTTGCGCCACTCTTCCTCGGTGCGGTCGATGAAGGCGCGCCGTCCGCCGCCGCCGATGCCGGCATTGGCAAAGCAGCCGTCGACCCGGCCGAATGTATCCAGCGTGGCCTTCATCGCGGCCTTCACCGACGCGGGATCGGAGACGTCGCAGATCTGCGTGTGGACCTTGCCTTTACCGGAAGCCATGCTGGCCGCCGCGTTCTTGTTCTTGCCGGCGTTGCGGCCCCAGATCGAGACGTTGCAGCCTTCGGCGTGCAGCGCCTGCGCGATGCCGAGGCCGATGCCGCCATTTCCTCCGGTGATGACCGCGGTGCGGCCGGTGAGGTCGAAGATGCTCATATTGGTATCCTTTGGGTGTTTCCATTTGGTGCGGCGCGTTTTAGATACGCGTCCGATGATGGATAGACGTTCAAGGGCAACCATGGACAAGGCCGTCCGGAAAATCAAATATGGGTCGAGACATCAAATCTGCCATCGCGCACAAAAATAGCGCGTAAACACAACTCACGAGGAAACAATGCAGTTCAAGCACGTCACGCTCGATTTCGATGGTTCGGTGGCCATCCTTAAGCTCGACCATCAGGAGGTCATGAACGCGGTCTCGATCGACATGCTGGGCGGCCTCGCCGAGGCGCTGGATGCGATCGAAGAGAAGCGCGCCGAGGTGCGCTGCCTTGTCATCACGGGCGCCGGCCGCGCGTTCTGCACCGGCGCCAACCTGCAGGGCCGCAGCAACGCCAAGCCCGGCAAGGTCAATGCCGGCGCCGCGCTGGAAACCGCGTTCCACCCGTTCCTGCGCCGCCTGCGCAACCTGCATTGCCCGATCGTGACCGCGGTCAACGGTCCGGCCGCCGGCGCCGGCATGAGTTTCGCGCTGATGGGCGACATGATCCTGTGCGCGCGCTCGTCCTATTTCCTGCAGGCGTTCCGCCGCATCGGCCTGGTGCCGGATTGCGGCTCGACCTGGCTGTTGCCGCGCATGATCGGCAAGGCGCGATCGGTCGAACTGTCGCTGATGGGCGAACGGCTGCCGGCCGAAAAGGCGCTGGAATGGGGCCTCGTCAACCGCGTCCATGACGACGCCACGCTGATGGAAGAGACCATGAAGCTGGCGCATGATCTGGCGAACGGGCCGACGATCGCGCTGTCGCTGATCCGAAAACTCTATTGGGACAGCCCGGAAAATTCCTACGAGGAACAGCTCAACCTCGAATTCGAATCGCAGCGCATCGCGGGTTCCGCGGAAGACTTCAAGGAAGGCGTGACCGCCTTCCTCGAAAAGCGCCCCGCCAAGTTCCGAGGAAAATGATTTAAGGCAAATGATCCAGAGAACATGATCGAACAGCAACTCGGACGCTGCGTCGCCTCCTGGTATCCGGGGGCGACCGGCGTCACTGGCGCCGCAAAACTCTCCGGCGGCGCCAGCCAGGAGACCTGGAGCTTCGACATCGTCCATGCGGGCGGCACCTCAGGCGCGATCCTGCGTCGCGCGCCGCCGGGCTATGGCGCCTCGCCGGGGCGCGCCGCCGGGCTCGACGCCGAGGCGACGTTGATGCAACTCGCGCATGACGCCGGCCTGCCGTCGCCGCGCGTGATGCATGTGCTTGTTCCCGAAGACGAACTCGGAACCGGCTTCATCATGCAGCGGATCGAGGGCGAAACCATCGCGCGCAAGATTCTGCGCGATGAGGAATTTGACAAGGCGCGGCCGCTGCTGGCGCGGCAACTCGGCAAGGTCGTGGCCGGCATTCATGGACTGCCGGCGGCGAAACTGCCGAAGCTGCGCGAGATGACGGCGACCAGGGAGATCGCCGATCTCGAACGGGAATACCGCAGTTTCGGCTGGCCGCGGCCGGTGTTCGAACTGGCCTTGCGCTGGCTGCGTGCGCGCGATCCCGGGCCATCGAAAGAGGTGACGCTGGTGCATGGCGATTTCCGCAACGGCAATCTCATCATCGGTCCCGACGGCGTCCGCGCGGTGCTTGACTGGGAGCTCGCGCATTTCGGCGATCCGATGGAGGACCTGGGTTGGATCTGCGTCAATTCCTGGCGCTTCGGCGAGATCGACAAACCGGTCGGCGGCTTCGGTTCGCGCGAGGACCTGTTCGCGGGCTATGAGGAAACCGGCCGCAAGGCCGATCCGGAGCGCGTGATGTTCTGGGAAGTGATGGGCACGCTGCGCTGGGGCATCATGTGCTGCGGCATGATGCAGCGGTTTCGCTCAGGGCCGGATCATTCGATGGAGCGTGCCATGATCGGGCGGCGCTCGTCGGAAACCGAAATCGATTTGCTTAGATTGCTAGCCCCGCGGGGGAAATGAAAATGCAGGACGAACCGACACCCATCGAACTGATCAAGGCGGTTGCCGATTTCCTGCGCAACGAAATCACGCCCGCGATCAAGGGCCACAACGCCTTCAAGCTCCGCGTCGGCATCAACGCGCTCGATCTCGTCACGCGGCAACTGACACTGGCGGACAGCGGCGATGCGGCCGAGCACATCAGGCTGAAGCAGCTGCTGGGTACCGACGGCCCGCTGATCGAACTCAATCGCGCGCTGTCGGACAAAATTGCAAAGGGCGAGGTCGATCTGCAGACGCCGGGATTGGCCGAGCATTTGTGGCAGACCACGATGGACAAGCTCGCGGTCGATCAGCCGAACTACGGGTCGTACAAGCGGGAGCTGGGGAAGAAGTAGGACGATCACAACTCTATCGTCATGCCCGGGCTTGTCCCGGGCATCCACGACTTACTTGCCGAGGCAAAGACGTGGATGGCCGGGTTAAGCCCGGCCATGACGGAGCAAGTACGATTAACGCCCCAGCCACTTCGGCGGGCGCTTCTCCGAAAACGCCTTCGGCCCCTCGATGTAGTCCTGCGAGGCCGCCATCGCCTTCACCGCGGGGTATTCGCGCTGCTCGGCAATCGCCTGTTCCAGCGAAACTTCCAGGCCCTTCTGGATCGCCTGCTTGGAGGCGCGGATCGACATCGGCGAATTCTTGCAGATGGTCTCGGCCCAGCGCTCGGCGGCCGCCATCAGTTCGGCCTGCGGAACCACTTCGTTGACGAAGCCGAGTTCGAGCCCCTCCTTGGCCGAAACGTGGCGCGCGGTCAGGATCATGCCCATGGCGCGCTTCAGGCCGATCTGGCGCGGCAGCCGGTGCACGCCACCGGCCAAAGCGGCGAGGCCGACGCGCGGCTCGGGCAGCGCGAAGGTGGCGTTGTCGGAAGCGATGATGAGGTCGCAGGCCAGCGCGATTTCAAAGCCGCCGCCCATCGCCACGCCGTTGACGGCGGCGATGATCGGCTTGTCGCAGTCGAAGCGCGAGGTGAGGCCGGCGAAGCCGCCCTTGTCCCAGCCGCGCTTGCCGCCCGCGGCCTGCCATTTCAGGTCGTTGCCGGCGCAGAACGCCTTATCGCCGGCGCCGGTGACGATCGCGACCCACTGGTCGGGATCGGCCGAGAAATCGTCGAACACCTTGTTGAGCTCGAAATGCGCGTCGATATGCAGCGCGTTGTACACTTCGGGGCGCGACAGTGTGATGATCGTGATCGGTCCCTTGCGCGTGACCTTGGAGAATTTCAGATCCATGTTCGCTCCCGTGTTGATTTTCTGCAGCAAAGAATATTGGCCGCGATACTAGCGCCTGCGCGGCTGATGATGCCATCCAATTACGCAACGCGCCCGCGCGTGCCAAGCGTTATTCCCTCGCTTGACTTGTCCTTGACTTGGGCCGGGTATTCCAACCTTATTCGATCCGAGCAGGAGCGCCCCGTAGCGCCTAAACGCAAATCATAAAATCAACAGTTCCGGGAGAGACCGCCTTGGATTTCGCCTTACCCGCCGACCTCGTCGCCTATCTCGACGAACTTGACCGCTTCATCGCACGCGAGATCAAGCCGCTGGAAGAGGCCGATGACAACATCCGCTTCTTCGATCACCGCCGCGAATGGGCGCGCACCGATTTCGACAATGGCGGCCTGCCGCGCCATGAATGGGAAGCGCTGCTGCGCAAGGCCAAGAATCTCGCCGACGCCGCCGGCTATTTGCGCTTTGCGATCCCGAAGCGCTACGGCGGCAAGGACGGTTCCAACCTCTGGATGGCCGTGATCCGCGAGCATTTTGCATCGAAGGGCCTCGGCCTGCACAACGACCTGCAGAACGAGCATTCGATCGTCGGCAATCTGCCGATCGTGACCATGCTGGACCGTTACGGTACCGACGAGCAGAAGGCGATGATCGACGGCTCGATCACCGGCAAATACCGCATCACCTTTGGCTTGACCGAACCCGAGCACGGCTCCGATGCGACCCACATGGAAACAAGGGCGGTGCCGGCGACGCGCGACAACGTCAAGGGCTGGGTCGTCAACGGCCAGAAGATGTGGACCACCGGCATGCATGTCGCGACGCATTGCGCGCTGTTTGCCCGCACGTCCGGCGAAGACGGCGATGCGCGGGGCATCACCTGCCTGCTGGTGCCAGCGAAGGCTGAGGGCGTGAAGGTCGAGGAGTACATGTGGACCTTCAACATGCCGACCGACCATCCGCGTGTCAGCTTTACCGACGTGTTCGTGCCTGACGATGCGCTGTTCGGCGAGGTCGGCCGCGGCCTGTCGCTGGCGCAGTGCTTTGTGCACGAGAACCGCATCCGGCAGGCGGCGAGTTCACTGGGTGCCGCGGTCTACTGCATCAATGAAAGTGTGAAGTACGCGCGCGAGCGCAAACCGTTCGGCAAGGCGCTAGCCGAGAACCAGGCGATCCAGTGGCCGCTGGTGGAACTGGCGACGCAGGCCGAGATGCTGCGGCTTCTGATCCGCAAGACCGCGTGGGAGATGGACCAGCTCACCCAGGCCCAGGTCGAACACACGCTGTCCGACAAGGTCTCGATGTGTAACTTCTGGGCCAACCGCCTGTGCTGCGAAGCCGCCGACCGCGCCATGCAGGTACATGGCGGCATGGGCTATTCACGCCATAAACCGTTCGAACACATCTACCGCCACCACCGCCGCTACCGCATCACCGAAGGCAGCGAGGAAATCCAGAAGCGCAAGGTGGCGGGATTCCTGTTTGGGTATATGGGGGCAGGGAAGCATTGAGAGATGGCGAGCACTCTCAACATGTCGTCCCCGCGAACGCGGGGACCCATAACCACAGGATAGAGTGCGAGGCACGCTAGTTAAGTCAAAGGCAACCGACACTGCGCAAAACTATTGATGGCACGGCGTATGGGTCCCCGCGTTCGCGGGGACGACGATCTGGATATGCCGCGCACTTCGCGCGGACGAAATCAATTCACCTGACGATCCTTGCCCGCCCAATACGGATCGCGCAAATTCCGTCGCAGAATCTTGCCGGAGGGATTGCGCGGCAGCGCTTCGAGGAAGTCGACCGACTTCGGCGTCTTGAAGCCGGCGATGCGCTCGCGGGCGAAGTTGATGATGTCGGTTGCGGTCGCGGACTTGCCCGGCTTCATCACCACGACGGCCTTGACCGCTTCGCCCCATTTGTCGTCGGGGATACCGATCACGGCGGCTTCGGCGACATCGGGGTGGTCGCAGATCGCGCTCTCGACTTCGGCGGGGTAGATGTTCTCGCCGCCGGAGATGATCATGTCCTTGATGCGGTCGTGGATATAGAGGTAGCCGTCACTGTCCATGTAGCCGGCATCGCCGGTGCGCAGCCAGCCGTCGGCGCCGAGCGTCTTGGCGGTGGCCTCCGGCAGGTTCCAGTAGCCGACCATGTTGGAGCCGGAGCGGGTGGCGATCTCGCCGACTTCGCCCGGCGGCAGCGGCTTGCCGTCGGCGTCGAGGATCGCAAGCTCAATGCCGGGCAGCGCCTTGCCGGCCGAGCGCATGCGGTCCAGTCCCTCGATATGATCCTCGGGCGGGAGGGCGACGATAGTGCCTGTCGTCTCGGTCATGCCGTACATCTGCACGAAGCCGCATTTGAAGACCTCGATGCATTCCTTCAACAGCGCCGCCGGAATCGGCGAAGCGCCGTACAGCATGTATTTCAGCCGCGAGAAATCGACCTGCCGCGCCCGCGGCTGCCGCACCACGAACTGCATCGCGGCCGGCACCATGAACAGTTTGGTGATCCCGGACTGCTCGAAGAAATCCAGCACCTTGGTCGGATCGAACTCGCGCGCGATGACACCCTTGGCGCCGTGATAGAGGCCCATCACGCCCCAGCCGCTGCCGCCGATGTGGAAAATCGGCATCGCCACCAGCGAGACGTCGTTGGTGGTCCACCGGTTCCATTCGGGCTTCTCGGCCTCGTTGCCGGTCTGCACCAGGTTGAGGAAGTTGGCGTGCGACAGCATCGCGCCCTTGGGCTTGCCTGTCGTGCCGGAAGTATAGAGCTGGATCGCGATCTCCTTCGGGCTGATCGGCACCTTGGGATCGTCGCCGCTGGCGGCATCCCGCCATGCCGTAAAATCCTGCCATTCCGGCGCGCCGCCCTCGGTGGTGATGATGTGCCGCACATCAGGCAATTGCGGTTTGAGGTTGCGGGCCTGGGCAATGAATTCCGGCCCGACGAACAGCACCGGCGCCTTGCAGTCGGCGACGATGAAGGCGACCTCGGGACCGGCGAGGCGCCAGTTCACCGGCGCCATCACCACGTTGGCCTTCATGGCGCCGAGCAGCAGCTCGAAATAGATGTCGCTGTTCTTGCCGAGATAGGCGATGCGCTCGCGCGGTTTGACGCCGAGCGCGATCAGTGCGTTGGCGACGCGGTTGGTCTTGATGTCGAATTCGGCGAAGCTCGTGTGGCGCCCTTCGAATTCATAGACCAGCGCGTTGCCGCGGCTCCTGGCGCGCTCGCGCACCATGTCGGCCAGGTTGGCCGGTTGCTGTGTGGACATGTCGCTCCCGTGGCGTCTTATTTTCGTTGCGCGGAGTTTGGCGTCATCCGGCAACAAAGACAATACGGGAGTGACTCAACCCCGCGCGGCGCGGTCCTTTTCGTTCTGCGCCTTGATCGAATCGCGCGCCGTGTTCCAGTCGGCGTCGCTCCAGTCGCGCAACTCGTAGAAATTGCCGCCCGTCGCCAGTCCCTGCGCGCCGTCCATCGCGATGGTCTCGCCGTTGATCCAGTCGCAGCCGCCCGAAATCAGGAACACGGCCAGGTTCTGCAATTCCTCCATCGAGCCGACCCGGCCCATCGGATTCCTGGCAATGGTACGTGCGCCAGGCGCATCGTTGGGATTGAGGCGCTTGCTCATGCCTTCGGTCGGAATCTCGCCGGGGGCGATGGTGTTCAGGCGAATGCCGTATTTGCCCCACTCCATCGCCAGCGACATCGTCATGGCGTGGATTGCGGACTTGCTCATCGCCGACGGCACCACATAGGGCGAACCGTTGCGTACCCAGGTCACGGTAATCGACACCACGTTGCCGGGCAGCTTGTCGGCGATCCAGCGCCGGCCGACGGCGTGCGTCACGTAGAAGGTGCCGTGCATGACGATATTGGCGATCGCGTCGAAGCCGCGCGGTGTCAGGTCCTGCGTGCGCGAGACGAAATTGCCGGCGGCGTTGTTGATGAGATCGGTGAGGGGACCGGCGGCAGTCCAGATCTGCTCGATCATCTCGTCGACGGCCATCGCGTTGCGGATGTCGACGCCGTGGCTGACCACACGTCCGCCGTGCAGGTCCATCAATTCGGTTGCAGTCTCGTCGCACACGCTCTTGCGGCGGCCGCAGATATGAACCTCGGCACCAAGGCTGAGAAAGCGCGCGGCCATCGACTTGCCGAGGCCGGTTCCGCCTCCGGTCACGAGAATGCGCCGCCCGGCGAGAAGCTGATCGTTGAACATCGTTTCCACCTAAAGGGATTGTCTGTTAATTGGTCGATTGACTAAATCCGGACAACGCCGTTCTGTAAAGCGGCAACAAAGAAAAACTGCGGAGGAAAATTCTCATGGAGCAACGCGTCTCGATATCGATTTCGGACGGCATCGCCGACGTCCGACTGGTGCGGGCGGACAAGATGAACGCGCTCGATGCCGCGATGTTTGACGCGCTGGTGGCCGCTACGGAGCGGCTGGCGCATGAAAAGGGTGTGCGAGCGGTAGTATTGTCCGGCGAGGGGCGTGCGTTCTGCGCCGGTCTCGATATGGGACGCTTCGCTGCGATGAAGGAGAGCGGCGGTAACGGGGTAGCTGGCGGTGAGAAACGCGACCTGTCGGTGCGTACCCACGGGCTGGCGAATTTTCCCCAGCAGGCGGTGTGGGGCTGGCGGCAGCTTCCGGTGCCGGTGATTGCCGCGATCCAGGGTGTGGCGTTCGGCGGCGGCTTCCAGCTCGCGCTCGGCGCCGACATGCGTTTCCTCACCCCGGATGCGCGGATGTCGATCATGGAAATCAAATGGGGCCTGGTGCCCGACATGGCCGGCACGCCGATCCTCGCCAGCCTGGTGCGCGACGATATCCTGCGCGAGCTGACCTATACCGGCCGCATCTTCTCCGCCCAGGAAGCGATGAGCTACGGCCTCGCGACGCGCATCTGCGATGATCCGCGCGCGGCGGCGCTGG
This sequence comes from Bradyrhizobium ottawaense, assembly GCF_900099825.1. Classification (NCBI taxonomy): domain Bacteria; kingdom Pseudomonadati; phylum Pseudomonadota; class Alphaproteobacteria; order Hyphomicrobiales; family Nitrobacteraceae; genus Bradyrhizobium; species Bradyrhizobium ottawaense. The sequence goes on along the minus strand of NZ_LT629693.1, from coordinate 1,220,610 downwards.
AGCTTGCGCGCGAGATCGCCGGCAAGAGCCCCGATGCGATCCGCGCCTGCAAGCGCATGCTCAACAAGCTGTCGGTCGATCCCGGTCCGGCGCTGCTCGCCGAATCCGTCGAGCAACAGAAGCTGCTGGGCAGTCCGAACCAGACCGAAGCCGTTCGCGCCAACATGGAAAAGCGCGCGCCACGGTTTGCGGAGGCGGGCTGAACGTTAGTCCCTCATCCTGAGGAGCGCGTAGCGCGTCTCGAAGGATGAGGCCCGTGGCCCATGGTTCGAGACGCGCGAAGACGCGCTCCTCACCATGAGGCCCTACTTAATACCCGGCACGAGATCGGAATACGACAATGACAACCTCACCACTCTTCCACGGCATCATCAGCGGCCAGCGTCGGCGCAGCCATGACGAGGTCGCCGAGCGTGTCGACCGCATCGCCAGCGGCCTGCAGAAGCTCGGTGTCAAGCAGGGCGACAGCGTCTGCATGCTGATGCGCAACGACATCGCCTTCATCGAGGCGGCCTACGCCGCGATGCGGCTCGGCGCCTATGGCGTGCCGGTCAACTGGCACTTCAAGCCGGAAGAGATCAATTATGTGTTGAAGGATTCCGGCTCGTCGGTGCTGATCGCGCATGCCGACATGCTGCATCAGTTGCGCGATGCGATCCCGTCAGGCGTCACCGCCCTCAGTGTGCCGACGCCGCCGGAAATTCTCGCCAACTACAAGATCAACCCCGATCATCTCGGCACGCCGGATTTCGCGGTCGATTTCGAATCCTGGCTGAAGCAATTCCCGCGCTACGACGGGCCGGCGGTGCCGCAGCCGCAGAACATGATCTACACCTCGGGCACCACGGGCCACCCCAAGGGCGTACGACGTTTTGCACCGACGCCGGAGCAGAGCGCCAACGCCGAGCGGATGCGGGCGATGATCTACGGCCTCAAGCCGAATGCCCGCGCGCTGCTGCCGGGGCCGCTCTATCACTCCGCGCCGAACTCGTTCGGCCTGCGCGCCGGCCGGCTCGGTGGCGCGCTGGTGATCCTGCCGCGGTTCGAGCCGGAGGAATTCCTGCGCATCGTCGAGGCTGAGAAGATCGACACCATCTTCATGGTGCCGACCATGTTCATCCGGCTCATGAAGTTGCCGGAGGCCGTGCGCAACAAGTACGACATGTCGTCGCTGCGTCACATCATTCACGCCGCCGCACCGTGTCCGGCCGACGTCAAGCGCGCGATGATCGAATGGTGGGGACCGGTGATCTACGAATTTTACGGCTCGACCGAATCGGGCGCGGTCACCTTTGCCAATTCCGAGGACGCGCTGAAGAAGCCCGGCACCGTCGGCAAGATATCGCCCGGCGCGGAGCTGCGCTTCATCGGTGACGACGGACGCGAACTGCCGCAGGGCGAGATTGGTGAGATCTATTCGCGCATCGTCGGCAATCCCGACTTCACCTATCACAGCAAGCCGGAGAAACGCTCCGAGATCGATCGCGAGGGGTTCATCACCTCGGGCGACGTCGGCTATATCGACGCCGATGGCTATGTCTTCATCTGCGACCGCAAGCGCGACATGGTGATTTCGGGCGGCGTCAACATCTACCCGGCCGAGATCGAGGCGGCGCTGCACGCCATTCCGGGGGTACATGATTGCGCCGTGTTCGGCATTCCCGACGAGGAATTCGGAGAGGCGCTGATGGCGGTGGTCGAGCCGCAGCCGGGGGTGACGCTCGATATCGCCTCCATCCGGGCCCAGCTCAAGACCTCGTTGGCCGACTACAAGGTGCCTAAGCACGTCGAAATCCAGGGCAACCTGCCGCGGGAAGATTCCGGCAAGATCTTCAAGCGCCGGCTGCGCGATCCCTATTGGGAGCGGGCAGGACGAAAAATCTGATTTTGCACCGCCTCCATCTTTATCTTGCGCTGCGGCAAAAAAATTGCACACTCGGAACTGCCGGGCAGTTTCTGAGGTAGCCAGCCAATGTCTTCCCAGACCATGCCTTCCGAGATCGAAATCCGCACAAATCGCGTCGAAGACGCGGAGGATGCCCGGCTGCGGACCGATATTCGCCTGCTTGGGCGCATTCTCGGCGATACCGTGCGCGACCAGGAAGGCGCCGACGTGTTCGACCTGGTCGAGCGCATCCGGCAGACCTCGATCCGGTTCCATCGCGACGAGGACAAGCAGGCGCGGCGGGAACTGGAAGCTATCCTCGATAGTATGTCGCCCGGCCAGACCGTCCGCATCGTTCGCGCCTTCAGCTATTTTTCGCACCTCGCCAACATCGCCGAGGACCAGAACAACATCCGCCAGATGCGGGCGCGCGCCACCGCCGGCGGGGCGCCGGCCGGAACGCTCGCGGGCACGTTGGCGCATGCCCGTTCGGCCGGCTTCAGCGCTGCGGATCTGCGGAAGTTCTTCGCCGAGGCGCTGGTCAGTCCGGTCCTGACCGCCCATCCGACCGAGGTGCGCCGCAAGAGCACCATCGATCGCGAAATGGAGATCGCCGCACTGCTGGACCGGCGCGAACGCGTCCAGTTGACGCCGCAGGAGATCGAGGCCGACGACGAGCAGTTGCGCCGTGAGGTGCTGACGCTGTGGAAAACCAACCTGCTGCGCCGGACCAAGCTGACCGTGCTCGACGAAGTCGGCAACGGGCTGTCGTTCTACGACTACACCTTCCTGCGCGAGGTACCGCGGCTGCACTGCGCGCTCGAAGATCGGTTGAACGACGGCAATGGCGGCGCGCACGGCGACCTGGCCTCGTTCCTGCGGATGGGAAGCTGGATCGGCGGCGATCGCGACGGCAACCCGTTCGTGACCGCGGATGTGATGCGCGGCACCTTCAAGCTGCAATCGAGCCGCATACTGCGCTTCTATCTCGAAGAACTGCATCTGCTCGGCGGCGAACTGTCGATGGCGGCGCATCTTGCCGATGTCTCGAAGGACCTGCGCGCGCTAGCCGAGCGTTCACCCGACACGTCGCCGCACCGGATCGGCGAGCCATATCGGCTCGCGGTATCGGGTATCTACGCGCGACTCGCGGCGACCGCATTGAAGCTCGATGTGGAAACCAGGCGGCCGCCGGTCGGAGAGGCCGCGCCCTATGACGGCGCAAAGGACTTCAAGGCCGATCTCGATATTCTCTATCGTTCGCTGGTCTCGAACAATTCCGGCGTGATCGCGCGCGGCCGACTGCGGCAGTTGCGCCGGGCGGTGGATTGCTTCGGCTTCCACCTCGCGAGCCTCGACATCAGGCAGAACTCCGCGGTGCACGAACGCACGGTCGCCGAACTGATCGACGCCGCCACACCCGGCATGTCCTATCTGGCGCTGAACGAAGAGGCGCGGGTGGCTCTGCTCACCGGCGAACTGCGTAATTCGCGGCCGCTGACGTCGCCGTTCGTCAAATACAGCGAGGAGACGCTCGGCGAACTCGCGCTGTTCCATGCCGCCGCCGAGGCCCATGCGAAGTTTGGCGCAGACTCGATTCCCCAATGCATCATCTCGATGTGCAAGGGGATGTCCGACATGCTGGAGGTGGCGCTGCTTCTGAAGGAGGCCGGCCTGATCCATCCCTCGGGCCGCAGTTCGATCAACATCGTGCCGCTGTTCGAGACCATCGAGGATCTGCAGGCCTCCAGCGGCATCATGGACCGGATGCTGTCGATTCACGATTACCGCAAGCTGGTGGACAGCCGTGGCTCGGTGCAGGAGGTCATGCTCGGCTATTCCGACAGCAACAAGGATGGCGGCTTCGTCACGTCGGGCTGGGAACTCTATAAAGCGGAGATCGGCCTGATCGAGGTGTTCGAACGCCACCATGTCCGCCTGCGGCTGTTCCATGGCCGCGGCGGCTCGGTCGGCCGTGGCGGCGGCCCGAGCTATGACGCCATTATCGCGCAGCCGGGCGGCGCGGTGAACGGCCAGATCCGCATCACCGAGCAGGGCGAAATCATTTCCAGCAAATATTCCAACAGCGAGGTCGGCCGCAACAATCTGGAAATTCTCGCCGCCGCGACGCTGGAAGCAAGCCTGCTGCAGCCAAAGCACAGCGCGCCATCGGACGACTATCTGAAGGCGATGGAGCAATTGTCGGCGCTGGCCTTCAAGGCCTATCGCGGGCTGGTCTACGAGACCGAGGGCTTTGCCGACTATTTCTGGGGCTCGACCGTCATCACCGAGATTGCGACGCTGAACATCGGCAGCCGTCCGGCGTCGCGCAAGAAAACCCGCGAGATCGAAGACCTCCGCGCCATTCCCTGGGTGTTCAGCTGGGCGCAATGCCGACTGATGCTGCCGGGCTGGTACGGGTTTGCCAGCGCGGTCGAGGCCTGGATCAAGGAGCATCCCGACAAGGGCATGCCGTTCCTGCAGGAGCTTTACCGCGAATGGCCGTTCTTCCGCACGCTTCTGTCGAACATGGACATGGTGCTGGCCAAGAGTTCGATCGCGATTGCGTCGCGCTATGCCGAACTGGTGCCTGATGTTGAACTGCGCGAAAAGATCTTCGGGCGTATCCGCCGCGAATGGCATGACTGCATCGATTTGCTGCTGAAGATCATGAGCCAGGAGCGGCTGCTGCAGAGCAACCCGCTGCTGGAGCGTTCGATCCGCAACCGTTTCCCCTATCTCGATCCGCTCAACCACGTGCAGGTGGAGCTGCTGAAGGAGCACCGTGCGCAGAATGCCGATGAACAAGTGCTGCGCGGGATTCAGATCACGATCAACGGCATTTCGGCGGGATTGCGGAATAGCGGGTGAGGCGCGGTGCCGTCGCCGTTGCGTCCGCTCGTCATGCTCGGGCTTGACCAGCCTTGTGCCGGGCATCCACGCTTTCTTCCTCCGTGGCAATCACAAACGTGGGTGGCCGGGTCAAGCCCGGCCATGACGTGGAGTTGATCAAGGCTTCATTGCGCCCTGCACGCCGGTATAGACCGCATAAAGCGACGTCGAGCCACAGATATAAAGTCTGTTTCGTTGCTGGCCGCCGAAGCACAGATTGGCGACAGTTTCCGGGATGTGGATCTTGCCGAGCAGTTCGCCGTCAGGCGTGTAGCAGCGCACGCCGTCCTCCTTCGGATCGCCCCAACCGACGGAGCACCAAACACGCCCGGCGGTGTCACAGCGCATCCCGTCGGTAATGCTGGGCTTGGGCATTTCCGCAAAGACTTTGCCGTTCGAAACTTTTCCGGACCCGACATCCACGTCGAACACCCGGATATGCGACGGGTTGTCTGGCCCGTCCGTGAAGCCCGTGTCGATGACATAGAGCTTCTTCTCGTCGGGCGAGAAGGTAATGCCGTTGGGCTCCACGAAGTCGTCGACGACAACCTTGATGTCACCAGATTTCGGATCCATCCGGTAGACGTTTTTCTTTTCCTGCTCAGGCTCGGCTTTGATGCCCTCGTAATAGCCGCCGATACCGTAGACTGGATCGGTGAACCAGATCGAACCATCGGAAGCGACAACCGCGTCGTTCGGCGAGTTCAGCTTCTTGCCATTATATTTGTCGGCGATGATGGTAATCGAGCCGTCGAGTTCGGTCCGGGTGATGCGCCGGCCGGAATGTTCGCACGTGATCAGACGTCCTTCTCGGTCGATCGTATTGCCGTTGGAGTTCATCGACGGCTGGCGATAGACACTGAGATGACCGTCGTCTTCTGAAAACCGCATGATGCGGTTGTTCGGAATGTCGGAGAACAGCACGTACCGCCCGGCTGCGAAATAAACCGGGCCTTCAGCCCAGCGGAACCCGGTCGCGACGCGCTCAACCGCCATAGTGCCGGCGAAGGCCGGGAAATCCGATGGCCCGAACGATAGCTTGGGTTTGGCGGACTCCAGATGGGAATCCGGATAACGGCTTCCCGGAAGCGGGCCTAGGGGCAGCGGCTCCGTTGATAACGTGGGAGCGCCTGTTTGACCGAGCGGCGCAACCGAGGCCGCAGAGGCCGTCTTCATCGTCACGGCGGTTGCGGCAAGCGCCGTTGCGCCGCGCAGCAAGTTGCGGCGGTCGAGCCCGGCCGATCGCGGGTCAACGGACGTATCGGGTAGGTTGGCTGGATTTGTCATGATTTCCTCCCATGTTTTCTTGTTGGGAGGCAACCATGCGCCAGCAATCCGGCATAAAGCGGGCAAGTCGTGATGAAACAACCGAAGGGTGCCGAGGGCGGCGGGGCCCGGATGGCGCGAAGCGCTATCCGGAACCGTCGTTGCCTAAGTTTCGGGTTTCGCCGTGGTCCACCCGGGTTTGCGAGACCGTTAGATCGGATCCCAGCTGAAGATGTCCGCCGAGCGGTCGAGCTTGTAGAACGACGATTTCAGCGCCGGAATCGCGTGGTCCGCGATGGTCTGCGGCGTCCAGCCCTCGCTGCGTTGTACCGAACGCAGCGGGCGATTCTGACCGAACAGGAAAATCTCGTTCATGCGCACGCCGAAGATTTGTCCGGTGACGTCCTTGGCGGCGTCGGAGAGCAGGAAGGCGCACATCGGAGCGATCTTTTCCGGACCCATCTGCTTGATTTTCTCGACCCGAGCCTTCTCCGCATCCGTCTCGGTCGGGATGGTGCCGATCATGCGGGTCCAGGCGAACGGCGAGACGCAGTTCGAGCGCACGTTGAAGCGGCCCATGTCGAGCGCGATCGACTTCGACAGGCCGACAATGCCGAGCTTGGCGGCGGCGTAGTTGGCCTGACCGAAATTGCCGACCAGGCCCGAGGTCGAGGTGAAGTGCACGAAGGAGCCGCTCTCCTGTTCGCGGAACAGCCGCGCCGCGGCGTGGCTGACATAGAACGAGCCCATCAGGTGAACCTTGATGACGGCTTCGAAGGCCTCGACGCTCATCTTGTGGAAGATCATGTCGCGCAGGATGCCGGCATTGTTGACGACGCCGTCGAGCCGCCCGAAGTGGTCGGTCGCGGTCTTGACGATTTTGCTCGCGGGAATCGCTTCCGCCACCGACTCGAAGTTCGGAACTGCGGTGCCGCCGCGCTTCTTGATTTCCTCGACTACCTCCTCGGCCGGCGAAGCCGACGAGCCGGCGCCGTCGGCCGATCCGCCGGGATCGTTGACCACGACCTTGGCGCCTTCGGCCGCGCAGAGCAGCGCGATCTCACGCCCGATGCCGCGGCCTGCGCCGGTGACGATGATGACTTTGTCTTGAAGTGATTTGGCCATTTCGGCCTCCCTTGAAGTCTGACGCGCTAGATCAGCGCTCGTTGGTGAAAATGATCGTGCCCGACGCGGCGAACATGCCGCCGACGCCGTGGCAGACCGAGATCTTGGCGCCCTTGACCTGTGCGGGTGCGATGCCGCGCATTTGCCGGACGCTTTCCTGCAGCGCGTACATGCCATACATGCCGGAATGCATGTAGCTGAGGCCGCCGCCATTGGTGTTGAGCGGCAGCTTGCCGCCGGGGCGGGTGTTGCCGTCGGCGATGAATTTGCCGGTTTCCTCATGCGGCATGAAGCCGAGGTCGCCGAGCCCGTAGAGCGGCAGATGCGCAAAGGCGTCATAGATCATGAGATGATCGACGTCCTTATGGGCGATGCCGGCCTCTCTGAAGGCAGTGGGACCCGCGACCTTGAAGGCGCGCGAGCTATCGAACGTCTTCATCTGGCTGACCATCGGCGTTTCCACGCTCTCGCCGGTGCCGAGGATATAGACCGGCTTGTTCGGGAAATCCTTGGCGCGGTCCGCCGACGTCAGGATCAGTGCGCCGCCGCCATCGGTGACGAGGCAGCATTGCAGGATGCGGAACGGGTAGGCGATCATCCGCGAGTTCAGGACGTCGGCGACCGTGATCGGGTCCTTCATGGTGGCGCGCGGATTCTTCGCGGCCCATTCTCGCTGCACCACCGCCACCGAAGCGATCTGCTCGTGGGTAATGCCGTGGGTCTTCATGTAGCGCAGCACCGGGATCGGGAACATGCTGGGCGGCCCGTAGACGCCGTAGGGCGATTCGAACTGGCCGTTGAGGCTGTCTGATGGCGTCGAACGCGGCAATTTGCCGATCATCGACTTGCCGCTTTCGGCATGCGTGATCAGCACGGTCTTGCACAGGCCGGCCTCGATCGCCGCCGCGGCGTGGCGGACATGCAGCATGAACGAACAGCCGCCGACCGAGGTGCCGTCGACCCAGGTCGGCGTGATGCCGAGATAATGCGCGATCTGCTGCGGGGTTTCGACCGCGGTGGCGATGCCGTCGATGTCGGACAGCTTCAGCCCGGCGTCGGCGATGGCGTTGAGCGCCGCATCCGCGTGGAGCTGGATCTGCGACATGTTGGGGATGACGCCGAGTTCGGTGGTTTCGGCGGCGCCGACGACGGCGACTGCGTTTCTGCGCATGGTGCTTAGCCCTTCGCCGGACGGAACTGGGGAAGGGTGATCTTGTCGTCGAGCTTCTCGAACGCGACTTCGAGCTTCATGTCGAGTTCGAGTGCCTCCGGGGTCTGCGGACAATCGATGATGTTGCTCATCAGGCGCGGGCCTTCGGCGAGTTCGACGATCGCGATCGCGTAAGGCGGGGTGAAGCCCGGCGCTGCGGGGCGGTGGTTGATGACATAGCTGTAGAGCGTGCCCTTGCCGCTTGCCTTGAACACGCTGACCTTGCGCGAGGCGCAGGACGGACAGAACGGGCGCGGCGGGAAATAGACATTGGCGCAGGCGTCGCAGCGCTGCAGGCGCAACTCGCCGGCCGCAGTGCCGTCCCAGAAATGCTGGGTTTCCGGCGTCGGTTTTGGTTTGGCGCGCGCTGGCTCAGCCATATCAGGCATTCCTCCCGGTGGGATGTGGGCTTGCGCCCATTGTTGCGATCTTGATGCGACATTTGACCATTCCACGTCAACGGTCCAGCGTTGCTGCCGCATGGCCGCATTCCGGCAAACGAGAGCGCTTGTATGCCAGCGATTTCCCGCGCTAGGGTATTTGTAGTTGCGAGGCGTACGCCTGCACCGGCGATGGAGACGATGTGCGAACGATTCGAATAGGATCCGGTGCCGGCTATTCGGGCGATCGCATCGAGCCCGCGGTCGAACTCGCCGAAAAGGGCGACATCCAGTACCTCGTGTTCGAGTGCCTCGGCGAACGCACTGTGGCGCTGGCCCAGCAGGCGCGGATGAAAAATCCAGACGGTGGCTACGATCCGCTGCTGGAAGAGCGGATGCGCGCGGTGCTGCCGGTCTGTGCTTCCAAGGGCATCAAGATCGTCACCAATATGGGCGCGGCCAATCCGGAAGCGGCTGCGCGGAAAGTCGCCGAGATCGCGAAATCGCTCGGGCTGTCGGCGCTGAAGGTCGCTGCCATCGTCGGCGATGACGTGCTCGATGCCTGCAAGGACGGCGATTTGCCGATCATGGAATTCGACGGCACTATCAAGCAGCTCGGAAACCGGCTGCTGTCGGCCAACGCCTATCTCGGCGCCGAGCCGATGGCAAAGGCGCTTGCCGCGGGTGCCGATATCGTCATCACCGGGCGAGCTTCGGATCCGGCGCTGTTCCTGGCGCCGATGATTCATGCGTTCGGCTGGGCGATGGACGACTGGAATCTACTGGGACAGGGCACCGTCGCCGGGCATTTGCTGGAATGCGCCGGGCAGATCACCGGCGGCTATTTTGCCGATCCCGGCTACAAGGATGTGCCTGATCTGGCGCGGCTCGGTTTCCCCATCGGCGAGGTCGGCGAAGACGGCAGCCTCGTCATCACCAAGGTCGCGGGCTCCGGCGGCGCGGTGACGGCGCGGACCTGCAAGGAGCAACTGCTCTACGAGGTGCACGATCCCAAAAAGTATTTCCAGCCGGATGTGGTCGCAGATTTCTCGGAAGTGACGGTCGAGGAGATCGGACCCGATCGCGTGCGCGTCAGTGGAGGTCGTGGCACCAGGCGAACCGATACGCTGAAAATCTCGGTCGGCTATGTCGACAGCTATATCGGCGAGGGCCAGATTTCCTATGCCGGCCCCGGTGCGCTGGCGCGCGGACGATTGGCGCTGGAGATTGTCCGCGAACGGCTGAAGCTGAACGGGGTTGCGGCGAGCGAATTGAGGTTCGAACTGGTCGGCGTCGATGCGCTGCACGGGTCGGAAATCTCCGCGCGTGCGAACGAACCGTATGAAGTGCGTGTTCGAGTCAGCGGCCGTACCGAAAATCTGCGCGAGGCGGTTCGGATCGGCAACGAGGTCGAGACGCTCTATACCAATGGGCCTGCGGCCGGCGGCGGCGCCTGGAAATCGGCGCGCGACGTGGTCGCAGTGGCCTCGGTGCTGCTGCCGCGCGAACTGGCAAAGCCGCAAGTCCGTTTCGTGGGGGCATGACGTGAAGCTGCGCGAGATCGCCCATTCCCGCACCGGCGACAAGGGCAATATCTCCAATATCTCCGTCATCGCCTATGACGCGAAGGATTATCCTGTCCTGCTCGAACAGGTCACGGCGGAGCGGGTGAAAGCCCATTTCGCCGGCGTTGTCGCGGGCGAGGTGGTTCGCTATGAACTGCCCAATCTGGCTGCGCTGAATTTTGTCATGGACCAGGCGCTCGGCGGCGGCGTCACGCGATCGCTGGCACTCGATGCGCATGGCAAATCGCTGAGTTCGGCGCTGCTCGATCTCGACATTGCGCCCGCGCCGGACCACAAATAGCGCCAACAGAAGCGATGGAATAAAGATGCCTGACATGCCGACACTTGCCTCCCTGGCCGCCGATCTCGTTTCCGGCGCGACCTCCGCCCGCAAGCTGGCCGAGGAATGCCTCGCCAAAATCGCCGACCCCGCGGGCGAGGGCCAGCGTGTCTTCATTCACGTCGACAGGGACGCAGCCCTTGCCGCCGCCGACGCCATGGATCGGCTGCGCAAGGCAAATGCCGCGCCGTCGCCCTTTGCGGGCATTCCGGTCTCGATCAAGGATCTCTTCGATATCAAGGGGCAGGTGACCCGCGCCGGTTCCCGCGCGCTGGAGGATTCGGCGCCCGCGGAAGCCGATGCGACCGTGGTGGCGCGGTTGCGCCGGGCCGGCTTCATCGTGATCGGCCGCACCAACATGACCGAATTCGCGTATTCCGGCATCGGCATCAATCCGCATTACGGCACGCCGAAGAGCGCCTGGAACCGCAGCGTCGGCCATGTGCCCGGAGGTTCGTCCTCGGGTGCTGCGGTCTCGATCGCCGATCAAATGGCCTACGGTGCGCTCGGCACCGATACCGGCGGGTCCTGCCGGATCCCGGCGGCCTTCAACGGCATTGTCGGCTTCAAGCCGACGCAACGCCGCGTGCCGCTCGACGGCGGCGTGCCGCTGTCGTTCTCGCTCGACAGCTTTGGACCGCTGGCGCGCAGCGTCGCCTGCTGCGCGGTACTCGACGCCGTGCTGGCCGATGAGAAAGTGCAACCGTTGCAGCCGCGCTCCGTAAAGGGCATGCGGCTCGCGGTGCCCACGACGGTAGCGCTCGACGACCTCGACGCGGCGGTGGCGAAGACGTTCGAGCGGGCGCTGGAATCCCTGTCGCGCGCGGGCGCCCTGATCGAACGGATCGAGGTACCGGAATTCCACGATGTCGGCGTGATGAATGCCAAGGGCGGCTTGGCTGCGGCGGAAAGCTATGCCTGGCATCGCTACCTGATCACGAGCAAGGGCGACATCTACGATCCCCGCGTGGCGGCCCGCATCATGCGCGGCGAAGGCATCAGTGCCGCCGATTATATCGATATCGTCAACGCGCGGCGGTCGTTTATTGCGCGGACGGAGCAACGCATCGCGCCTTACGACGCGCTGGCGTTGCCGACCACCGCGAATACGCCGCCTGTCATCGCCGATCTCGCCGATGACAAGGCCTTTACGATCCAGAACTTGCGCGCCCTGCGCAACTGCACCCTGATCAACGTGCTCGACGGCTGCGCAATCTCGCTGCCGGCGCATCGCGACGGCGAGGTGCCGGTCGGGCTGATGCTGGCCGCCGCGGGCGGATCGGATCGACGCATCCTCGAACTCGCGGCCGGAATGGAGAACATCATCCGTGTTTGATCTGACCTTCACCATCGAAGACAAGGGCGCCGGCACGCCATTGACGCTTGCGATCGACCGGGCGGTCATCGCCGGCTGGACCGGACGCGATCCGGTCGCGCGCGACAAGCATATCGCCGAACTCGAAGCCATCGGCATCGCGCGCCCGGCATCGACGCCGATTTATTATCGGGTCGCGGCGTGCCGGATCACCATGGCGGATCGTATCGAGGTCTCCGGCGGTGATTCCTCCGGCGAGGTCGAGTTCGTGCTGATCGGCTGGCAGGGTCGCACCTTCGTCGGCTGCGGCTCCGACCATACCGACCGCAAGGTCGAAGCCTACAGCGTCACCGTCTCCAAGCAGATGTGCGACAAGCCGGTTGCCCCGGTGCTGTGGGAACTGGAAGACGTCATCGGTCACTGGGACCAGATGATCCTGCGCTCCTGGGCCGTTATCGATGGCGCGCGGGTGCTCTACCAGGAAGGCACGCTCGACGGCATGCTGCCGGTGACAGATCTGATCGCGCGCGGTTTTGGCGGCAAGGGCCTGCCCGACGGCTGCGCGATGTTCGGCGGAACCTTTGCGGCCAAGGGCGGCATCCGCCCGGCGAGCCGGTTCGAGTTCGAACTGGAGGATCCGGTACTGAAGCGGAACATCAGCCACGGCTATGATGTGATTGCGCTGCCGGTGCTGGGGTGATTGTCGTCCCGGCCAAGCGAAGCGCGCGCCGGGACCCATACCGCGTGATTTGTCGATAACGCGCGGTAGCTGAGACCAATCGCACAACAACTGCCGCGGCGTATGGGTCCCCGCGTTCGCGGGGACGACGAGGTAGTTTACCGGAAATCGGGTGGCGCTCGCCGGCCCGGTTTGCGAGACTGCCGCCCATGAAAGCAACCGCAAAAGCCATCGATCGCCCCGCCGCCGATATCGCCGCCCGCATCGATGCCATCGATTGGACCCAGGCCACCACCGACCTCGACGCGCAGGGCTGCGCCGTCCTGAAGGGACTGTTGTCGCCGGATGAGTGCGCCGCCATCACGGCGCTCTATCCCGACGACACAAACTTCCGCAGCCGGATCGTGATGGGCCGGCACGGCTTTGGCCGCGGCGAATACAAGTATTTCAACTACCCGCTGCCCGACCTGATCGGACAATTGCGGCCAGCGCTCTACGCGCGGCTATGCGGCGTCGCCAATCGCTGGAACGAGACCATGGGGATCGACATCCGCTACCCCGATCGCCATGAGGCGTTCCTGAAGCGCTGCCATGATGCCGGTCAGACCCGGCCAATGCCGCTGCTGCTGCAATATGGCGCCGGCGACTACAATTGCCTGCATCAGGACCTCTACGGCGAGCATGTGTTCCCGCTTCAGGTCGCGATCCTGCTCTCGGAACCCGGCCGCGATTTTGCCGCGGCGAGTTCGTGTTGACCGAGCAGCGGCCGCGGATGCAGTCGCGGCCCGAAGTGGTTCCGCTGGCGCAGGGCGATGCGGTGGCCTTTGCTGTGCATCACCGGCCGGTACAGGGGACGCGCGGGTTCTACCGCGTTAATCTGCGCCATGGCGTCAGCCGGATCCGCTCCGGCCATCGTCATACCGTCGGCGTGATCTTTCACGATGCAAAGTGAGTGTGTTCTGCATTGACTGCGGATTTGTTCGAAGCCGTTCCCGATGTACGCCCGCCGCGCGAAGCGATGGCGGATGGCGCGGTGCTGCTGCGCGGATTCGTAAAGCCCCATGAGAGCGAATTGATCGCGAGCTTGCGCGAGATCGTCACGCAGGCGCCGTTCCGGCGCATGTTCACGCCCGGCGGCCACCAGATGTCGGTGGCGATGACCAATTGCGGCAATGCCGGCTGGGTCACCGACCATAGCGGCTATCGCTATGACGGCGTCGATCCCGTCTCCGGCCAGCCCTGGCTAGCGATGCCGCCGGTATTTCGCGCGCTGGCCGAGATGGCGGCGAGCGACGGCGGCTTCGAGGGCTTTTCGCCCGATGCCTGCCTGATCAACCGCTACGCGCCGGGCGCGCGGATGTCGCTGCATCAGGACCGGAACGAAATCGATTTCGGCGCGCCGATCGTATCGGTGTCGCTGGGATTGCCCGCGACCTTCCTGTTCGGCGGCCCCAAGCGCGCCGACAAGCCGCAGCGCTACCGGCTGGAGCACGGCGACGTCGTGGTATGGGGCGGGCCGTCGCGGCTGTTCTTTCACGGCGTCGCCCCGCTCGCCGACGGCGACCACGCCGTGATGGGTCGCCAGCGCATCAATCTCACGTTCCGCAAAGCGCGGTGATTGACCCTTCCTTCTCTCACCCCAACTCGGGTTTACCCGAGATGGACATTATCATTATATTGTCGAAGTCGGATAGATCCGACTTCGATGGGAGAAGGAAGGAGGCGTGCCTTTCCATCAAGTTGGCGGCGACGCTCTAGTTGTTCTTCGCCGGGTGAATGAACGCCCACGGTGAAACTTCCGAATCCGTCGGCACCTCGATGGCAATCACGTAAGGCCCGCCGTCGGCGAGTGCCTTCTCCAATGCGGGACGGAAATGATCGGGTGAGGTGACGCGCGCGGCGCCGACGCCGAAGGATTCCGCGAGCTTGACGAAATCCGGATTGACGAGGTCGGAGGCGACCACGCGGCCTTCGAAGCGCTGCACCTGGTCGCGGCGCACATTGCCATAGGCGTTGTTGTTGAAGATCAGGGTCACCACGCCGATCCCAAACTGCACGGCGGTCGCCAGTTCCTGCACCGCGAACATGAAGCCGCCATCGCCGGTGATCGCGACCACGGGCCGATCCGGATTGGCGACCTTGGCACCGAGCGCGGTCGGGAAGCCGGAGCCGAGCGTGCCCTGATAGCCCGAGGTGATGAAGGTGCGCGGCTCATAGATTGGAAAGCCGTACCAGGAGGCAAAGCCGACCTGCGACAGCTCATCGGTGACGATCGCGTTGGCCGGCAGCACCTCGCGCAGGATGTTCAGATACGCCATCTGCGGCTGGATCTTCTGGATCTCCTGATGCGAGGCAGCCGTCGCCTCACGGATCGCGACACGCCGGCCGCTGCTCTTGCTGTAGCCGGCCTTCTTCACGGCGGCGGCGAGGTCGGCGGTGCCGGCCCTGGCATCGGCGATCACGGCGCAATCCGGCGTGAAGCGCCGCATCTCGACCGCATCGATGTCGATCCGGATCGATTTCAGGCCGTCGGGGCGATAGGGCCAGCGCGACATCGTCGGCAGTTCCAGCCGGGTGCCGATGCCGATCATCAGGTCGGTGTGCGGCCATAGCTTGTAGGCTGCCGCCATGGTCAGCCCGAGTTCATGGGCATTGGAGACGATGCCGCGGCCGCTGCGGAACGCCACGACAGGCGCGTCGATCATCTCGGCGAGTTCGAGGATTTCCTCAGCAGCATGGATGGCGCCGCTGCCGACAAAGATCATCGGCGCCTTGCTGCCCTTGACGAGCGCCGCCGCGGCCTTGATCCGGTCGGGATCGGGCATTGGCGCCGCGAACAGATCGAACGGCTTTGCCGCGCCGACTTCCGCGCGCTGGGTGAACACGTCCCACGGCATTTCCAGCGACACCGGACCGCGCCGCCCCGACAGCATCTCCTGAAACGCGCGGGAGACCATCGCGGGCGCGGCATCCGGATATTCGATGCGGTCGGCCCATTTCACAAAAGTCTTCAGCGTCGCCAATTGGTCCGGCATTTCGTGCAGATGGCCGCGGCCCTTGCCGAGAAATTGCGTCGGCACCTGGCCGGTCAGGCACAGCACCGGCTCGTTCGATCCGAACGCGGTCAGGAGCGCCGCGCCGGCATTGAGCACGCCGGGGCCGGGCACCACGCTGAACACGCCGGGGCGGCCGGTGGATCGGGCGTAGCCATAGGCCATGTAACCGCAGGCCTGCTCGTGACGGGCGCCGATCACCTTGAGCTGCGCCTGATGGAAGGCGTCGAACAGGCCGTAGATCTGCGCGCCGGGCAGGCCGAACACGGTGTCGACGCCATGCGCGACGAGGCCATTGACGATTGCTTCGCCGCCGGAAGTTGAAGTCATTGTACTGTCCAATCGCTCACGGGATTTACTGGGCTTCGTCGACCACGCCATTGCGTAACACACCGACGCCTTCGGCTTCGACTTCGATGACGTCGCCGGGCTTGAGGTAACGCGGTGGATCGAACCGCGCGCCGGCCCCGGTCGGCGTGCCCGTCACGATGACGTCGCCGGGCACCAGCGTGGTGAAGGTCGAGATATAGCTGAGGAGGTAGCGGAAGCCGAAGATCAGCCGTCCGGTGCGGTCGTCCTGCCGGGGCTCGCCATTGACCTTGGTGGTCAGGTGAATGTCCGCGATCTGCGCTTCGTTGGTATAAGGCACCAGCCAGGGCCCAAGGCTGCCGGTGGAATCGAAATTCTTGCCTTGGGTGACGTTGAACTTGGCGTGCCGCACCCAGTCGCGGATGGTGCCTTCGTTGCAGAGTGTGATGGCGGCGATGTGATCCAGCGCGGCGCTCTCCTTGATGTGCCGGCCGGCCTTGCCGATCACGATCACCAGTTCGCCCTCGTAATCGAGCTGCGGCGAGGCGCGGGGGCGGACCAGCGGCGCATTGTGGCCGACAAAGGAGCGCGGCGTGCGCATGAACATGCTCGGATACTTTGGCGCGTCCTGGCCGTCCTTGTACTCGGCGTTGCGGTCCGGATAGTTCACGCCGATGCAGATGATCTTTTCCGGCGCGGGGATCGGCGGCTGCCAGGCGATCGCATCGAGCGCGTGGTCGGGCGAACGGCGCGCCGCGTCGTCGGCGAGCTTCATCAGCGCACCGGCCGCGATGGCTTCGCGCAGCGTCGGATAGTCTTTCCCGAAACGCGGGGAGAGATCGACGATGCCGGCGTCGGTCACGGCGCCGTAGTGCGTGACGCCGCCGATCGAATATGTCGCGAGAGGGGGTGAGGTCATTGATCCTCTCGCTCAATCCGCAATCGTAACGTCGGCGACAAACGCCGGCTCGCGCACCGTCTGTCCCGTGAAGGGCGAGCCCTCCTCGAACCAGGAGCGTGGCGCCGGTGCGCCCCACAGCGTCTGCCGGCGCGGGTCCTTCAGCGACCAGCGCAGCGGCTCGTGGTCGTGATCGCCGGTGAAGTAATCGCTGGTGTAGAGCTCGAGGCGATGGCCGTCGGGATCCCTGATATAAAGAAAGAACGCGTTCGAGATGCCGTGGCGGCCGGGACCGCGCTCGATGTTCTTCAGAAAACCGCTGGAGGCCATGACGTCGCAGAGATGCAGGATGTTCATCGCCGTCGGCACCCAATAGGCAAAGTGGTGCAGGCGAGGGCCCTTGCCGTTGGTGATGGCGAAGTCGTGCACATTGCCCTTGCGGTGCATCCAGGCGGCGGCGATGCGCCCGTTCGGCCCGTCTTCCTCGCCATATTCGGTGAGCCGGAAGCCGAGCCGGGCGTAGAAGTCGACGGTGTTCTGCACTTCAGGCGAGAACACGTTGAAATGGTCGAGCCGCTGCGGGTGGCAGCCCTTGTAGAGGTCGTAGCGCCGCAGCAGATGCGGGCGCTTCTCCATCGCCGCATAGAGTTCGAGCTGGAAGCCCAAGGGATCGGTGAACTGCAGCGTGCGGCCCTGGAACGGCTGCTCGGTGAAGGCGTAGGTGATGCCGTTCTCGGAAAAGAAACTGGCGGCCTTGTCGAGATCGCCGTCGCTGCCGACCTTGAAGCCGAGGCGGTTGCAGGCCGCGACCGGCGCCTTGCGCAGCACCAGCGAGTGATGCTGATGTTCCTCGCTGCCGCGCAGGTACACCGCCTTGTCGTCGCGATCCTCGACATGGAGGCCGACGGTGGTCTCGTAGAACGCCCGGCTCTTGTCCAGATCGACCACGTCGAGCACGGCATGGCTCGAGCGGATGATGTTGAAGGGCGGATCGAAGATGTGTTGCGGAACGGGCATGCGGTGTCCTTGTTGGCTTCGTCATTCCGGGGCGTGCGAAGCACGAACCCGGAATCTCGAGGTTCCGGGTTCGATGCTTCGCATCGCCCCGGAACGACGGCGTTTACAACCCCAGTTTCTGAATCTTGTGCGTGCCGCGCGCCAGCGAGACGTGTTTGGTTTCCATGTAGAAGTCGAACGAGTAGTCGCCGCCGTCGCGGCCGATGCCTGACGACTTCATGCCGCCGAACGGCGTCGGCAGGTGGCGGACGTTTTCCGAATTGAGCCAGATCATGCCGGCTTCCAGCGCGTCGGCGACGCGCAGCGCGCGGCCCATGTCGCCGGTCCAGACGTAGCCGGTGAGGCCGTATTGCACGCCGTTGGCGATCTCAATCGCGTCGTTCTCGTCCTTGAACGGGATCACGGTCAGGAACGGGCCGAACACTTCCTCCTGCGCGACCCGCATGTTGGCATGTGCGCCGGTGACGAGGGTCGGCTGCACGTAGTGCCCGCCACCTGGGCCGTCATGCGGCTTGCCGCCGACGGCGATGGTGGCGCCGTCCTGGCGGGCGACGTCGAAATAGCTGCAGACCTTGGCCAGGTGCCGCTCGTGGATCAGCGGTCCGATTTCGGTGGCGGGATCCAGCGGATGCCCGACCTTCAGTGCCTTGACGCGGGCGGTGAGCTTTTCGATGAACTTTTCGGCGATGCCCTGCTGGACCAGCAATCGGCTGGATGACGTGCAGCGCTCGCCGTTCAGCGAGTAGATCATGAAAACGACCGCATCGAGCGCACGATCGAGATCGGCGTCGTCGAACACGATGACGGGATTCTTGCCGCCGAGCTCGAAATGCACGCGCTTCAAGGTCGGCGCGCCCTGCGCCATGATGGCGGACCCGGTCGCGCTCTCGCCGACGAAGCCGATGGCCTTGATGGCGGGATGTTCGGTCAAGGCCTTGCCGGCTTCCTCGCCGAAGCCGTGTACGGTGTTGAGCACGCCGTCGGGAAGGCCGGCCTGCCTGGCGAGCTTTGTCAGCAGGTCCGCGGTCACCGGCGACCATTCGGCCGGCTTGTGGACGACGGTGCAGCCGGCGGCGAGCGCCGGGGCGATCTTCCAGGTCGACAGCATGAACGGCGTGTTCCACGGCGTGATCACGCCGACCGGGCCGATCGGCACCCGGGTCGAAATGTTCCAGTGCCCGTCGCTCGGCGTGCTGAGGCCGTCGCGGGCGTCGGCGCATTTGTCGGCGAAGAAGCGAAAATTCTCGGCGGCCCGGATCGCGGCCTTGGCCATGAAGCGGTGGGCCTGGCCGGTGTCGATGCATTCGAGCACCGCGATGTCGTCGGCATTGTCCTCGATGGCATCGGCGACGCGGTGCAGCAATTTCTTGCGCGCGGTCGCGGGCATGTCGCGCCAGGACTTGAAGGCGCGGCTGGCGGCGGTTGCGGCGCGGTCGATGTCTTCGGCGTTGCCGCGGGCGACGGACGCCAGCGCGGTGGTGCCATCGACCGGGGATTTGGTCTCAAAAGTCTGGCCGGAGACCGACGGCACGCTCTTGCCGTCGATCATGTGGTTGATGCCCTCGGCCTTCAACTTGGCGAGCAGAGGGCCGACGCGGTCACGGTTGGCCTTGAAGGCGACCTTCGGTGTCACTTTATCCATGGGCCGTCTCCACTTTCAGAGCTTCGTGGATGTTGTTGCGTTTCCAGCTGGTTTCCTTGTCGTTGATCTGCATGTCGAACGACAGCGCGAACTTGCCGTTCGCAAACACCGGATCAAGATAGGCCGACAAGGCCTTGAAAATATGTTCGCCGGCCTTTTGCCGGGTGGCGAGGTCGCGACCCTCGCCGAGCCGCAGCACCATGTCGAGAAAGCCGAAATTCCGGGCGCCGTCGGCGATCGCGTAGTGCTCGCATCTGATGGCGCGGACCCGGATGCCGCCGAGCGGGAAGATCCCGGTCGCAACCGCTTCCTTGCGAACCAGTTCCACCACCGCGCCCATGTCGACGCGGCCATCGAGATTGGCTGAATATTCGATCGTGAAGTGCGGCATGTTGGGGTTGCTCCCGTGATTGTCTGGGCGTCAGGCGAAGTAGCAGCTCACCGAGCCGTAGGCGCCATAGTCGGCCTGGATGGTGTCGCCCTTGCGGGTCTCGATCGGGCGGATGAACGACCCCGCCAGCACCACTTGGCCGGCTTCCAGCGCCAATCCATTGGGCGCGATCTTGTTGGCGAGCCACGCCACGGCCGTTGCCGGATGATTGAGCACGCCGGCCGCCAGCCCGGTTTCTTCCAACTGGCCGTTGCGATAGCACAGTGCGCCGATCCAGCGCAGGTCGGCATCCATGGGGCGGATTGGGCGGCCGCCAAGCACGATGCCGGCATTGGCTGCATTGTCGGCGATGGTATCGAAGATCTTTCGGGTGGCCTTGGTCTGCGGATCGACCCGCTCGACCCTTGTGTCGAGGATTTCCAGCGCCGGCACCACGAAGTCGGCGGCGTTGAGGACGTCGAACATCGTGCAGCCGGGCCCGGACAACCGCGACTTCATCACGAACGCCAGTTCGGCCTCGACGCGGGTGGCGATAAAGCGTTCGGTCGGTACCAGCCCGCCATCGGCAAAGAACATGTCGTCGAGCAGGATGCCGGAATCCGGCTCGTCGATATTGAGCGCGCTCTGCATCGCCTTCGAGGTCAGGCCGATCTTGTGGCCCTTGACGGTCCGGCCCTGGGCAATCTTCATGTCGACCCACGCCTTCTGAATCGCGTAGGAATCCTCGATCGTTATGCCGGGGTGTTCGAGCGAAATCTGGCGGATCTGCTGGCGGGTCTTTTCGGCATTGTCGAGCCGTTCGGCGGCGCTGCGGATTTCGTCTCTGGAAAGGGCCATGTGCGTCCGCCGTGCGTTCGGCAAAAAGGGGTGCTGGAATTTGATTAACATGTTAAGGGTATCCGGGCAAACTGATTTGATGCTTGCTGCACCGCAAAACTTTTTCTCTCTCGATCAACGATTCCCGATGATGGACGACTAGCGATGGCCGACAAGAAATCGCGGAACGGATCGCGTTCGAATTCGCCCGAAGCGGCGGAGGGCCGTCGCGCACCGATGCGGGAATTCTCCCGGTCGCTGCCGATGTCGTTGCTGCGCGCGCGCGAAGCCGTGATGCGGCAGTTCCGGCCGTCGCTGCGCAACCACGGCTTGACCGAACAGCAATGGCGGATCCTGCGTGCCTTGACGGCGGTGGAAACCATCGAGGTCACCGAACTCGCGCGCACAGCGTTCCTGTTGGGGCCGAGCCTGTCGCGGATCCTGCGCGACCTCGAAGCGCGGCATCTGATCGAGCGCCGCACTGCGAAGGCCGACCTGCGCCGTGGCGTGGTGTCGATCTCGCCGAAGGGACTGAAACTGATCGAGGCGGTGGCGCCGAATTCCGAAGCGATCTATGCCGAAATCACCAGCCGGTTTGGCGCCCGCAAACTTGCGGAATTGCAGGACATGCTGGGCGTGCTGGAGCGCAGCCTTGCGGAGATGGAAGTGGCGGGCGAGGGGCGCGGCGAGGAAGAAGAGTGAAGACAAATTTGCATGATGCTGGGCTCCGGGATGCATAGCTTGTCCGGCTGCATTGTCTTTGAGCAGTAAAAGTCGCTGCCACCGTGGAGAAATCAGGGGAATAGCCGGGCTCGGGCGGCGTTAATCATCTTTGATAGCCGCATTCAGCGACGGAACTCGGCCGTTAGTCGTACTCACCGCGATATCAATTTACTCGGGACGCGAGAATCCGTAAGTACGCACCCGGTTAGCGTCCGGTGAGGACTGCCAAAACCAAGAAAGGCCGACGATGAAGCCCGGCCTCAGGGAGGATTGGATGAAGCTTACGAGACGCGATTTCGCGGCCGGCATTGCTGTCGGCATTGCTGCACCCCACATTTTGACGAGCGCACGGGCGCAGGGCGCCACCATCAAGATCGGCATGTGCGCGCCGGTGACCGGCCCGGCCGCTGAATCCGGCGGATATGCCATCAAGGGTGCCAAGCTCGCGCTCGAAGCCGTCAACAAGGCCGGCGGCGTTCTCGGCAAACAGCTCGAACTGATCGTCGAAGACGACCAGACCACCAATCCCGGCATCGTGCTGGCGTTCTCCAAGCTGGCAGCCCAGCCCGACATCGTCGCCTTCCTCGGTTCGATCCGTTCGACCCAGGTTCACGCCATGGCGCCCGACGTCATCAAGCTCGGCAAGCCGGTGATGATCGGCGGCACCGATCCGAACCTGACCCACATGGGCAATCAGTGGCTGTTCCGTTTTCGCCCGAATGACAGCTATTCAGGCCGTGTGATTGCCGATTACGGCGTCAACACGCTGGCTAAGAAGAAGTGGGCCGTGCTGCATTCGACCGACGCGTTCGGCACCGCCGGCGGCAAGGCGCTGACATCAGCGCTGGAAAAGCTCGGCGCACCCCCGGTTCTGGATCAGGGCTACGCCAACCAGAGCCAGGACTTCACCCCGGTCGTGCTCGCGATCAAGCAGTCCGGCGCCGACATTCTCGGCTCCTACTTCACCTTCGAAAACGATCTCGGCATCTTTGCCCGGCAGCTGCGCCAGCTCGGCGTCAATATTCCCTGGGTCGGTTCGCCCTCGATCGTGAACATCACGGCGCTGAAGCTGGCAGGCCCCGCGCTGTACAACACCTATGGCGTGGCCGACTACGCCGAGGATTCCAGCGAGGGATCGAAGGCCTTCGGCAAGCTCTATCGCGACGCCGTCAAGGTTGCGCCCGACAACCAGAGCTCCTGGCCCTATGACGCGGTGTCCGTGCTCGCCGCCGCGATCAACAAGGCCGGTTCCACCGATCCGACCAAGGTCCGCGATGCGATCCTGGCCACCAAGAAGTTCCCGGGTGCCGAGGGCGAATACAATTTCGACCAGAACGGCGACGGGCTTCACGGCTACAACATCGTGAAGAACGACAAGGGCAACATCGTGTTCGACAAGCACATCGAGTTCAACGACTGATCGCAGCGTTTGGCCTCTCCGGTTCCCCCGGGGAGGCCCAAGCCTTTTTGTCGAGCCCTTTTTGTCGAGCCTTTCGTCGAACTGTTTCTCTTACCGAACGCGTGGTCATGGATCTCGTCCTTCAACTGCTCTTTACCGGCATCGGCATCGGCGCCGTCTATGCGCTGGTCGCGCTCGGCATCGTCCTGATCTTCCGCGCCACCAACGTGGTGAACTTCGCGCAAGGCGAGTTCTCGATGGTCGCCGCCTATCTGATGGTGGTGTTCGCCGTCGATCTTGGCTGGCCCTACTGGCTGTCGTTCCTGATCGCGCTGGCCGGCATGGCGCTGCTCGGGGTTATCTTCAATCTCGGGGTCTATTACCCGCTGCGCCATCGCAGCTTTTTGCCCGTCATCATCGCGACCATCGGCGCCTCGATCCTGATGGCCAACTCCGTGCTTGCGATCTACGGCCCGCAGCCGCAGGTGCTGCAGGGCTGGTTCGAAACACCTGGCATTCAGCTCGGGCCGGTCTATCTCGACAGCCAGTATCTCCTGATCATCGCCGTGACGGTCGCGCTCGTGATCTTCAATTACTGGTTCTTCGAGAAGACCTTGCTTGGCAAAAAGCTGCAGGCGACGTCGCAGGACAAGGAGATGGCCTCGCTGCTCGGCATTTCCGTCTCCGCCATGATCATGATCACCTTCATCTATTCGGCCGTGCTCGGCGGCCTTGCCGGCATCCTCGTGGCACCCGTGCTGTTCGTCTCGATCCAGATGGGCTCGACGATCGCGCTCAAGGCCTTTGCCGCCACCATCATCGGCGGCTTCGGTGACGTCGCCGGCGCCATCATCGGCGGACTGTCGCTCGGCATCATCGAGACCTTCGGCGCCGCCTATATCTCGGTGCCCTACAAGGACGCCTTCGCGTTCCTGGCGCTGGTGCTGTTCCTGATCATCCGGCCGCAGGGCATTTTCGGCGAACGTGTCGCGGAGAAAGCATGAGCGCGCCTTCCGAAAATATGCCGATCGCCGCGTCCGTGCCGCGTTCGAAGCCGCTGCTGTTGCGGCACTTGCCGTATTTCATCGGCGCGGCCGTCGCGGTGGCGCTTGCCGCCACGATTCAGTTCGACGGCTACGTCCACAACATCCTGATGCAGGCAACGACGTTTGCGATCGCGGTGTTCGGCCTCTCGGTCGTGCTCGGCCTGTGCGGGCAGATCAATCTCGCGCAAGCCGCATTCTTCGGCTTTGGCGCCTACGCCGTCGGTATCGGAACCTCGGACTACCACATCAGCTACTGGCTCTGCCTGGTGGCGGGATGCCTGGTGGCGCTGGTGGCAGGTGCGGTGTTGGGCATGTCGACGCTGCGGCTCGGCGGGCATTACCTCGCGATGGTGACGATCTCGTTCCAGCAGATCGTCACGCTGATCATGATCAATGCGATCTGGCTCACCCGCGGTCCGGACGGCGTCTCGCGCATCGGCCGGCCCGATCTGTTTCAGTCGGCGCAAGCCTATCTCGCGTTCTGCGTCGCGGTGCTGGCGATCGTCGGCTACGCGGTCTGGCACCTGCCGGATACCCGGCTCGGGCGGGCGATGCGCGCGGTGCGCGACAACGAACTCGCGGCCGGCGTCATCGGTGTCGACGTGTTTCGCACCAAGGTTTCCGCTTTTGCCCTGAGTGCCGTTCTGGGCGGATTGGGCGGCGGTCTTTTTGCCGGCGGTTTTGCCTATATCAGTCCGGACCAGTTCTCGTTTGCCGAGTCGGTGGTGTTCCTCACCATGTCCTTGCTCGGCGGCGTGGCGTCGCCGATCGGTTCGGCCATCGGCACGGGTCTCTTGATCCTGATCCCAGAGTGGCTGCGGTTCCTCAAGAGCGTTCCCGGATTGTATCTTGCGATCTACGGACTCGCCGTCATTCTGATCATCCGCTTCATGCCTGACGGCATCTGGGGCTTTTTCGCAACCGCCTTCGAGCGTTGGCGGGCGCAGACCAAGGCGCCGCCGGCTGCGGCGGCGTTGCAACTGAAACCGGCAACGGTGGGTGGCGACATCGTGCTCGAAGTCACCGGGCTCTCGAAATACTTCGGCGGCCTCAAGGCGGTCGATGGCGTCGATATCCAGGTGAGGCGCGGCGGGGTTCACGCCCTGATCGGACCGAACGGCTCCGGCAAGACCACGACGCTCAACGTGCTGTCCGGCCTCTACAAGGCGACCGCGGGCAGGATCGTGCTCGACGGCACCGATATCACCACCATGCCGCCGCATCAGCGCACGGCCGCCGGCCTCGGCCGGACGTTCCAGAACATTCGCCTGTTCCGCACGATGACGGCGCTGGAGAATGTCGAGATCGGCGCCGAGCGGCCGGGCAATACCATGATCGGGCAGGGCGGCGACGCCGCGCTGACCGAACGGGCGATGGAGGCGTTGACCTTTGTCGGTCTCGGCAGCCGCGCCAACCAGTTGATATCGAGCTTTTCCTACGGCCATCAGCGGCTGATCGAGATTGCGCGTGCGCTTGCCGCCAATCCGACCCTGCTGCTGCTCGATGAACCCGCGGCCGGTCTCAATTCGACCGAAAAGCTCGAACTGCATGAACTGCTGAAACGGATCGCAGCGCAGGGCCTGACCATCCTGATCATCGATCACGACATGACGCTGGTTTCCGAAGCGGCACAGCACATCACCGTGCTCAATTTCGGACGCCGCATTGCGGACGGCGAATCCATGGCGGTGCTGCGCCATCCCGACGTCGTCTCCGCCTATCTCGGAACCGAATAATGGCGCTGCTCGAAATCCGCGATCTCGTTGTCCGCTACGGCGAAATCGAAGCGCTGCGCGGCATCTCCATCAATGTCGACGAGGGGCAGGTGGTGACCCTGCTCGGCGCCAACGGCGCCGGCAAGTCGACCACGCTGCGCGCGATTTCGGGTCTCGCCAAGCCCGCCTCCGGCGACATCCTGTTCGACGGCAAGTCGATCGCCGGCCTCGGACCGGAAACGATTGTCCGCATGGGCATCTCGCATGTGCCGGAAGGACGGCGGGTATTCCCGGGCCTGACGGTGAAGGAAAACATCATGCTCGGCGCGTCGAACCGCAAGGTCGCGACGTCGCAATTGTCGCGCGAGGCGGACGCGATGTTCGACCTGTTTCCGGACATCCGCGCCTTCTCCAATGCGCTGGGCTGGACCTTGTCCGGCGGCCAGTTGCAGATGGTCGCGGTCGCGCGCGGCCTGATGGCGAAGCCGCGGCTGTTGCTGCTCGACGAGCCGTCGCTGGGCCTCGCGCCGGTCATCGTGCAGGCGGTGTTCCGGATCATCTCGCAGATCAGGAAGGACACCACGGTCCTGCTGGTCGAGCAGAATGCGCGGATGGGGCTTTCGGTCGCCGACCACGGCTTCGTGCTGGAAACCGGGCGGATCGTGCTGGGCGGCAAGCCCGACGAATTGTGGGGCAACGAAGCCATCGCCGCCGCCTATCTTGGCGGACACGGCAAGGTCAACGCCTGAAGCGACGTCGATCAGGTGGTAATTCCGGGCGATATCGTGCGGAAAATGCGGGTCTGCGTGGCAGAACGCTGCCCTTGCCTGACGATACCGGGGCGGCGATAGTGCGCCCCGCACGCGAAGTCGGCGTCAGCGAAGTGAGCATCCAGCGGGCGGTCGCTAGACCGGTCCGGCATCAAAAGAAACGACAGAGGAAACGCGATCCATGACTACCAACAACGTCAAGAAAGTATGGGCCTCGGGCAAGGCCGTGGTGAATGCCTGGCTCGCGATCCCGTCCGGCTTCTCGGCCGAAGTAATTGCACAGTGCGGCTTCGACAGCGTCACCGTCGACATGCAGCACGGCGTGCAGGATTACCTCTCGATGGTGCAGTGCTTTCAGGCGATGAACGGCCACCCGGTGACGCCGATGGTCCGCGTTCCCTGGAACGAGCCCGGCGTCATCGGCAAGGTGCTCGACGGCGGCGCCTATGGCGTGATCTGCCCGATGATCAACACCAAGCAGGAAGCGGAAAACCTGGTCCAGTACGCCAAGTATCCGCCAAGGGGCACCCGCTCGAACGGCCCGATCCGCTCCGGCATGTACGGTTCGGCCGGCTCCTACCAGCAGACCGCGAATGACGAGATCGTGCTGCTGCCGATGATGGAGACCAAGACGGCGATCGAGAACATGGAATCGATCCTCGACGTCGAGGGCATCAACGGCGTTTACGTCGGCCCCTCCGACCTCGGCTTCTCCTACGGCCTGGTACCGAAGCTCGATCGCGATGAGCCGGAAATCCTCAAGATCTACGAGAAGATCGTCAAGGAATGCGGCAAGCGCGGCCTTCACCCCGGCATCCATTGCTCGGGCGCCGAGGGCGCGGTGCGCGCGATCAACATGGGCTTCAAGCTCGTGACGCTGTCGAACGAGAGCGGCCTGATGCAGACCTACGCCAAGATGCAGGTCAACCAGACCCGCAAGGATTCCGGCGGCAAGGCGTAAGATATGCGAATGGCGAGTGGCGAATAGCGGGTAGTTTTTCTATTCGCCATTCGCTATTCGCTACTCGCCCACTTTAGAGGAGATACCCCATGGCCCCGGCACCCGTCATTCGCCTGCATCCTGACGACGGCGTGCTGATTGCGCGCTCGAGCCTGCCGCCGGGCATGGTGGTGTCCGACGGGGTCACGACCGTCGAGCGCATTCCCGCCGGCCACAAGGTCGCGATCAAGCCGATTGCGGTGGGCGAACCGATCCGCCGCTACGGCCAGATCATCGGCTTTGCCACGGTGCCGATTGCGCCGGGCCAGCACGTCCACACCCAGAACTGCGGCATGGGCGATTTCGCCAAGGATTATGCGTATGGCGTCGACGTCACGCCGACGCCGAACTTCGACCTGCCGGCTACCTTCGACGGCATCCGCCGTTCCGACGGCCGTGTCGCGACCCGCAACTATATCGGCATCCTCACCTCGGTGAATTGCAGCGCACATGTCGCCGGCATGGTCGCCGACATCTTCAAGAAGAACCCGTTCACCGGCGACAATCCGCTGGCGGATTTTCCGAACGTCGACGGCGTGGTGGCGCTGACGCACAAGACCGGCTGTGGCATGACGCAGGACGAGCCGCTGGCGCTGCTGCGGCGGACGCTCGGCGGCTATGCGCGGCACGCGAATTTCTCGGCCGTCGTCGTGCTGGGTTTGGGCTGCGAGGTCAACCAGATCGGTGGCCTGATGCAGGAGCAGAAGCTCGCTGGACGTTTGCGCGCGATGGACATTCAGGAAGTTGGCGGCACCCGCAAGACCGTCGAGGCCGGCGTCGCCTTCGTGCGCGAGGCGCTGACCGATGCCAACAAAGTGAAGCGCGAACCGGTTTCCGCGAGCGAGTTGACCGTGGCCCTGCAATGCGGCGGCTCGGATGGTTATTCAGGGGTGTCGGCCAATCCGGCGCTTGGCGTGGCGAGCGATCTTCTGGTGCGCCACGGCGGCACGGTGATCCTGTCGGAAACGCCGGAGACCTACGGCGCCGAACATCTGCTGACGCGACGCGCGGTCAGCCGCGAGGTCGGCGAAAAGCTCGTCGGGCTGATGCGCTGGTGGGAAGAATATACACAGCGCGAAGGCGCCGAGATGAACGCCAATCCGAGCCCCGGCAACAAGGCCGGCGGCCTCACCACCATTCTCGAAAAATCATTGGGCGCGATGGCCAAGGCCGGCAGCACCAATCTGGTCGACGTGCTCAACTACGCCGAAGCCGTCACCAAGAAGGGTTTTGTGTTCATGGACACGCCCGGCTACGACCCGGTCGCCGCGACCGGGCAGGTCGCCGGCGGCGCCAACCTCGTCTGCTTCACCACCGGCCGCGGCAGCGTGTTCGGCTGCAAGCCCGCGCCCTCGATCAAGCTCGCGACCAACACGCCGATGTACAAGCGCATGGAGGACGACATGGACGTCAATTGCGGCACCATCCTCGACGGCGAGGAGAGCGTGCAGCAATGCGGCCAGCGCATTTTCGAATTGATGCTGAAGACCGCCTCGGGCCAGCCGACCAAGAGCGAAAGTTTCGATTTCGGCGGCGCCGAGTTCGCGCCCTGGGTGCTCGGCGCGACGATGTAATGTTGTCGTCCCGGCGAACGCCGGGACCCATAGCCACCGGCTTTGATTGGGCGGACGGCGTTAGCGATCTCGATTTTTTCGATAGATCACGCGGTATGGGTCCCGGCGTTCGCCGGGACGACAGCCTGCTTCCGCACTTCCCGTAGGCAACCGCTGCCCGTTGTTAGTGCTTGATCCGTACCGGAACCAGTGTTCTGCTTAAAAAAGCTGCTGGAGTGTTCGGTCTGTGTCGATCTTCGTCGCGCTACATCACGTTACGCACTACAAATACGACCGTCCGATCGATCTCGGCCCGCAAACCATTCGCCTGCGCCCGGCGCCGCATACGCGCACGCCGATCCTGAGCTATTCGCTCAAGGTGACGCCGGCAAACCATTTCGTGAACTGGCAGCAGGACCCGCAAGGCAACTGGCTGGCGCGGTTCGTGTTTCCGGAGAAGGCCACCGAGCTCAAGATCGAGGTCGATTTCACCGCGCAGATGACCGTGGTCAATCCCTTCGACTTCTTCGTCGAGGCGTATGCGTCGAGTTTTCCGTTCCAGTACACCAGCGATCTCAAGACCGAGCTGGCGCCCTATCTGGCGACGTCGGACCAGGGGCCGAAGTTCGCGGATTACCTGAAGGACATTCCGCGCGAGGCCGACAGCACCGTCGACTTCCTGGTCGCGCTCAACGCGCAACTGCAGAAAAAGATCAGTTACGTCATCCGGATGGAGCCAGGCATTCAGACGCCGGAGGAGACGCTGTCCTGCGGCTCCGGCTCGTGCCGCGACTCGGCGTGGCTCCTGATCCACATCTTCCGTCACCTCGGGCTCGCCGCGCGTTTCGTCTCCGGTTATCTCATCCAGTTGCGGCCGGACATCGACCCGGTCGAAGGCCCGCGCGAGGTCGAAAGCGATTTCACCGACCTGCATGCCTGGGCCGAGGTCTACCTGCCGGGCGCGGGCTGGATCGGGTTCGACGTTACCTCGGGCATGCTGACGGGGGAGGGGCACATTCCCGTTGCGGCCACGCCGCACTACCGCTCGGCGGCGCCGATCTCGGGCACCGCAGGCTTCGCCGAAGTCGAGTTCGCGTTCGACATGAGCGTCAAGCGCATCCGCGAGGCGCCGCGCATCACCCGGCCGTTCTCCGACGAATCCTGGGCGCGCCTCGACAAACTCGGCGAGCAGGTCGATGCCGATCTCAAGGCCGAAGACGTGCGGCTGACCATGGGTGGCGAGCCGACCTTCGTTTCCATCGACGATCTGGAATCGCCGGAGTGGAATATCGCCGCCGTCGGTCCGACCAAGCGGGCTCTGGCCGACGAACTCATTCGGAAATTGCACGCGCGTTTTGCGCCGGGCGGACTGCTGCATTACGGGCAGGGCAAATGGTATCCGGGCGAAACCCTGCCGCGCTGGGCGTTCGGGCTCTACTGGCGCAAGGACGGTGTGCCGATCTGGAAGAATTCCGACCTGATCGCCAAGGTCGATAGCCCCGGCGAAGCCGACGTCGACGACGCCGAATGGCTGACGAAAAACATCGCGAAGCGGCTCGGCCTCGGCCCGGAATACGTGATGCCGGCCTATGAAGATCCAATGCACTGGCTGCAAAAGGAAGCAGCCCTGCCGGTCAATGTCGATCCCGGCGATTCCAGGCTTGCCGATCCCGAAGAGCGCGCGCGCATGGCGCGGGAGTTCGACCGGGGACTGACGACGCCGAGGGGTTTTGTGCTGCCGGTGCAGCGCGTGGACGGTGGTGCCGCGGACTGGATGAGCGAGCACTGGCAGTTGCGGCGCAGCCATCTGTTCCTGGTGCCCGGCGATTCCCCGCTCGGCCTGCGGCTGCCGATCGGTTCGTTGCCGTATATCCCTCCGGAAGAATATCCCTACATCGTCGAGCGCGATCCGATGGAGCCGCGGCTGGAACTCGCGGTCGAGGACAAGGACGCGGAGATCGGCGACGCGACGCCAAAGCGGCTGCAGCCGAAGCGCCGGGTCACGCCGGTGCGCACCGCGATGTCGGTCGAAATCCGCGACGGCGTGTTGTGCGTGTTCATGCCGCCGGTCGAGAAGATCGAAGACTATCTGGCGCTGATCGCGGTGGTCGAAGCCACAGCCGAGGAAATGCAGATCCGGCTGAACATCGAGGGATATTCGCCGCCTTACGATCCGCGCGTCGAGGTGATCAAGGTGACGCCCGATCCGGGCGTGATCGAAGTCAACGTCCAGCCGGCGCAGAGCTGGCGCGAGGCGGTCGATATCACCTTCGGCCTGTATGAAGATGCCGCCAAAACCCGGCTCGGCGCCAATCGCTTTCTGGTCGACGGCCGCCACACCGGTACCGGCGGCGGCAATCATGTCGTGGTCGGCGGCAGCACGCCAGAAGCTTCGCCGTTCCTGCGCCGTCCGGATCTGCTGAAGAGCCTCGTACTGTACTGGCAGCGCCACCCGTCGCTGTCCTATCTGTTCTCCGGCATGTTCATCGGCCCGACCAGCCAGGCGCCGCGCCTCGACGAGGCGCGTCATGACGGCCTCTACGAACTTGAAGTCGCGCTGACCCACGTGCCGCCGCCAGGGCTGAAGGCCCCGCTGTGGCTGGTCGACCGGCTGTTCCGCCACATCCTGGTCGACATAACCGGCAACACCCATCGCGCCGAAATCTGCATCGACAAGCTCTATTCGCCGGATGGCCCAACCGGCCGTCTCGGGCTGGTTGAGTTTCGCGCGCTCGAAATGCCGCCCGATCCGCGGATGTCGCTGGCGCAGCAATTGTTGATCCGCGCGCTGGTCGCAAAACTCTGGCGCGAACCGCAGCAGGGCAAGTTCGTGCGCTGGGGCACCACGCTGCACGATCGCTTCATGCTGCCGCATTTCCTCTGGGAGGATTTTCTAGGCGTGCTCGCAGAGCTCCGGCAGTCCGGTTACGATTTCTCGCCGGAATGGTATGCGGCCCAGCTCGAGTTTCGTTTCCCGGTGTTCGGTCGCGTCCACCATGGCGGCGTTGCGCTGGAGCTGCGTCAGGCACTGGAGCCCTGGCATGTGCTCGGCGAAGAGGGCTCGGCGGGCGGCACCGTGCGCTATGTCGATTCCTCGGTGGAACGGCTGCAGATCAAGGCGGAAGGTTTCGTCGAGGGCCGCCATGTCGTGACCTGCAACGGCAGGCGGATGCCGATGACCGCGACCGGGCGCTCCGGTGAGGCGGTCGCGGCCGTCCGGTTTAAGGCCTGGCAACCGGCGTCGGGCCTGCACCCGACCATTCCGGTGCACGCGCCGCTGACATTTGATTTGATTGACACCTGGAACGGCCGCTCGCTCGGTGGCTGCGTCTATCACGTCGCCCATCCGGGCGGCCGCAGCTACGATACCAAGCCGGTCAATTCCTACGAGGCCGAAGCAAGGCGGCTGGCCCGCTTTCAGGACCACGGCCACACCCCGGGCAGGATCGATCCGCCGCCGGAAGAACGCACAATTGAGTTCCCATTGACCCTCGACTTGAGGACGCCGCTCCTGCATTGATTGGCTTGACGTTTTCTTGAGGTTTCTTGGCGTTTTCGGGCAACGGCGCCCGCCCGGACCGATCCGGGGATGAGCTTAAGAAAACGCGTCAAAAACATAAAATCGGGACCTCGAATCTGATTTCATCAGGGGCGAGGGCGGGAAATTCGAATGGCGGGACAGGCCGGCCAAGGCAATAGTCAGGGCAGCAGTCAGGAAAGCAAGGCACGTCCGGGGCAGCGCCGGATGGCGCAGTGGACCCGCGACTATGCCCGGCTGCCCGGTATCCCCGACGAATATATCGGCCAGGACGGGGCGCCCCGCGCCGTCTGGACCCGGTTTTTCGATGCCTTTGCCGCGATGGCGCCGGCGGATGTCGAGAAGCGATTTGCGTCCGCCGACCGGCACCTGCGCGAAGCCGGCGTCACCTACCGCGCGCCTGGCGAGACCGCCGACCGGTTGTGGCCGCTGAGCCATCTGCCGCTGATCATCGACGAGACCGACTGGCAGCAATTGAGCGCGGGCATCGCGCAACGCGCGCAGCTTCTCGAAATGGTGTTGCGCGATCTCTACGGCGAGGGCCGTCTGGTCACGGAAGGCGCGATACCCGCTGCCGCCATCGCCGGCAGCAACGAATATTTGCGCGCGGTGTGCGGCGTCAAACCGCCAGGCGGGCGCTATCTCCATCTCTATGCCGCCGATGTCGGCCGTGGCCCCGACGGGCGCTGGTGGGTGCTGGGCGACCGCACGCAGGCGCCGTCGGGCGCAGGCTACGCGCTGGAAAACCGCCTGGTGCTGTCGCGCGCCTTTTCCAACCTCTACAAGTCGATGAATGTCGAACGCGTGGCGCCGTTCTTCGAGGCATTTCGCGAGTCGCTTCGCGCCGGCGCCGACCGCGACGAGCCGCGGATCGGTCTGCTGACGCCGGGCGCCTTCAGCGAAACCTATTTCGAGCATGCCACGCTGGCGCGCTATCTCGGCTTCCTGCTGGTCGAAGGTGACGATCTCGCCGTCAGCGGCGACCGCATCCATATCCGCACCGTCGCCGGCCTGAAGCGGCTCGACGTGCTGCTGCGCCGGGTCGATTCCAATTTTCTCGATCCGCTCGAACTCGATGCGTCCTCGCATCTCGGCGTGCCCGGCCTGATCGACGTGCTGCGCAAAAACGGCGTGGTGGTCGCCAACATGCCGGGTTCGGGCGTGCTGGAGGCGAGGGCGCTCCTGGGCTTCCTGCCAAGCCTGAGCCGGCGTTTCCTCGGCGAAGACCTCAGTATGCCGCACATCGCGACCTGGTGGTGCGGCCAGAAATCCGCGCGCGAGGAAGTGCTGGACCGGCTCGACGATTTCGCGATCGAGGGCGCCTATAGCCGGTCCGTTCCGGGCTTCCCGGGTCACGGCCCCGTGCTCGCCGGCGAGTTGTCGCCGGCAGATCGCGACCGGCTCAAAAGCGCGATCGCCGACCGCGGCGTCGATTATGTCGGCCAGGAACTGGTGCGGCTGTCGACCACGCCGGTGTGGGAGGACGGGCGGATCGCGCCGCGCCCGTTCGTGCTGCGCGTGTTCGCGGCGGCGACCGCCGACGGCGGCTGGACCATCCTGCCCGGCGGCTTCTGCCGGATCGCCGAGCAGCCCGACGCCCGCGCCGTGTCGATGGGCGACGGCGCGCGTTCGGCCGATGTCTGGGTCGTGTCCGACAAGGCGGTTGCCACCTCGACGCTGTTACCGGCGGCCGATACCGTGCGGATCAAGCGGATTGCCGGCGTGGTCCCGAGCCGCGCCGCGGACAATTTGTTCTGGCTCGGCCGTTATCTCGAGCGCGCCGAGGCGACGCTGCGGCTGATCCGTGTGCTGGGCACGCCGACGCGCGATCCGGTCAACGGAGCGTCGAGCGGGCCGGCAACGTCGCTGCCATCGGTCGAGCGCATTCAGCGGCTGCTGGTGACCTGGGGCGCCGCCACGCAGGCAAGCCGGGCGAATCCTGCAAAGGTCGTCGCCGAGGCATTGCAAAACCCGGAGAAATTCGGCTCGGCGCTGTCATTGCTCAAATCGGCGCAGCGTACCGCGACCTCCTTGCGGGAACGGCTTTCGCCCGACGCCTGGCAGGTCATCACCGAGATGACGGAACGGCTTGCTTTGCAGGTCGATGACGACGACGCGGTGGTCAGCGCCGCCGAACTGACGCTGCAGGAGCTGGCGAGCTTTGCCGGTCTGGCCCAGGAGAACATGAACCGCGCCGCCGGCTGGCGCTTCCTCGAAATGGGCCGCCGCATCGAGCGCGCCATCAATACCGCGCGGTTCGCCCGGCAGTTCGGCTATGACGAGGCCGGCGACGAGGATCTCGACGTGCTGCTGACGCTGGTGGACTGCCAGATCACCTATCGCTCGCGCTATCTGGTCGGCCCGGCGCTGGCGCCGGTGCGCGATCTCGCGGTGCTCGATCCCTACAATCCGCGCTCGGTGGCGTTTCAGGTGGCGGCGCTCAACGAGCATATTGCGAGCCTTCCGAGCCTCAAGGAGCACGGTCTGATCGAGCGGCCGCAACGCCTTGCGGTGGCGCTGCAGGCCATGCTGACGACCGCGGAAGCCGCGGCGCTCGATATCAAGGCGTTGTTCGCGCTGGAGCAGGACCTGCTCAACCTCGCCGATGCCATCGGTCTGCATTATTTCCCGCACGGACCCAATGCGAGCCGGCCGGAGAAGCTCACGGGCCTCGCGTGATCTACGACATCCGTCACGTCACGACCTACGCCTACGAGAGCCCGGTGAGCTTTGCGCGCTGCTCGCTGCGGCTGGAGCCGCGGTCGGGCGACGGCCAGCAACTGGTCTCCCACAGCGTCGACATCCGGCCGCGGCCCGTCGAGCGCACGGTGAGGCGGGATTTCTTCGGCACCCATACCGAGAGCGTCCTGATCGAAACTGCGCATCGCACCCTGCGGATCGATTCCCGCTCGCGTGTGTCGGTGTCGCGGCAGGTGCTTGAACGCACCGCACCGAGCCCGTCATGGGAGGACGTCCGCGACGTGGCGTTCGAGGCCACCAGCCTCGGTCCGGCCTCGCCGGTCGGCTACGTCTTTGCCAGTTCGCTGGTGCCGGTGCAGGCGCCGGTCACCGCCTATGCCGCGGCAAGCTTTTTGCCAGGCTGCGGGGTCGTCGCCGGCGCGGTCGACCTGATGCACCGGATCCGCACCGACTTCAGGTACGATCCCAAGGCCACCGTGATCTCGACGCCGCTCGCGGAAGTGTTCGAGAAACGCCACGGCGTCTGCCAGGACTTTGCCCATGTGATGATCGCGGGCCTGCGCGGGCTCGGACTGCCGGCGGCCTATGTCAGCGGCTATCTGCGCACCATCCCGCCGCCGGGCCAGCCGCGTCTGCAGGGCGCCGACGCCACCCACGCCTGGGTGTCGGTGTGGTGCGGCCTCGATATCGGCTGGATCGGTTTCGATCCGACCAACGATCTCCTGGTCGGGAACGATCACATCATTCTGGCGATCGGGCGCGACTTCTCCGACGTCTCGCCGGTCGACGGCATCATCGTCGGCTCGCGCAAGCAGAAGCTCAGCGTCGCGGTGGATGTGCTGCTGGTGGAGTGACATCCACAAAATCGCGAAAACAACCCCATGCAAAGTAGAATGAGCCCCGTTTGCGGCCCCCGTGCTGCGTAGCGTCCATAGGCACAAAATGAGATGATCCGTCGTCACGGCTCAACTCATCTCATCTCGCTCCAGCTAGGCCGGGAACCTATAAACGCGCCGGCCGGACGCCTTGCCAGCGTCCGCTATGCGCCCGTTGGCCGACGTATCGTTGCATAGCAACGAAACGACGCGAAGTGCCATTTGCAGACCAAAGCGCCTACGTGGCCTAAGCTGTCGTTGCGCTTCTGTTAGCCGACGCCCATTGCGCTCTAAACGCATTGCAGAATTCGTCCGCATCCCTCGGCGTCACAATGACCCTCCGAAAAAAGCCTCGGTCACGATGAAGGAGAACGTACGGCCCGAATGGCCGGCTCGGGAAACAGAAGCCAGTGAAGGCAGTCTCCAAAAGAGAAAGCTTATCAAATCTCGTGATCTCATCGCGCGGGATCGCCCAAACAACAAATCGTTTGAAAATGACAAATTCGACGGCCGTCGCTCCCAATCTGACGTCGAAAAGGTAGTGATAAAAGAGTTGCAAGCTCAGCGCCATGGGAACCATAGCGAGGAAAAGGAACGGTGCCAGGTTCGAGTGGTTCATTGGGCTGTGGACTTAGGACGGTTGAAAAAACACACGACTGCACGGACGGAGGTGCGAATATTGGGAGCGAAACATTATGACACTTGGTTGCATAAACTGATCACGTCAACCTTTCGCATCACTAATCGCTCTATTTTTAAGGAAGCGGGTTCAACTTCCGCAATGGGTCATTTGCGTCGATCCTGGCATGCCCCCAGCACGTCCGGTTAGAGGCTGATCTCGGAAATGCCGATTGTCCGGGTTTGCTGATTGAAGGCATTGGTTTGGAAGTGCTTCAAGCGCCCAAACTGGGCTTCGAATCATGCGTTATGAACTTACCGACTTTGACTGGATTGCCATCCGGTCGTTCCTTCCGAACAAACCGCCTAGCATTCGATGTGAGTTGACGACCGTCGCGTCCTGAACGGTATGGCTGCGTGCGAATTATGCCGGCCTCTAGGTCCCCGTTCGCCGCGGCTCGGCTGAATCGGCGCGCAGGTCGCGGAAGAACTTTTCGACTTCGCGGGACAGCGTCTCGGCCGTGGCGGTGAGGTCGCTGGAGGCGGTCAGGACCGAGGCTGCCGCCGTGCTTGTCGTGCCGATGGCGTCGCTCAGCGAGCCGATATTGACGACCAGCGTGCCATTGCCCTGCGCTGCCAGTTGCGCGTTGGCGGAAATCTCGCGAGTTGCCGCATCCTGTTGCCCGATGGCGCTGGCGATGATCGACGTCACCTCGTTGATTTCGCGCACGGCGTTGCCGATTTCGCGGACCGCATCGACGGAATTCTTGGTTGATGTCTGAATCAGGCCGACGTTCTGGCCGATTTCGGCGGTCGCCTTGGCGGTCTGCTCGGCCAGCGCCTTGACCTCGTGGGCGACGACCGCAAAGCCGCGGCCGGCATCGCCGGCGCGCGCGGCCTCGATGGTCGCATTCAGTGCCAGCAGGTTGGTTTGTTCGGCGATCGCCTGGATCAGGCTGAGCACGCCGTCGATACGCTGGGTTGCGGCCGCAAGGCCTTCGATTTCGGCGATCGATTTCTCGGTGCGCAGGCCCGCCTGCTCGACGGCGCCGGCGGATTGTCGGACCTGGCGGCCGATTTCCTCGACGGAAGCGGACAGTTCTTCGGCGGCGCCGGCGACGGCGGAAACGTTGCTGGACGCCTGTTCGGTAGCGCTGGAGGCCGCGACTGCGCGGCCGCTGGCATCGGACGAGACGCTGGCGATGGTCTCCGCGGTGCTGCGCATAGAGGTCGCATTGTCGGTAACCGCGCGCAACACGCCGCCGATGGCTTCGCGGAACGCTTCGACCGAAGCTTCGATCTGGCGGGCGCGCTGGTCGCGCGCCTTGGAATCCTGCAGCACCTGCGAATTGAGGTTGCGATTGCGATCCATCGCTTCCTTGAAGATCTGGATCGCCCGCGCCAGCGCGCCGATCTCGTCGCCACGGCCGGTATGCGGCACCTCGACGCCCTCGGCGCCTTCGGCGACGCGTTTGATGGTGTCGGTAATGGCCGAGAGCGGGCGCGCGATCGAACGGGCGATGATCAAGACGCCGAGCACGACCACGACCAGCGCCAGACCGCCGAGGCAGGTCAGCACAAAGGCCAGCATGTGGTTGGCATCGGTCTGCTGCGCGAGCTTCTTGCTGCGTTCGGCATAGACCCTGGAAAGCGCCTCGAGATCCTTGTTCAGCGCCGAGCGCACCTCACGATTGGCATCGTTGTCGCCCCATTCGCGGCCTGCCGCCGGACTGACCTCGACGCCGCGGCGCACCAGCTCCTTGCGGAAGTCGACGAATTGGTCGATCCGCTTCTTGAAGGTGGCGAATTGCTCGGCGTCGTCGGCCTGGACCAGCGCCTCCCAGTTCTTGACGACGGCCAGCAGACGTTCGTTGAACTTCAGCAGGCCTTCGCCGTATTTCTTCACGGTCGCCACGTCGGTCGACATGTAGATGCCGCGGGATTCCATCACGACCGCATAGACCAGCGAATTGACCCGCTCGACGTTCAGCGCGGCGCGGCTCGCGGTCGCGACGGCTTCGGTGAGCTCGGTGTTGCTGCGCGTGTTGTACTCGGACAACACGGTGACGGCGGCGGTGAGCACGGCGAACAACGCGAAGATCGCGTAGAGTTTGGCGGCGAGCGAAAGCCGGGATGACCGGGATGACATGGCGCCACCAGAAAATGAATGAGGGGATTTTGCAATTTCGGCCATACCGGCACTCCAAAACAGGCCGGGGAGCACAGTCGGCCGCTGAAAATTATGCTAAATTTTGATGGAGAATTTCTTAATGCGGGAAATTCATGAAGCTGCAACTATCTATAATTATCTAGCATTTTCAAATACTTGAATGTTTGATCTGGATTCTGTCGGCTGAATACGCCGCAAGCGCTGCGACCATAGCGCGCAGCCGGTGTCGCCCTGGGCAAGATGCAGGCACCCGGCATGTCATGGCGGGATGCTAGACTCCTTATCCGCCCCACGGACGCGCCGGCGGGTCTGGAGCCACCATGGTCTATCGCCAAGCCATTGATGCCACCTCGTATCTGTTCGATGATTTGCGCGACCTGCTTGCCAAAGCGACGCCGCCGCGCTCCGGCGATCGCCTTGCCGGCCTCGCGGCCGACAGCGCGGAACGGATGATCGCGGCGCGGCTGGCGCTCGCCGATGTTCCGCTCAAGCAATTTCTCAATGAGGCCGTCGTCCCCTACGAGGACGACGAGGTCACCCGCCTGATCATGGATACCCACGATGCCGCGGGCTTTGCAGCGATATCGTCGCTGACGGTCGGCGCCTTCCGCGACTGGCTGTTGTCCGATGCCGCGACATCAGAGACGCTGCAAAAGGTGGCGCGCGGGATCACGCCGGAAATGGCCGCGGCCGTCTCGAAGCTGATGCGCAACCAGGACCTGATTCTGGTCGCCAAAAAATGCGCGGTGACATCAGCCTTTCGCAACACCATCGGCTTGCGCGGACGGATGAGCGTGCGGCTGCAGCCCAATCATCCCTTCGACGACACCAAGGGCATTACCGCCTCGATCCTCGACGGCATTCTGTTGGGATCCGGCGATGCCTGTATCGGGATCAATCCGGCGAGCGACGACCCGGCCGTGATCGGCGGCATGCTGCGGCTCGTGGACGGGATCATTTCGCGGCTGCAGATCCCGACGCAGGGCTGCGTTCTCACCCACGTCACCACCACGCTCGGATTGATCCGGCAGGGTTTCCCGGTCGATCTGGTGTTCCAGTCGATTGCGGGAACGGAAGCCGCCAACCGCAGCTTCGGTGTCGACCTGGCGCTGTTGCGGGAGGCGCGGGAGGCGGGACTGTCGCTCCGCCGCGGCACCGTCGGCGACAATGTGATGTATTTCGAAACCGGGCAGGGCTCGGCACTGTCGGCCAATGCCCACCACCAGGTCGATCAGCAGACCTGCGAAGCGCGGGCCTATGCGGTGGCGCGCGCGTTCGATCCCTTGCTGGTCAACAGCGTGGTCGGCTTCATCGGTCCCGAATATCTCTATGACGGCAAGGAGATCATCCGCGCCGGGCTGGAGGATCACTTTTGCGGCAAGCTGCTCGGGCTGCCGCTCGGTGTCGATATCTGCTACACCAACCACGCCGAAGCCGACCAGGACGACATGGACAACCTGTTGACGCTGTTGGCGGCCGCCGGCGTGACCTTCATCATGGGGGTACCGGGCGCCGACGACGTCATGCTGAACTATCAGTCCACCTCGTTCCACGACGCGCTCTATGTCCGCGACCTCTTCGGCCTGAAGCGGGCGCCGGAGTTCGACGACTGGCTGCAGCGGGCCGGTCTGGCCGGCGCCGACTTCCGGATTGCGGGCAATGCGGGCCTGCTGCCCGAATTTGCCTCACGGCTGATCGCCTGAGGGCCGGCTGGAGGCTGCGGACGGCGGTTTTTGTGCAACCATTGAACCGATGGCGCGTTTAAGCCGACTGCCACAATGTTGAAGAAATTCTGGCCCAGCTTTCAATGTCGTGCTTAGATTTGCGAAGGCTTTGGCTGAGGAAGTTTGAATGAGAGCTGAAGGCATTGAGACGGTTCGGCGCATCCTGTGCGTCTTTCCGCGCTATACGTCTTCTTTTGGCACTTTCGAATATGCCTATCCCCTGACCGACGGCGTCCAGGCGTTCATGCCGCCGCAGGGACTGCTGTTGATCGCGGCCTATCTGCCGGCCAACTGGCCGGTGCGCTTCATCGACGAGAACATCCGCCCCGCCACCAAGGAAGACTTCGAATGGGCGGAAGCGGTGTTCGTCAGCGGTATGCATATCCAGCGCCAGCAGATGAACGACATCTGCCGCCGCGCGCATGCGTTCGATCTTTCGGTTGCGATCGGCGGGCCGTCGGTGAGCGCATGTCCGGATTACTACCCCTCGTTCGACTATCTCCATGTCGGCGAACTCGGCGATGCCACCAATGAGCTGTTCGCGCGGCTGGCGCACGATCCGTCTCGCCCCGAACAGCAGGTGGTGCTGAAGACCGTCGATCGCGTGGCGATGACGGATTTTCCGATTCCCGCGTACGAACTCGCCGAGGTCAAGAAATACTTCCTCGGCAGCATCCAGTATTCGAGCGGCTGTCCCTACCAGTGCGAGTTCTGCGACATCCCCGGCCTCTATGGCCGCAACCCGCGGCTGAAATCGCCGGAACAGATCATCGCCGAACTCGACAAGTTGCGCGAATGCGGCGTCACCGGCTCGGTGTATTTCGTCGACGACAATTTCATCGGCAACCGCAAGGCGGCGCTGGATCTGCTGCCGCACCTGGTCGAATGGCAGAAGCGGACCGGTTACGTGATGCGGCTCGCCTGCGAGGCGACGCTCAACATCGCCAAGCGGCCCGAGATTCTGGAAAAGATGCGCGATGCCTTCTTCGTCACGATCTTCTGCGGCATCGAGACGCCGGATCCCGAGGCACTGAAGGCGATGCACAAGGACCACAACATGATGGTCCCGATCCTGGAAGGCGTTCACACCATCAATTCCTACGGCATGGAAGTCGTCTCCGGCATCATCATGGGGCTCGACACCGACAAGCCGGAAACCGGCGACGCGCTGCTGGCGTTCGTCGACGAATCGCGGATTCCGCTGTTGACGATCAATCTGCTGCAGGCGCTGCCGAAGACGCCGCTGTGGGATCGGCTGGAGCGCGAAGGCCGTCTGCTCGAGGAAGACGAAAGCCGCGACTCCAACGTCGCGTTCCTGTTGCCCTATGATCAGGTGGTCGATTCGTGGCGCAAATGCATGGCAGTCGCCTATGCGCCGGAAAAGCTGTTCGCGCGCTACCAGTATCAGTGCGACTACACCTATGCGCGGCGGTTGAAGGTGCCGGTAACCCCCGAGCAGAAGAGCTGGGCCAACATCAAGCGCGCCTTGATCATGCTCCGGAACATTTTCTGGAAGGTCGGTGTGCTCGGCGATTACAGACGCGTGTTCTGGAAATTCGCGCTGGGGCGGCTGCGCCGTGGCGACATCGAGGGGCTGATCGCGTCGTCCATGATCGCACATCACCTGATCATGTTCGCGCGCGCGGCGTCGGTCGGTCAGCAGAGCGCGTCGAACTATTCGATCCGGCTGCGCGAGGCCTCGGTCCCCGCCGAGTAGCAAACCCTGGAAGTCGTCATGAAAACGCCGGCGGTGCCCGGTTCGATTGCGACCGTTTCGATCAAGCGTCTGCGCGAACTGACGCCGGCCCGCGTCGGGCTCGGCCGGGCAGGGGCGAGCATGCCGACCGAGGCGTTGCTCGCTTTCACGCTCGACCACGCACGCGCGCGCGATGCCGTCCATGCCGCCTTCGATGCCCCGCGCCTGAGCGCGGAATTGGCCGGCCTCGGCCTGAACGTGCTTGAGGTCGCAAGCCAGGCGCCCGACCGGCGCGACTATCTGCGCCGTCCCGACCTTGGCCGCATGCTCGACGCCGGATCGCGGAGTTTGCTGGCCGACCGGAGCGACAATCGTTGCGAGCTTGCCGTCGTCATCGGCGACGGCCTGTCGCCGGCTGCGGTCAACCTTCACGCGGTCGAACTGGTTCGCAACCTTGCTGGACGGCTGGCGGAGACCAGCATCGGAGTAGGCGCGGTCGTGGTTGCGTCGGGCGCGCGCGTGGCGCTGGGCGACGAGATCGGTGCTGCGCTCGGCGCGCGCATGGTGGTGATGTTGATCGGCGAGCGGCCAGGCATGTCGGCGCCGGACAGTCTCGGGGCCTATCTGACGTTCGGACCGCGCATCGGCTTGACCGACGCCGAACGCAATTGCATCTCCAACATCCACGGCGCCGGCCTGAGTTACGATGAAGCCGCGTTCAAGATTGCGTGGCTGGTTCGTGAAGGGCTCGCGCGGCAACTCACCGGCGTCGCCCTGAAGGACGAAAGCGGAGGACCGCCGGCGCAGATCGCGGCCAGTTCGGCCCTGTGAGCGAGCCCGGTGTGACAAATCAGAGACTTAACGCGCATTTTCGTCATCCGCACGCCGATTTGCCCCGCCGCGCGCGCTTGCCGGATCGGGTTCGGACCTGTAAAACGGCGGCGTTAATTTACCGCGTGATTTCAAGGGCTAGCGCCGATCAGACAGGGCTGAAGAAGCCGCTATTGCGCCACCGACCCAAGCAAGCTTCACAACCGACACCGACGTGAGAACTGGACAGGGTATGCTCGACAAGAATTCCGAAAGTCAGGTCCACGTCGCAGCGATCGAGGAGCCGGTAAAGGGTACGAGCATCGCCTTTGGGCTGGAGCGCCTCGGCCTGATCGCGGTCAAGGCGCCGATCATGTCCTGCATCGTTCTCGTCGCACTGATGATCGCCGCGTTGTTCGGGATCGAGCGGATCAAGATCGACGACTCGCTGA
The DNA here is from genome assembly GCF_900099825.1 of Bradyrhizobium ottawaense. Lineage (NCBI taxonomy): Bacteria > Pseudomonadati > Pseudomonadota > Alphaproteobacteria > Hyphomicrobiales > Nitrobacteraceae > Bradyrhizobium > Bradyrhizobium ottawaense. The sequence continues at coordinate 1,177,038 of NZ_LT629693.1, read as the reverse complement.
GCCAGCTGTTTCGCTCCAATTCCAAGGACTACAAGCAATACGAGGCCGTGACCAAGCGCTTCCCGGCGACCGAATTCGACGTGCTGGTCGTGGTCGAAGGCAAGACGCTGCTGGCGCGCGAAAACCTCGAAAAGCTCCGCGACATGGTCACCGACCTGCAACTGGTCGATGGCGTGCGCGGTCTGGTCTCGCTGTTCTCGGCACGCCAGGCGCCGGAACCCGGCAAGCTGCCGGCGGCGCTGTTCCCATCGGAACTGCCGGAAGGTGCTGCCTACGACAAGTTCGCCGAGACCGTGAAGGCGAACGAGATCATCCGCGGCAAGCTGTTGAGCGAGGACGGCACGCTGGCGCTGATCGTGCTGTCGCTGGAGCCGAACATCGTCGCCAGCAACGATCTCACCAAGGCGGTCGGCGACATCAGGAAGATCATGGCGGAAGATCTTGCCGGCAGCGGGCTCAACGCCCAGCTCTCCGGCGTTCCCGTCATGCAGCTCGAAATCCGCAACGCGGTGAAGCGCGACGGGCTGACTTACAACATCCTCGGCATTCTGGCCGGCTGCATCATCGCGATCATCTTCTTCCGCAAGATATCGTTCATGGTCGTCGCCGCCTTCCCGCCGATCATCGCGATCCTGCTCGCGCTCGGCGGCCTCGGCTGGGCCAACTTCAATCTCAACATGTTCCTCAACGTGATGACGCCGCTCATCATGGTGATCAGCTTCTCCGACTCGATGCAGCTGACATTCGCGGCGCGCGACCGCCTGATCGCGGGCCAGGACAAGTACACCGCGTTCAAGAACGCCGTGCTGGTGGTCGGTCCCGCCTGCGTGCTCACCCATGGCACCGCCGGCATCTCGTTCATCGCCCTGCAATTCTCCGATTCCGAACTGATCCGCAAATTCGGCGAGGCCGGCCTTGCGGCCACTATCATCGCGCTGATCGCGGTGCTGTCGCTGGTGCCGGTATTCGGCGTGCTTTTTGTGCGCAACGAAAAGGTCATGGCGGTCAAGTTCCAGGGCGCCGACGCGGGCGTGCAGGCGCTGCGCAACTTCTGCTACTGGATCGCGGTACGCATGGTCGGCCGCCCCGGGCTGTTCAGCCTGATCGCGGTGCTCGTCGTCGCCAGCATGGGCTACGTCTACGCCAACCTGCAGCCGCGCTACCGGCTGGCCGACCAGGTGCCGGACAAGCGGCAGGCGGTGGAGGCGTCGAGCCGTCTCGATGCCAAGCTCACCGGCGCCAATCCGGTCGACGTCCTGATCGAATTTCCCAAGGGCGCCTCGCTCTACGCGCCGGATACGCTGAAGACGATCGCCGACGTTCATTCCATGGTCGAAACCGCGGCCGGCGTCGGCAACGTCTGGTCGCTGGAAACGCTGCGCCGCTGGCTCGCCGAGAAGGCGGGGAGCAACGACGTGGCGACCCTGAAGGAATATGTCAGCGTGATCCCCGAACATCTGGTCCGGCGCTTCATCTCGGCCGACCAGGATGCGGTGGTGGTGTCGGGCCGCGTACCCGATATCGATTCAAGTGCGCTGCTTCCGGTGGTGAACAAGCTCGACAAGGGGCTCGACAAGGTGCGTTCGGAGCATCCGGGTTACGAAATTGCGGTCACCGGCCTTTCGGTGATTGCCGCGCGCAACAGCTCCAACATGATCGAGAAGCTCAACCGCGGCCTGACGGTGGAATTCCTGCTGGTTGCGGTCTTCATCGGGCTGGCGTTCCGCTCGGTCGTGGTGATGTTTTCCTGCATCCTGCCCGGCATTTTCCCGGTGGTGGCATCGGGGACGGTGTTGGCGATCATGGGCGAGGGGCTGCAATTCGCCAGCGTAGTGGCGCTGACGGTGTCATTCGGCCTCGGCCTGAGTGCGACGATTCACTTCCTCAACCGGCTGCGGCTCGAGCGAAAGCCCGGCGTCAGCGCGGAACTGGCGGTGGAGCGGGCAACCGTGCTGGTCGGTCCGGCGCTGATCCTGACCACGGTGGTGCTGGCCTGCGGCCTGGTGGTGACGGTGTTCTCCGACCTGCCGTCGCTGCGCCTGTTCGGCTGGCTCAGCGCGTTCTCGATGATTGCGGCGCTGGTCGCCGACCTCTTCATCCTGCGGCCGACGTCGATGTTCCTGATCAATCTGTCGGAAAAGCTGCGCGGCACTGCGCGCCAGGCGAAGCCGGCGGAGTAGCTTTTCCAAGTCGGATCGCCAGACGAAAACGCCCCAAAAGAAAACGCCCTCGGAGCAAATCCGAGGGCGCTTTGCTTTAAGCGGTCTGGAAGACGCGGGCGCGGTGCGTCAGGTCCTCGTCATCGTGATCTTGACGCCGCGGATTTCACCCTTGGAGTCGATCTGGACCACCTGCTTGTTGCCGGTGGTGCGCAAATTCAGGTTGGCGGCGAAGCCGGAAGCCTCGACGAACACGTTGATCTGGCCGCCGCCCGCGGTGCCCTGCAGATTGCCGAAGATGTTGCGGCTCTTCTCGCTCCAATTGCCGGAGATGCGGTCACCCTGGCTGGTGACGTCGCTGGAGAGATCGAATTTGTAGCTGTCGCTGGCGCAGTGCAGGTTCTGCTTCAGGCCGAGCCCGCTGGCGTTGACCTTGTAGTCGGCCTTGCAGCGGATGTTCTCGGTGGTGCCGTCGGACAGCGCGACCGTGCCTGCGCCGGTCCATGATCCGTCAAAACCGGCAAAGGGGCCCCCGGCCTGGGTTTGGCCAGCGGTGACCGACAACATGAGCGCGGCGCCGACGCCAGCAGCCGTGAGTGCCTGACCGAACAAGCTGGAACCGAACAGTTTCATCGTGAATTTTCCCATCAAAATAGACGTTCCCTGGAGAATATGTCTCGCCGCATCGAAGGTTTAGTGTTCCCGCGGAATGTTTGGTTCAATTGATAAAACCGCCGCTGCCGGCAACCACCGCAGGGCAAACGGCATTTTCATCGGACGGATTCGAAAAACATCCCGGCCTTACCGCGCCGGCATCATGTAGCTATGCGCTACGTGTATCCGCAACGGTCAATTGCAAAGAAAGCTAAAGCAGAAATACACTTTAGATTTCAGTCGGTTATGAAAAGCGTTGGCATCGTCGTAAATTTGGCCGCATTTAGCAGTCCTTGTCCCTGGTTCGTTGCTGCGCTACGCGGCGCCTGCCATCCCACAAAATCCGCCCGGCGATGCCGAAACGCAATTCGGGAACAGGATTTTTTGCTGCCGAAATGAAGGAATACGATGCGTAAATTTCTCCTGGCACTCTCCCTGCTGTCGATTGCGGTTTCGTCGGACGCCTTTGCCCAGCAGCAACGCAGCGGAACGGCGGAGGAGCAGAAGGCGTGTGCCCGCGACGTGCAGCGTTTCTGCCGTCCGGTCATCGACCAGGGCGATTTCACCATTTTGGCGTGCCTGCAGCAGAATCGTCCCAAGATCACCCAGGCCTGCGATCAGGTGCTCAAGAACCACGGGCAATAAGCGACGCCTGCACCCGTTAACCTTTGCGTCAGGCCAATTTCGGCCCGATTGCAGGCGCGGCGGGGAGGGCTGATCAGCCCAGATAGCATTGGTTTTGGCGGCGTATTCCCCTATATGGGGACGCGATCCAAACGCATGCGCCAAGCGTCGGTGCATGCCGCCAAACCAGACGAATGTAGCCAGTTCTTGATGACCAGCGCGAGCGAACTGCGATCGGGAAAGACCCACCGCGACGAGAATTTTCCGGTCGCGTCGTGGATCATTCATCCGCGTCATCGGGCGCTGATTCTCAGCTTCTACAATTTCGTCAGGACCGCCGACGACATCGCCGACCACGCCACGTTGGCTGCGGACGAAAAGCTGCGCTATCTCGATTTGATGGAAGCGGAACTGCTCGGCAACGGCGATACCCAGCCGGAAGCCGTCAACCTGCGCCGCGCGCTGGCTGATCGTACGATGCCGCCGCGTCACGCGCTCGACGTGCTGGTCGCGTTCCGGATGGACGTCACCAAGCTGCGCTACGAGAACTGGGACGACGTCATCCACTATTGCCGCTATTCGGCGATGCCGGTCGGCCGCTTCATGCTCGACGTCCACGGTGAAAGCACGTCGACCTGGGTCGCGTCCGATGCGTTATGTGCCGGCCTGCAGATCAACAATCATCTGCAGGACTGCGCCAAGGACTACAAGAATCTGAACCGTGTCTACCTGCCGCGCGATGCGCTGGCGTCTTCAGGCGCATCCGTCGAGATGCTGGGCGAGGCGAAGTCGCCGCCGGCGCTGCTGGCCTGCCTGCAGGCGCTCGCGGTGCGGACCGAAGCGCTGCTCGATCAAAGCAAATCGCTTGGCGCCGAAGTGCGGGATTTCCGGCTCGGGCTCGAGATTTCCGTGATCCAGGCCTTTGCCGACCGGATCGTCGGCATGCTCAAGGTGCGCGATCCGCTCAGCGAGCGCGTGCATCTTTCGCCGCTCGAATTGCTGGGGCAAAGCTTCGCCGGCATGGCCGGCGAGATGGCCCGCCGCGCGATCGGTCGCCGGCCGGTGTCGAACCCGGCGGCCGGCGCATGACGCTGGACACGGCGGCGGCCAACGCAGATTACGGCACCACCGCGTCCGGCAGTTCGTTCTACGCCGCGATGCGCATCCTGCCGCGCGCACAGCGCGATGCGATGTTCCAGATCTACAGTTTCTGCCGGCAGGTCGATGACATTGCAGACTCCGACGGACCGCGGCCCGAGCGGCTGGCGGCGCTGCAGCAATGGCGCGACGACATCGACGCGCTGTACCAGGGCCGTCCGCCGGAGCGGCTGAAGGATTACGTGTCGTCGGTGCGCGGCTTCGGCCTCAAGCGCGAGGATTTCCTGGCCATCATCGACGGCATGGAGATGGACGTGCCGCAGGACATCCGGGCGCCCGACATGGCGACCCTCGATCTCTATTGCGACCGCGTCGCCAGCGCTGTGGGGCGGCTGTCGGTGCGCGTGTTCGGCCTGCCCGAGAATGACGGCATCCTGCTCGCCCACCATCTCGGCCGCGCCTTGCAACTCACCAACATCCTGCGCGACATCGACGAGGACGCCGGCCTCGGCCGCCTCTATCTGCCGCGCGAGGGCCTGCTGCACGCCGGCATCACCAGCGACGATCCGGTGAAGGTCTCGGCCGAACGGACGCTGCCGAAAGTGTGCCTGCCGCTGGTCGAGCGCGCGAAATCGCATTTCGACCAGGCCGACCAGATCATGAGCCGCAATTCGCGGCGCGTCGTGCGCGCGCCCCGGATCATGTCGAAATATTATCGTGCGATACTGGAGCTGTTGATTGCCCGGGGCTTTGCCGCTCCGCGCGCGCCGGTTCGCGTCAACAAGATGGCGAAGATCGCCATCCTTCTCCGTTACGCGATCATCTGATGCAAAAAAACGCTCATATCATCGGCGCCGGCATTTCCGGCCTCTCGGCGGCTGTGCGGCTGGCGAATGCGAATTACACGGTGCATGTCCACGAGGCCACGCAGCAGGCCGGTGGCCGCTGCCGGTCCTATTTCGACGCCGCCACCAACCTCACCATCGACAACGGCAACCATCTGCTGTTGTCCGGCAACCGCCATGCGCTGGCCTACGCCAAATCGATCGGGACCGAGGCGGGGCTGGTCGGACCGAAGCGCGCGCAGTTTCCCTTTGTCGACCTCTCGACCGGCCAGCGCTGGCAGCTCGACCTCGGCGAGGGCCGCCTGCCGCTGTGGGTGTTCGACGAGGCGCGCCGCGTTCCTGACACCGGCCTGCTCGATTATCTGGCATTGATGCCTTTGATCTGGGCAGGGACCGACAAGCTTGTCGGCAAGGCGATCCCCTGCGAGGGCACGCTGTACCGGCGGCTGGTGCAGCCGCTGTTGCTGGCTGCGCTGAATGTCGATCCGCCCGAAGGCTCGGCCGGCCTGGCCGGCGCGATCGTGCGCGAAACCCTGCTGGCGGGCGGACAGGCCTGCCGGCCGCTGATCGCGCGCGACGGCCTCAGCGCGGTGCTGGTCGAACCTGCGATCAAGCTGTTGCAGGACAAGGGCGGCTCGGTCCAGCTCGGACACGAGCTGCGCGAATTCGCGATCGCCGGCGACAAGGTCGGCGAACTGAAATTCGGCGGCGACAGCATGGCGGTCGGCGCCGGCGATGTCGTGGTGCTCGCGGTACCGCCGCGTCCCGCCGCGTCGCTGCTGCCCGGGCTGAAGACGCCGTCGAAATTCCGCGCCATCGTCAATGCGCATTTCCGCTTCGATCCGCCAAGGGATGCGCCGCCGCTCGTCGGCGTCGTTGGCGGGCTGGTGGAATGGCTGTTTGCGTTCCCGCAGCGGCTGTCGGTCACCATCAGCAATGGCGACCAGCTGATCGATTTGCCGCGTGAGGAACTGGCGCAGGCGATCTGGCAGGATGTCTGCAAGGCCGCCGGCCTGCCGGGAGAACCGGCCTTGCCGCCGTGGCAGATCGTGCGCGAACGCCGTGCTACCTTCGAGGCGACGCCGGAGCAGAATGCGCTGCGGCCGGGCCCGGTGACGGCTTACAAGAACCTGTTTCTTGCCGGCGACTGGACTGATACCGGGTTGCCGGCAACCATCGAGGGATCGGTGCGGTCCGGCGACCGCGCCGCCGATCTGGTTTTGTCGAGGCAGCACGCCTGACAGGACGTTGCGTGACCGGTCACGTTGCGTGACCGGCCTCACGGCGGCCGGTCGCGAAGAGAGGGATGTCTAGCGAAATGTTGTCCGGCGATCACACCGTTGCAGTCGATCCCGAAGCCCTGGAGAAGAGCATCTCCGCGGCGACACAAGGGCTGCTCGCCTATCGGCAATCCGACGGGCACTGGGTGTTCGAGCTGGAAGCCGACAGCACGATTCCGGCCGAATACATCCTGCTGCGCCACTATCTCGCCGAGCCTGTCGACGCCGCGCTCGAAGCCAAGCTCGGGAACTATCTGCGGCGTACGCAAGGCCGTCATGGCGGCTGGCCGCTGGTGCAGGACGGCCCGTTCGACATGAGCGCCAGCGTCAAATCCTATTTCGCGCTGAAGATGATCGGCGATTCCGTCGACGCGCCGCATATGGTGCGGGCGCGCGAGGCGATCCGCTCGCGCGGCGGCGCCAGCGGCGTCAACGTTTTCACGCGGTTTCTGCTGGCGTTCTATGGCGTGTTGAGCTGGCGCGCCGTACCGGTGCTGCCGGTCGAGATCATGCTGCTGCCGATGTGGTCGCCGTTTCATCTCAGCAGGATTTCCTACTGGGCGCGCACCACGATCGTGCCGTTGATGGTGATGGCGGCGTTGAAGCCGTTGGCGAAGAATCCCAAAGGCGTCGGCATCGACGAATTGTTCCTGCAGGATCCCAAGTCGGTCGGCATGACCAAGAAGGCGCCGCACCAGAGCTGGGGCTGGTTCACGCTGTTCAGCACGCTCGACAGGATCCTGCGGGTAGTCGAACCGCTGTTCCCGAAGAAGCTGCGCCAGCGCGCGATCGATGCCGCGCTCGCCTTCACCGAAGAGCGGCTGAACGGCGAAGACGGCATGGGCGCGATCTATCCGCCGATGGCCAACATCGTCATGATGTACGAGGCGCTCGGCAAGGGAGAGGATTTTCCGCCGCGCGCGGTTACCCGCAAGGGCATCGACAGGCTCCTGGTGATCGGCGAGCACGAGGCCTATTGCCAGCCCTGCGTCTCGCCGGTGTGGGACACGGCGCTCACCTGCCACGCACTGGCGGAGGCCGGTGGCGAAGACATGCTGGCCAAGATGAAGCAGGGGCTCGACTGGCTGAAGCCCAAGCAGGTGCTCGACCTCAAGGGCGACTGGGCGGCGAAAGCTCCCGATGTCCGTCCGGGCGGCTGGGCCTTCCAGTACAACAACCCGCATTATCCCGATCTCGACGATACCGCGGTTGTCGTGATGGCGATGGATCGCGCGCGGCGGCAGTTCGGCAGCCAGGAATACGATACGGCGATCGCGCGCGGCCGCGAGTGGATCGAGGGCTTGCAGAGCCGGGACGGCGGCTGGGCGGCGTTCGACGCCAACAACCTCGAATATTACCTCAACAACATCCCGTTCTCGGACCACGGCGCGCTGCTCGACCCGCCGACCGAGGACGTCACCGCGCGCTGCATCTCGATGCTGGCGCAGCTCGGCGAGACCGCGGCGTCCAGCAAGCCGCTGGCGGACGGGGTTGCGTATCTTCGCCGCACCCAGCTCGCCGAAGGCTCGTGGTACGGTCGCTGGGGGCTGAACTACATCTACGGAACCTGGTCGGTGCTTTGCGCGCTCAATGCGGCCGGAATCGACCACCGGGACCCGATGATGCGAAAGGCGGTGGATTGGCTGGTTTCCGTCCAGAACAAGGACGGCGGCTGGGGCGAGGATGCGGTCAGCTACCGACTCGATTACAAGGGATTTGAGGATGCGCCGTCGACTTCCTCGCAAACGGCATGGGCCTTGCTTGGACTGATGGCGGCGGGCGAGGTGGAACACCCGGCCGTTCTGCGGGGGGTCCAGTACCTAAAAGGCACACAGACCGAAAAAGGGCTGTGGGACGAGGCGCGCTACACGGCAACGGGCTTTCCGCGGGTGTTTTACTTGCGGTATCATGGTTACTCGAAGTTCTTTCCGCTCTGGGCGCTGGCGCGGTATCGCAATTTGAGAAGCACCAATAGCAGGGTGGTAGGGGTCGGGATGTGATTTTGGCGGCGGGGGCCACCGCGACCGTGGACAGTTCGGTTGATCTCAATTCGATTGATCCGCGGCCGGTTTTGATCGTTACCGGTCTGGTGCAGGAGGCCCGCATAGCGGCGGGGCCCGGCATGATCGTGATCTGTAGCAGCAGCGATCCGCAGCAATTGCGCGCACTGCTTGCGACGCTTGATCCATCGTCATTCAGGGGTGTGATCTCGTTCGGCGTTGCCGGCGGGCTCGATCCGTCGTTGAAGTCGGGCGACGTGGTGGTGGCGACCGAGGTTCTGTCGGGCGATACCCGTTTTCTGGCCGGTCTGGCGCTGAACGAGGAAATGATCGCCAGCGCCGCGCTGAAGCGCCGGCGCGTGGTTCGCGGCGGCCTTGCCGGCGTGGAACAGGTGATCGCAGCGACCGCCTGCAAGGCCGCGCTGCATTCCGAGACCGGGGCTGCCGCGGTCGATATGGAGAGCCACATCGCGGCGGCCTATGCGGCCGAGGCGGGCATTCCGTTCGCGGCGCTGCGCGTCATTTCGGATCCCGCCAGCCGGTCGCTGCCGGCGCTGGCTAAAAGCGCCATCAAGCCGAACGGCGATATCGACCTGCGCAAGGTGCTGCGCGGCCTCGTGCGCAATCCGACGACGCTGCGCGCGCTGGTCTCCACCGGAATCGACTTCAATCGCGCGCTGCGCTCGTTGCGCGGCTGCCGGGGCTTCCTGATCGGTGGCGAGGACCTCGCCACGGTGGATATCTGACGGCCGCCAGCGACCGCTTTAAACGAAAAGCCCCGGTTCTGATCCATCAGAACCGGGGCTTTTTGATTTCCGTCAGTGTGGCTCTATGCGGCCGTGGAGGCTTTCTGCTGCTGCTTGGCAGTGGCGGCCTCCGCTTCGTCGCGGCGGATCTCCGAGAGGCGCTTCTGCACTTCCGAGGAGAAGATGTACTGCGCCGGACGCTGGTTATCGAGATTGATCTCGGGCGCCATCGGACCTGATGTCCGGATGCCGCGCAGCGCGACCCACATCGCCTTCAGCGGATTGAGCAAAGCGGCGTTGGCCGCGGTCGGCTCGTAGCCGCAATGCGCCATGCAGTCGGCGCACTTTTCGTACTTGCCGGTGCCGTAGGTTTCCCAGTCGGTCGTGTCCATCAATTCCTTGAAGGTCTTGGTGTAGCCTTCGCCGAGCAGATAGCAGGGCTTCTGCCAGCCGAAGATGTTGCGCGCCGGCATGCCCCACGGGGTGCATTCGTAGGACTGGTTGCCGGCCAGGAAGTCGAGGAACAGGCCGGAGTGCATGAAGTTCCACTTCTTGCCCTTGCCGAGCGCGAACACGTCACGGAACAGCTTCTTGGTCTTGGTGCGGTTGAGGAAGTGCTCCTGGTCGGGGGCGCGCTCATAGGCGTAGCCCGGCGACATCGAGACGCCGACACCGAGCTCGGTGGTGAAGTCGAGGAACTTGGCGATCTCTTCCGCCGGATGGCCGTCGAAGATGGTGGCGTTGACGTTGACGGTGAAGCCGCGGGCCTTCGCGGCCTTGATCGCGGAAACCGCGCGATCGAACACGCCCTTCTGCGAGACCGCCTTGTCGTGGTGGTCTTTCAGGCCGTCGAGATGCACCGAGAAGAACAGGTAGGGCGAGGGCTCGAACAGATCGAGCTTCTTTTCCAGCAGCAGCGCGTTGGTGCAGAGCGAGACGAACTTCTTGCGCGCCACGAGGCCGCGCACGATCTCGCCGATCTCCTTGTGGATCAGGGGCTCGCCGCCGGGAATCGCCACCATCGGTGCGCCGCATTCTTCGGCCGCGTCCCAGCATTCCTGCGCCGACATGCGGCGATTGAGGATCGCATCGGGATAGTCGATCTTGCCGCAGCCGACGCAGGCGAGGTTGCAGCGGAACAACGGCTCCAGCATCAACACGAGCGGATAGCGTTTCCGGCCAAGCAGCTTCTGCTTGACGAGATAGCCCCCGATACGCAGTTCCTTGAAGAAGGGTATTGCCATTGAGAAGGTTTCTTTCTGGACTCGAAAAGGAGTGTGTGGATCAGCCCGCAGTCAGTTCGGCCGGAAGCCGGAATTCGATATTTTCTTCCCGGCCGGGAAGCACCGACACCTTGACGGGTCCGATACGTCTCAAAGCCTCGATCACGTCGTCGACCAGAACTTCGGGCGCCGAGGCGCCCGCCGTGATGCCGACGGCCTTCGCGTCTTTCAGCCAATCAGGGTTCAACTCCCTGCCATCGGCAATGAGATAACTCGCGACCCCGACCTCGGTGCCGATTTCGCGCAGTCTGTTTGAGTTGGAACTATTGGCGGCCCCAACCACCAAAATGACGTCCACCAGCTTGCTCAGGTCCCTTACCGCAGATTGACGGTTCTGTGTCGCATAGCAGATATCCCGGATGTCCGGGCCTTGAATATCAGTAAATCGGGCCTGAAGGGCCGCAATAATGTCCTTTGTATCGTCCACGCTGAGGGTGGTCTGGGTGATATAGGCCACCGGGGCACCGGTCGGAAGGGTCAGGGCGGCGACGTCGTCGACGTTCTGGACCAGGAGAACCGGCCCGGGAACCTGGCCCATGGTGCCCTCGACCTCGGGGTGGCCGGCATGGCCGATCAGGATCAGGGCGCGGCCCTTCGACATATACCGCTTGCCTTGATTATGGACCTTGGTGACCAGCGGGCAGGTGGCGTTGAGCACCGGCAGGCCGCGGGCGGCGGCCTCTTCCTCGACGCTGCGGGCCACGCCGTGGGCACTGAACACGGTCACCGCGCGCGGCGGCACCTCCGACAGGTCCTCGACGAAGATCGCGCCCTTGTTTTGCAGACTTTCGACCACGTATTTGTTGTGCACGATCTCGTGGCGCACATAGACCGGGGGGCCGTATTTCTCCAGTGCGCGCTCGACGATCTCGATCGCACGCACGACGCCGGCGCAAAATCCGCGCGGCTGCGCCAGATACACTTCCATGGGCTGCTCGTTACGCAAGGTGCACCAACTTCTTTCGCAAATTCACTGGCAAAATCACTCGAAAGCCTCCGAGCAGCCGGACTTGCCGGATAACTGCAATATCCGCACCACGGCCGGGTCCTGCTTGTTTGCCCTACCCAAGCACATGGAAGTACAGGGCTTTGTGTCAAAAAAAGAACGACTAGAAAAGATGCATCGGGCTTGGTTACCGGATATTCGGTATTATGATACAGTTATCTGATCTGCGGCCCTCTGTCATCCTCACTTGTTCGTCACTTTATCGCCCCCTGCGGCGGTCTATACCGGCCGGCAACGCCGTTCCGGAGGGTTTGGGTGGCTTTCGTTCAACCCTGCGGGAAAGTAACCAAACAACATTAGATCGGCCCATGGAACTCCGCTAGACAGCGGGCGTTTTCGGCAGGCTCTTGAGACGTAGAAAGAAATGATGTGCTGACCAATATTGTCGTCGCGATTGTCAGAACCTGTACCCGCTTCGCCACCCCTGTCGTCGTTTTGTCGCTGCTGCTGGCGATCGGCGCCGGCTTCTATACCGCCCGCAATTTCTCCATCAACACCGACATCAACACGCTGATTTCGCCCGATCTGGACTGGCGCAAGCGCGACAACCAGTTCGAGCATGCCTTTGACCGCGAAACGCTGATTCTGGCCGTCGTCGAAGCGCCGACGCCGGAACTCGCCGGTTCCGCGGCCAAGGCGCTCACGGAAAAGCTTTCCGGGGACAAGAAGAACTTCGAGGCGGTCACGCCGCTCGGCTCGGGCGAGTTCTTCGAGAAGAACGGCCTGTTGTTCCTGCCGCCGGAAGAGGTGGGCAAGGTCACCGGCCAGCTCGCAGCGGCCGCGCCCCTGATCGAGATCATGGCCGGCGACCCGTCGATCCGCGGCCTGACCGGCGCGCTGGAGACCGGACTTGCCGGCATCAAGCGCGGACAGGTCAAGCTCGACAATGCGGAGCGGCCCTTCAACCTGATCGCGCAGACGGTCGAGAACATCCTCTCCAAGGGGACGGCGACGTTCTCCTGGCGCGAACTGGTCAGCGACAAACCCCTGACCGACGCCGACAAGCGCGCCTTCATCGAGTTCAAGCCGATCCTCGATTATCAGGCACTGGAACCCGGCAAGACCGCAACCGACGCGATCCGGCAGGCGGCTACCGAACTCAATTTCGCGGGCACCTATGGCGCGCGCGTCCGCCTGACCGGGCCGGTCCCGATGGCGAACGAGGAATACGCGACGGTTCAGGACGGCGCGATCCGCAACGGCATCGTTACCACCGTCATCGTGCTGATCATCCTCTGGCTGGCGTTGCATTCGGCGAAGATCATTTTTGCGGTGTTCGTCAATTTGTTCGTCGGTCTTTCGATCACGACCGCCGCCGGCCTGATGATGGTGGGCTCGCTGAACCTGCTGTCGGTTGCCTTCGCCGTCCTGTTCATCGGCCTCGGTGTCGACTTCGGCATTCAGTTCAGCGTTCGTTACCGTTCCGAGCGTTTCAAGAACGACAACCTGACGATGGCGCTGGAAGAAGCGGCGCGCCGCGCGGCGGTTCCGCTTTCGCTGGCCGCAATGGCAACGGCGGCCGGGTTCCTCTGTTTCCTGCCGACCGACTACAAGGGCATTGCCGAACTCGGCAAGATTGCCGGCGCCGGCATGCTGGTCGCGTTCCTGACCAGCATCACGACGCTGCCGGCGCTGCTGGACCTGATCAATCCGCCCGGAGAAAGTGAGCCAGTCGGTTACGCCTTCCTGGCGCCGGTCGATCACTTCCTCGAAAAACACCGCGTCATCATCATCGTCGGCACGCTGCTGGTCGCCGTCGCCGGTCTGCCGCTGCTCTATTTCATGAAGTTCGACTTCAACCCGATCAACCTGCGCAACAAGAACGCCGAGTCGATCGCGACCTTCCTCGACCTGCGCAAGGATCCCAACACCGGCGCCAACGCCATCAACGTGATGACGAATTCCGAAGCCGACGCCAAGAAGATCGAAGCGAAGCTTGAGAAAGTGCCGGAAGTCCTTCGCGTGATGTCGCTCGACAGTTTCGTGCCCGAGGATCAACCGGCGAAACTGAAGCTGATCGCGCAGGCCGCCAAGGCGTTGGGGCCGGCGCTCAATCCCGATCAGGTCGATGCCGCGCCCTCCGACGAGGAGAACGTGGAAGCGCTGAAAGGAACAGTCCAAAGCCTGCGCAAGACCGCGGGCGACGGCAAGGGGCCGGGCGCGGTCGCAGCAAGGCGGCTGGCGGACGGGCTGTCGAAGCTCGCCGGTTCAAATCAGGAGACGCGCGACAAGGCGCAGAACATTTTCGTCAGCTCGCTCAAGATCGTGTTCGAGCAGCTCAAGAACGCCCTGCAAGCCGCGCCGGTCACCTTGAACACGCTGCCGCCGGAACTGGTCGCCGGCTGGAAGGCCAAGGACGGGCTGATGCGCGTCGAAGCGCTGCCGAAGGGCGATTCCAACGACAACGACAATCTCCGTAGATTTGCGGATGCGGTGCTGGCGGCCGAACCGACCGCGATCGGCGGACCGGTCTCGATCCTCAAATCCGGCGACACCGTTGTCAGGGCGTTCGTCCATGCCGGCATCTGGGCGCTGCTCGTGATCAGCGTCCTGCTCTGGCTGGCGCTGCGGCGAATAACCGACGTGCTGCTGACGCTGGTGCCGCTCCTGGTGGCGGGCGCGGTAACGCTGGAGATCTGCGTGCTGATCGGACTGCCGCTCAACTTTGCCAATATCGTAGCCCTGCCGCTGCTGCTCGGCATCGGCGTTGCCTTCAAGATCTATTACGTGACGGCATGGCGGTCGGGCAGGACAAACCTGCTGCAGACCAGCCTGACGCGGGCGATATTTTTCTCGGCGCTGACGACCGCGACGGCATTCGGCAGCCTCTGGCTATCCAGTCATCCCGGAACCGCCAGCATGGGCAAATTGCTGGCGCTGTCGCTTGTCACCACGCTCGCTGCAGTGCTGCTGTTCCAGCCCGCTTTAATGGGCAAACCGCGCGATGTCGGGGAGTAGGCAGATATCGCCGATATCGCCCGGCTGGCCGGCCGCCTGCTTCTGACCAGGCTTCGGCGCCGGGGCCGCCGCGCCGGTGGTCTTCGGCGGAACTGGCGGCGCTGCGGTGGTTGCCAAGCTGGTCGACGGGTTCTTGGGCAACGCGCCTGTGACGCCCTTCGGCGCGCCCTTGGCCATGCTGTTGGCGGGGCTTGAGGGAATCGGCGGCGCCACGCGGGTCCAGGTTTCGCCGCCGCAGAGGAAGCCCAGCACGCAGCCTTGAATCTCGAGCTGGTCGGTCTCGGCCGGTTTGATGGTCGAGCTGTAGAGCTGGCCGTCCTTGGCGTTATAGACTTGGCCTTCCCATGTATCGGCGACACCGGCCTTCTTCTTCATGTCGATCAGGATCGGCATGCCTAGCGTCGGCCGGCTCTGCTTGGAGGCGTCCGGATTGTGGATATCGCGTCCGCCCGGGGTTTTCTCCCAGGCAACCACACCCCACATGCTGCCGTTACATTGGGCGACCCGGATATTGGCGACGCCGTCGGCGACCCGCCAGTCGCCGGTGACATCGGCCGCCAGCGCGGCGTTAAGACCTGTGGCTAAAAAAAATGCGGAATAAACTATTTTGCGCGCGACAGTCTTTGGGCAGTGCAACATGGTTCGAACCTATGCTTATCTGGATGAATCCCAACGCGGGGGTCAAAAAGCCGCATTGAGCGTTTTCAGTTGACGAAATGCCCATCAACCGACGTATGTAACAAATGCTAAGTCCCAATCTAGACGTTTCCGAGATGTTTGTGGAGCGGCAGGCGCAGCGCAGTTCCATGCATGCGCGCCATTTGAACGAGCAGCTCGTCCGCGTGCTCAAGACCATCGGCTACGATGTCGGCTTTCAGAAGGGTCAAGGCCAATACCTGTTCGATCGTGACGGCGCACGTTATCTCGATCTACTGAGCGGATTTGGCGTTTTTGCGATTGGTCGCAATCATCCGGCGCTGCGCGAGGCTCTCAAGAGCGTCCTCGACAGCAATCTGCCCAATCTGGTGCAACTGGATGTTTCCACGCTGGCCGGCGTGCTGGCGGAACGTCTGCTTGAGCATGTGCCATATCTGGACAAGGTGTTCTTCGCCAATTCCGGCGCGGAAACCGTCGAGGCCGCGATCAAGTTCGCGCGTGGCGCGACCGGCCGGCCCGGCATCGTGTCCTGTTCCCACTCTTTCCATGGTCTGTCCTACGGCGCGTTGTCGCTGATGGACGATCCAAACTTCCGCTCCGGTTTCGAGCCGCTGCTGCCGGGATGCACGCAGATTCCCTTCAACGACCTCGCAGCGCTCGAACAGGCGCTGTCGTCGCGTCAGGTGGCCGCGTTCATCGTCGAGCCTATTCAAGGCAAGGGCGTCAACATGCCCTCCGATGAGTTCCTGCCGGGTGCCGCCGCGCTCTGCCGCAAATATGGCGCGCTGTTCATCGCCGACGAGATCCAGACCGGTATCGGCCGCACCGGAAAATTCCTCGCGGTCGAGCACTGGAATGTCGAACCCGACATGGTGTTGCTGGCCAAAGCGCTGTCCGGCGGTCATGTGCCGGTCGGCGCGCTGCTGACGCGCAAGAGCATCTTCGACAAGATATTCAATCAAATGGACCGTGCCGTCGTGCACGGCTCGACCTTTGCGAAGAACGATCTGGCGATGGCGGCCGGTATCGCCACGCTCGAGGTGATCAAGGCCGAGAAGCTGGTCGAGCAGGCCGCCAAGCGCGGCGCCGAGCTGCGGCTGGCGCTGACCCGGATGGTGCCCGGCTACGAATTGCTGAAGGAAGTGCGCGGCAAGGGATTGATGATCGGCATCGAGTTCGGTCCGCCGAAATCGCTGCGGCTCAGGGCTTCCTGGAACGTGCTGGAGGCCGCCAACAAGGGCCTGTTCTGTCAGCTCATCACGGTGCCGCTGTTCAAGGAACACAAGATCCTGACCCAGGTCTCCGGCCACGGCAGCCACACCATCAAGCTGCTGCCGCCGCTCGTCATCACCGATGACGACTGCCGCTGGATCGAAAAATCCTTCGACGAAGTGATTGCCGGCAGCCACAAGGTCCCCGGCGCGATCTGGTCGCTCGGCAAGACCCTGGTCGATAACGCCGTGCGCAAGACGGCGTAGCCAAGCCTATCCGTCATTGCGATGAGCAAAGCGACGTCGTCGCGTCGCGCGTAATGAATCGTCCGTCAACAAGCCGAATTGAGCATGATTTGACCGGCAATGTCGCGCCAGATGGCGGGGGTCCGGTCGATTCCACGGCTCAGGCAAAAGGCAGCAGGCGCCGTCAAGTACTCTGACGCGGAATGATCTGGAAGCCGAGATCGACGATATGAGCCGCCGGCAGATTGCCGCTGATCCGATTCAGCAACATGGAAGCTGCCGTGCAGCCGATGTCGTAGCGCGGAAATCGCAGTGATGTGAGGGCAGGCGAGACGCATTCCTGCAACTCGTTGTCGTCGGATCCAGCGATCGCAATAGTGTCGGGCACCAGCCAGCCATTGCGGTTGGCCTCCAGTAACGCGCCGGTGGCGAGCACGTCACCGGTCAGGAACACTGCTTCAATTTTGGGACGCACCTTCATCAGTTCGATCAAGGCGTGGGCCCCGCCGCGCAGGCCGGGCGTCGATTCCAGAACGATCCTGCGATCGACAGGCAGGCCGAACTGCTTCAGCGCTTGGAGATATCCGGATTGCCGTTCGCGGGCGCGATCATTGTCCCGCAGCGGCAGGCTGACAAACGCAATTCGCCGATATCCCTTTCCGACAAGAAAGGCGGTCATTTCAAAGGCAGCCTTGCGATTGGAAAAGCTAGCGACCATGTCGATCGGACGCCGGACCAGATTTCCGGTCTCGACGCAGGGAATGCCGGCCGACTGAATCAGCCGTCGGGTACGCGGCGTATGCTTGGTGTTGTGCAGGACGATGCCACATACCCTCTGGCTCAGAAACGCAGCGACTGCGGTCTCTTCGCCGTCAAGCACGTATCCGCTGTCGGCAATCATCAGGTCGAAATCGGCGCCGAGCGTATCAGCGACGCCCTTGACGGTTTCGGCAAACAGCGAATTGCGCAGGCTCGGGACCACCAACCCCACGATATTGGAGCGCTGCGATGCCAGGCTGCCGGCAATCCGGTTTGGCAGATAGCCGGTGGCGTTGATGGCGCCGTGAATCCGCTTCAACGTTTCGGGATCGACGACGGCGGGATGCCGTAATGCGCGGGAAACCGTCATAATCGAAACTTCGGCGAGCCGGGCGACGTCGGTCATTCGCGCGCCGCGCGCCGCCGCCGGTCCCGCGGCCTTCGCGGCGGTCGGCTTTTTCCTGGCCCTCCTTGAATTGTCAATCTTGCCCATCGCGCCGATCGTTCCGAATCTGTTGCAGATTTATGGCCTCACAACCCCTGGGCCGCAAGGCAACGGGATGGTCGGTTCAGAGGAAGGGGTCTTGTTAAGAGGCTTCAATCCGTTTAATGTTAGCGCTAACACAGATTGCGGCGGCTCCGCCGCGGAAAAGTTTCGGGAGGAACTGCCTTGTCTCGCTCCGCGCGTTTTCGCGAATTGCTCAGAACTCCACCGTTTATCTGCATGGGTGCGCATGATGCCGTGACCGCAAAGCTCGCGGAACAAGCCGGCGCCAAGGCGATCTACGTCAGTGGGTTTGCGGCCTCCGCGATTGTTGCGGGCGAGCCGGACTTTGGCGTGCTGAGCCAGACCGAAATGTTCGAGCACATCCGCAGGATCTGCCGGGTGACGACGATCCCGGTATTCGCCGATGCGGATACCGGCTACGGCGGCGTGCTGGAAGCGCAGCGCACCATGAAACTGTGGGAAGAGTCCGGCGCTTCCGTGCTGCATCTCGAGGATCAGGCAATGCCGAAGAAGTGCGGGCATTTCGCCGGGAAGCAGCTGATTCCGCCCGAGGAAATGCGCCAGAAACTGCGCGCCATGCTCGAAGCGCGCCAGGATCCAGACTTCTTCATCGTCGCGCGCACCGACGCGGTTGCGGTCTCTGGTCTTGACGATGCGATCGAGCGCCTCAAGTCCTATTCGGAGGTTGGCGCCGACGGCCTCTACGTCGATGCGCCTGAAAGCATCGATCATCTCAAGGAGATATCACGCCGCCTGAAGCCGCTCGGCAAGCCGCTGTTGTTCAACATGGCCCGTTCCGGCAAGAGCCCGTATCTGTCGATGAAGGAGGTCTATGAACTCGGCTTCGACTACGCGCTGTGCCCGATCGAGCCGATGTTCGCGATGCACAAGGCGGTCAAGGAAATGATGGAGATATTCCTGCGGGAGGGCTCCACCAACGCGGTCGCCGACCGCCTGACGCCGTTCGATGAATTCAACAAATTCATCGGCCTGCCGGAAATGGCCGCGCGGGAGAAACGCTTTTCGTCGTAGGCGCGACGATATCGACGTCAAATGCAAAAAACAAAATAGGGGAGTTCGGGAATGACCAAGAGCCGATCCAGCGCGCTAAGTCGCAGAGC
This sequence comes from Bradyrhizobium ottawaense, assembly GCF_900099825.1. Lineage (NCBI taxonomy): Bacteria > Pseudomonadati > Pseudomonadota > Alphaproteobacteria > Hyphomicrobiales > Nitrobacteraceae > Bradyrhizobium > Bradyrhizobium ottawaense. The sequence continues at coordinate 1,157,883 of NZ_LT629693.1, read as the reverse complement.
TTTTGCCAAGGCGGCAGCCGTTCTGCCCTTGGCGACCTTTATTCCGAGCCGCGCATCGGCGGCCGAATTCGACTACAAACTCAGCACCGGCCAGGATCCCAGCCATCCCAATAATCTGCGGATGCAGGAAGCGCTCAATCGGATCAAGGAAAAGTCCGGCGGGCGGCTCGATATCAAGCTGTTTCCGGCCAACCAGCTCGGATCCGACACCGATCTCCTCGGCCAGCTTCGCAATGGCGGCATCGATTTCCAGTTGCTCTCGACCTCGATCCTGGCGGTATTCGTGCCGGTTGCGGGCATTCTGAACACGGCCTATGCGTTCACCGATTATGACGTGGTGTGGAAGGCGCTCGACGGCGGCCTTGGCAACCATGTGCAGGGACAGATCGAGAAAAGCCGGCTGGTGAGCGGGTTTCGCATCTGGGACAACGGCTTTCGCCAGATCACCTCGGGTTCGCGCGACATCAGGACGCCCGAAGATCTCAAGGGGTTTAAGATCAGGGTACCGCTGGCGCCGATGTTGACTTCGTTTTTTTCGGCGATGGCGGCGTCTCCAACACCGCTGAATTTCAACGAGGTGTACACATCGCTGCAGACCAAGGTGATCGAGGGCCAGGAGAACCCGCTGGCTATCATCGCGACGTCCAAGCTCTACGAAGTTCAGAAATATTGCTCGATGAGCAGCCATAGCTGGGACGGCTATTGGCCGCTGGCGAACCGGAAATCCTGGGAAGCGCTGCCGGCGGACATGCAACGGCTCGTCGTCGCCGAGTTCGACAAGTCCAGTATGGATCAGCGCGCCGATGTGGCCGCTCTGAGTACCTCGCTTCGTCAGGTGCTGATCAAGAACGGGATGGATCTGCACGAGGTCGACAAGAACGCGTTTCGCGCCGCGCTGGCCAAGACAAGCTACTACCGCGACTGGAAAGCCAAGTATGGCGACGATGCCTGGGGCAGGCTCGAGGAGGCGAGTGGCAAGCTCGCGATCTGATCTCCCGAGACAATGGCAGGCGCATAGGGGAACGGGACGGCCGTGACGCAACTGGAAGTGAGCCAAGTGGACCGGGTGTCGGTCTTGACCCTCAAACGGCCCGACCACGGCAATCGCCTCAGCCGGCAGATGGCGGAAGAATTGACCGCGGCCCTGGAGACGGCTCGGCGAGATCCGTTGGTCCGGGCTTGTGTGATGACGGGTCATGGCGAGGTGTTTTGTCTCGGCGGCGACTATAAAGGGGCAGGGCCGTCGGTGGCCGGTCGCGCCGAGTTCGGCCGCGCCTCCGTCGACCTGTATCGGGCGATGGCGGCCCTTGGAAAGCCGCTGGTGGCCGCTGTGAACGGCAATGCCCACGCCGGTGGCTTCAGTCTTGTCGCCGCTGCTGATCTTGCCGTGATGGCCGACGACGCAACGCTTGGCTTGCCCGAAGCGGCCAACGGTCTTTTCCCGTTTCTGGCGCTCGCCATCGTCAGGGACGCGCTACCCAAAAAGCTGCTTTTCGAAATTATCTACAATGCGCGGCTGATCGGCGCGCCGGAGGCATGCGATCTGCATCTGGTGAACAAATCGGTCGCGCGCGCCGCGGTGCTGGAAGAAGCGGTACGGATGGCAGGAGTGGCAAGCGACTACAATCCCGATATCGTCATGCTGGGCCGCGATCTGTACTACGCTATGCGCGGCTTGGGTCCTGCCGAGGCCGTGGACAAGTCGCGGTTTGCGCTGATTGCGGCACTGGCGGCAAAGGACCAGGAGAACAAGCCCGACTAGGGAATTTTCGACAGAGGCTTCCAACCGACGGCATCCGCGCGATCAGGTAGAGATTCACATCACATCACATCATGTTCGTATGCGGGCCTTAAAACCTCTGCGATGACGCCGGTCGAAAAACGGACTCTCGCGCATCGGTTTGCGGGCTTGTCCGCCGACGACTGATGACGATCTGATTTTTCTCACCCCGCCGTCCCGCTCCGCATCGAGCTCTCGAACCGCTCGCCGAAATCCGCGAGCTCGTCCTTGGCGAGATCGCTGACCGCCCAGTAGTTCAGGCCGCGATCGCTCCAGTGTCGGATGTTGAATCCCTGGATCGTCTCGATCCTGGCGGGGCGGTGCTCGGTGCTCGCGGTCTGCGACACGAACAGGTTGATGACGTGCTGGCGGCGGCGGTAGACCACCGCGCCGATGGCGCGCGCGTCGACATAATCGAGCCGGCCGCCGATCAGCGTAAAGCCTTGCGCGGTGAGGTCGATCACCGGCGGCGAGACGTCGAGCCTGCCGTTGAACCACGGCTTGACCGTGTGCTGGTCGGTCGAGATGACGTCGGTGAGGTGGCCCGCCTGCAGCGAGCGCAGATGCGCCGAGACCACTTCGGACTGGATCCGCTCCATGTCGTCGTGACGCAGCACGATGGCGACCAGGCCGGTTGCCGCCAGTGCCGACACGGCCGAGCCCATCGCAAAGCCGCGCAGCACCGCGCGCCGGCTCTGCAGCTGACGCGGTTGCGGCAATGCCGCCTCGATGCGCGCACGCAGCGCCGGAGGCGCGGTGTAACGCACGCCGTCATCGGCCATCGCCTTGCTCATCTCGCGATAATCTTTCAGCATCGCCGCGCAATGCGGGCAACCCTCGACATGGTTTTCGACGTCGCGGGCATGGCCGGCATCGAGTTCGCCGTCGATCAGGGCTTGAAGGAGGATTTCTGCTTCGTCGCAGGTCATTTCGGTTGCTCCTGTTCCGCAAGCCATGCTGAGCGCAGCATGGCGCGGGCGCGCGCGAGACGCGACATCACGGTACCGACCGGCACCTCGGCAACGTTGGCGATCTCGCGGTACGACAAGTTCTCAATTTCACGCAGGACGAAAGTCTCCCGGAATGGTTCGGTCAGCGCCGCCACCATCCGGCGGACGGTGTCGGAATCCCTGGCGCGCACCAGTTGCGTCTCCGGCGTTTCCTGGGCCTCGTGCCAGAGCGGTGCCTGCTCGGCGCTTTCCGGCACGTCCTCGATCGCGCTGGTCGGCGTGGTGGCGCGCCTGGCATATTCGGCGCGGCAGACATTGCGCAGGATCGCAAACAGCCACGGCTTCATCGCCGGCCCGCGATAGCTGTCGAAATGCTTGAACGCGCGCAGGTAACATTCCTGCACCGCGTCCTCGGCATCGGTGGGGTCGCGCAGCAAATAGCGCGCCAGCGTATAGGCGTCGTTCAGATAGGGCAGCGCCGCCTCGCGAAAGCGCCGTGCCTTCTCGGGATTGTCCTCGGATGCTCGAAGTGGCATCGCCTCTGGTCCGGCTGCAGCAGAAAGCGCTCTTGCCCGGCCGGGGTCGATCCACCGGCCGGGCATCGTTGTGATGCCTTGGTTGGGTGCGTTATTCAACCTTCACGATCCCTGTCATGTGCGGGTGCAGCGAACAAAAATACTTGTATTCGCCGGCCGCCGTGAATGTGAACGCGAAGGTGCCGTCGGTATCCATGGTTTTCGACCTGAACTTGCCCGGGCAGACCACGGTGTGGGGAATGTCGTCGCGGTTGGTCCAGGTGACGGTCTGGCCGACCTTCACCGTGAGCTGGGCCGGCTGAAACACGAAGTTGTCGATATGCACGGCCAGCGGATCGGCCGCTTCCTCCGAGCGGGCGGTGACGACTGGCAGGAGCATGGTCGCGACCACGGCGATGCCGAAGTCGCGGCGATTGATCGAAGTCATTTTCAGTATCCCTCTTTAGCCCTGCAGCGGCGTGTCGATGATGGCGAGGGGCTGGTTGTTCTGCTTGAAGTTGATGCTGGCGACGCCGAGCATGCTGCGCAGTTTCGCATCCTCGACCTTCATCGGTCCGGGTGAGGGGGCTGCCCCTGGCGCCGGCTGCGGGAAGGCGGTCGAACGCGCGGTGTGGAAGGTGACGTTGCCTTCGACCTTCTGCATCACCTGGTGGATGTGGCCGTTCAGAACGGTGACCGAGCCAAAGCCCTTGACGTATTCCAGCGCGCGGGCGCCGTCCTCGGTGCCCCAGCCCCATTGCGGATACACCGTCCACAGCGGGATATGGGCGAACAGCACGACCGGGGCGGATTTTGAACGGCCCTTGAGGTCGTTCTCCAGCCATTCAAGCTGTTCGTTGCCGAGATTGCCGAGGCCACCGCCCTTGAGATCGACGACATTGACGAGGCCGACGAAATGAACGCCGCCGGCATCGAACGAATACCAGCCGGCACCCTTGGTGCCCTTGCCATAGCGCTCCTTGTAGAGCTTGACCTCTTCGTCGATGAAATCGTGCTCGCCCGGCACGTAGTGCACGTCGAGCTTGGACTGCGAGATGATGCGTTCGGCGTCGTCGAATTCGGAGGCCTTCGACAGATGCGTGATGTCGCCGGTATGGATCATGAACGACGGTTTGGCCGGCATCGCCTTGACCTTGTTGATGGCCTCCTCGAGGGTGCCGATCGCGTTCGGATTGGCCGGCTTGTCGAAGCCGACATGGCTGTCGCTGATCTGCAGGAAGGTCATGCCGGTGGCTTCGGCGGCGGCGGCAGATCCGACCAGGCCGAGCGAGTGCGGCACGCCGCCGGTAACGGTCCAGAGCACGCCGGTGCCGGCCCAGGTCATGCATTCCAGCACCTTGCGGCGGCTGACGCCGTTTCCTTCATCGTGATGGTCGTGATTGCTCATGACAGATCTCCCTGAGCCCTTGATTGGGCTTCCGGGGACGTGATCGGCGGTACGGCGGGTTTATTCCCGGCAGTCCGGCCCGAGGCGGGGCCGGCGATGACGTTTTCGTGAGCGGAAGCCCCGGGGGCGCTCCGGAGGCCGCGTCAGCTTTAACAAACGTGTCGTGCGGCCGTCAGCAAAGTGTCAGCGGATTTGCGTAGATCAGCGGGACTTTAACCGCCAGAATCGGGAGTGCAGACATGAGCGAACACGCCGTCGAACATCACCACAAGGCCGCCGAACATCACGAGCATGCCGCCAAGCATCACCGTGAAGCCGCCAAGCACCACGAATCCGGCGATCACGAAAAGGCCGCCCACCACGCGCACAGCGCCCACGGCCATGCCAGCCACGCCGAAGAACATCATGCCGAGGCGAGCCGTCATCACGCCGAGCACCACGGCAAGCACTAAAACGGTTTAGGACGCGTCGAGTTGGTACGCGTAGCGTTCGGCCGTCCCTGCCAAGGGGCGGCCATTTCTTATGCCAGCCTGCTTGTTCAAACGCCCGCAGCGCACGCAACAGGAGTTTGGGGTCTTCCTGCCCATCGGCGTGGCGATGTCCACGTCACTCCTGAAACCAGCGACAGTTCCCGACGACCGGCACTTATTCAGCAATCGTGTTCGACTTACGGTCAGTCTCTGCCCATAATCGACAGCGCAAGAGCACGGCACTGGCCTATGGGCCTCCGTCAGTGAACAGCTCAGATAGCGGAGTATCACTGTCATGCTTTATGTCGACATCCCGAGTCCAGCCGATCTGAAATCGCTGGCGGCCCACCGCGACGACATCTGTGTCTCGATTTATCTACCCACCACGCCAGTGAGCCAGGAAACGGCGGGTGACCGGATCGAATTGAAGAATCTCGCCAAGCAGGCCTTGCGGCAGCTTGAGACGGCAAACGCCGACAAGCGTCGCGTCGCCGCGCTGATGGAGCATCTCGATGACCTGGTTGATGACGACGAGTTCTGGCGGTTCCAGGCGCGCAGCCTCGCAGTGCTCGCAACCCCGGACAACGCGCGGACCTTCCGTGTGCCCAATACGCTGGCAACAATCGTCGAGGTGTCCGATCGGTTTCATCTCAAGCCGCTGCTGCGCGCCGTCGCATTTCCCAATACTTGCTTCGTGCTGGCGCTGGCGGAAGGCGGGGTCCGCGTTATCCAGGTTTCGGCCGACCTGCCAGCCGCGGTCGTAAGTGTCGATGGCGCGCCAAAGGACGCAGCCAGCGCCGTCGGGCGCTCCACCGTCAACGACCGCTCGCCGAGCGGCCGTCTTCAGGGATCGGAAGGTCAGAAGGTCTTGTTGCGCCAATTCGCCCGCAAGGTCGATCAGGCGCTGCGCGGGCTGTTGACTGGCAGTGACGTCCCGCTGGTGCTGGCCGCGAGCGAACCGCTCGCTTCCATCTATCGGTCGGTCAACACCTACGCTCATCTGGCCAAGTCGGGGATCGACGGCAGTCCCGTATACCTGACCGATGCCCAACTCGCGGATCGTGCTCGCGCTTTGCTGGACGGCTTGAATCGGGATGAGATTGCCCGGTGGAAGACGGCCTTCGTGGCACGCGAGGTCGAGCCACGACCGACATCGCATCCGCCGCGCGAGCAGCAACCTATGGTGCGGTGGAGACCATGTTGGTTGATATAGACGAGGTCGTTCCCGGTACGGTCGATGAGACGAATGGCGCCATCAGCTTCTCAAAATCGGCCGACGCGAGCAACTACGGCGTAGTCGACGAAATCGCGAACCGTGTCATCCGCTCGGGCGGCCGGATTCTTGGCGTGCGAAGAGCCGATATTCCAGGCGGCAAATCGCTCGCAGCCATTTTGCGCTATGCAATGTAGGCTTAATGAAAGGGTGCAACTCTGCGCGAGAACGTCGAAGTCCGGCAACATTTCGGGGTGACCAGTGGACATCCGGCCCCAAAAGCGGTCATCGCATATTTTTATGGGTACGCGCCCCGGTCCGGCCGGGCCTCGAATGCCGAGAGGGCTTTGAGCAACTGGTGCGGAGCTTCCTGTCCGACGCAGTGGCCGACACCGTCGAATGACCATTGGCTGGCGCCGGGAATGAGCGCTACGGCCCGCGATGCCATTTCCTTGTAGATCGGCCAGGATTTTTCCGCGGTCGCAATGCGCACCGGACATTTGATCTCTGAAAGCCAGGGAAAGGGATTGCCTCTGATATCGCCGGTGTAGACCTGTTCCATCGCCTCGAAGATCGGCTGCAGCAGCGCGGACTCGATTTCAGGCGTGCAGCGCAGCCGCACCCGGCCATCCCCCAGCGGGGCGAAGCCGTGATGGATGTAGGCCCACAGCGAGGGCTCGGTCCATTCGGCGAAGGCGGGCGCCGCCCGATAGCGCGCGAAGGCCACGTCTGCACTGTCGAATTCGGCCTGCCGGCGCAGCACGCCCTGCACGGCGCCGGTCGCAAATTTACTCAAGCCGGTGACGTCGGTGCGCGCCGCGCGCGGATCCATGATCGTCGGCTCCATCACGAACAGGCGTGAGAACCGCCCAGGCAGTAGTTTTGCGGCGAGCAGCAGATCGGTGGCGCCGGCCGAATGCCCGATGCCATGGATATCCGACAGGTCGAGTGTCTCGATCACCCGGCACAGGTCTTCGGCAAAATCCTGGAAGTGATAGCGGTCGGCCGCCGCCTTGTGGCTGTCGCCATGGCCGCGGCGGTCGAGTGCGTAGACGGTGTAGCGCGACGCCAACTCGCGGGCGACGTCGTCCCAGACCTCGGCGACGAAGCCGGTGCCGTGCAGCAGCAGCGCGGGCGGTTTGCCCGAGTTCGCCTCGCCCCATAACGCCAGCGCGATACGCTCGTCTTCGGGGCCGACCGAAATGCGATGCGGGTTCGTCATGAGAGCGATCCGCTACCGCGCATCCTCAAGGATCATCGCAGCAGCTTTTTCCGCGATCATCGCCGTCGGCGTGTTGGTATTGCCCGAGGTGATGGTCGGCATCACCGACGCATCGGCGACGCGCAGTCCGGCAATGCCATAAAAGCGCAGGCGCTCGTCGACGACGGCGGCGGGATCGGAGGCCGTGCCCATCTTGGCGGTGCCAACGGGATGGAAGATCGTGGTGCCGATATCGCCGGCGGCTTTCGCCAGCGACGCGTCGTCGTCGCCGACGGAGGGGCCGGGCAGGTACTCCTGCGGGCGATACTGGGCCAGCCGTCGCTGCTTCATCAGCCGCCGCGTGGTCCGGATGGCGTCGGCCGCGACCTGGCGGTCGTCGTCGGTCGAGAGATAATTCGGCGCGATGATCGGCGCCTGGTCAGCCACCGCGGAACGGAGACGCACGGTGCCGCGCGAGGTCGGCTGCAGATTGCAGGCGCTGACGGTGATCGCGGGGAAGCGATGCAAGGGATCGCCGAACTTGTCGAGCGACAGCGGCTGCACATGGAACTGGATATTGGCGCGCTCGCGATGCGGATCCGAGCGGGTGAAGATGCCGAGCTGCGACGGCGCCATGGTCAGCGGGCCACGGCGGCGGAAGGCGTAATCGAGTCCCATCAGGCCGCGACGGACCAGCGAGTAGTAGGTCTCGTTCAGGGTGCGGACGCCCTCGACCTGGTAGATCGCGCGCTGCTGCAGATGGTCCTGCAGATTGCGTCCGACGCCTTGCCGGTCGAGCACGACGTCGATGCCGAGCGGCGACAGCCAGTCGGCCGGACCGATGCCGGAGCGGTGCAACACCTGCGTCGATCCGATCGATCCCGCGCAGAGGATGACCTCGCCCTTGGTGCGCGCCTCGACGACTGCGCCGCCCTGGATGAAGCGCACGCCGACGGCGCGGCCGTTCTCGACGATGAGGCGATCGACCAGCACGTTCTTTTCCAGCCGCAGGTTGGGGCGGTTCAACACCGGCTTGAGGAAACCTCGCGCCGACGACCAGCGGCGGCCGCGCTTCTGGTTGACGTGGAAATAGCTGACGCCCTCATTGTCGCCGGTGTTGAAGTCCGGAATGCGGCGGATGCCCATCTCTTCGGCGGCGTCGCCGACCGCATCGAGAATGTCCCAGGACAACCGCGGCGCCTCGATCCGCCAGCCGCCGCCGGTGCCGTGATGTTCGCTCTCGCCCAGAAAGTGATCCTCGAGCCGGCGGAACAGTGGCAGCACGTCGTCATAGCCCCAGCCGGTCAGGCCGAGCTGGCGCCAGTGATCGTAATCGGCGGCCTGTCCCCGCATCGAGATCATGGCGTTGATGGCCGACGAACCGCCGATCACCTTGCCGCGGGGATAGGCCAGCGCCCGGCCGTTGAGGCCCGGTTCCGGTTCGGTCTTGAACATCCAGTCGGAACGGGGATTGCCGATTGCAAAGAGGTAGCCGACCGGGATGTGGAACCAGATCCAGTTGTCGTTGCCGCCGGCCTCCAGGACCAGCACCCGGTTTTTGGGGTCGGCTGACAGCCGGTTGGCCATGATGCAGCCGGCGGTGCCCGCACCGACGACGATATAGTCGAAATCACCTTCGAGCCGCTTCGGCATTTTCCCGCCCGTTCATGATCTTCGTCATGCCCGGCCTTGTGCCGGGCATCCACGTCCTTTCCGTCCTAATAGTCAGACGTGGATGGCCGGGACAAGCCCGGCCATGACGGCAGGGGTGAGGTGCCTGCAGGCTGTTGGGTGGTTCGCCCCTTGCATGCTACAGAGGCAGCAGCGTTTCAACTTGAGGTCCCAAATCCCATGCCCATCGTCAACCGCGTCGCCGATCTGCAACCCGATATCCAGGCCTGGCGCCGCGATATTCATGAAAACCCCGAATTGCTGTACGAAGTGCACCGCACCGCAGCATTCGTGGCGGACCGGCTGCGCGAATTTGGCTGCGACGAGGTTGCCACCGGCCTCGGCAAGACCGGCGTCGTCGGCGTCATCAAGGGCAAGAAGCCGGCCGGCAAGGGCGACATCAAGGTGATTGGCTTGCGGGCCGACATGGATGCGCTGCCGATCGAGGAAGCGACCAAGCTTCCATATGCCTCCAAGAATCCGGGCCTGATGCACGCCTGCGGCCATGACGGCCATACCGCGATGCTGCTGGGCGCGGCCCGCTATCTCGCCGAGACCCGGAATTTCGCCGGCGATGCGGTCGTGATTTTCCAGCCCGCCGAAGAGGGCGGTGCCGGCGCGGCGGCGATGATCAAGGACGGGCTGATGGACCGGTTCGGCATCGAGCAGGTCTACGGCATGCATAATGGTCCGGGACTCCCGGTCGGTTCCTTCGCCATCCGCCCCGGTCCGATCATGGCCGCGACCGCCTCGATCGACATCAAGATCGAAGGGCTCGGCGGCCATGCCGCGCGTCCGCACAAATGCATCGATTCCGTGCTGGTCGGCTCGCAGTTGATTACGGCGCTGCAATCAATCGTGTCGCGCTCCGTCGATCCCTTGGAGTCGGCGGTGATCTCGATCTGCGAATTCCACGCCGGCAACGCCCGCAACGTGATCCCGCAGACCGCCGAACTGCGCGGCACCGTTCGCACCCTGACGCAGGAAACCCGTGATCTGATCGAAAAGCGCGTCCACGAGGTGGTCGCGGGCGTCGCCCAGATCACCGGCGCCAAGATCGATCTGGTCTATGAGCACGGCTATCCCGTCACCCATAATCATCCGTCGCAGACCGAGTTTGCGACCCGGGTGGCGAAGGAGATCGCCGGCGAGGCCAACGTCCATGAATCGCCGCCGATGATGGGCGCGGAAGATTTTTCCTACATGCTGGAAGCGCGGCCGGGTGCGTTCATCTTCTGCGGCAACGGCGACAGCGCCGGCCTGCATCACCCCGCCTACAATTTCAACGACGAGGCGATCGTGTACGGCACCTCGTACTGGATCAAGCTGGTCGAGAACACGCTGGCGGCGTAGTCGCCTGAACTTCGATCTCACGTGAAAGAAGGCCCGCATCTCCCATGCGGGCCTTCTTTATTTGCGTCTCAGCTAGAGCCTTATCGGTTCTGATTGAATCAGAACCGGGCTCTCGTCTTTTGATCTGACGCGTTTTCTTTACGCGAACCGGCGACCACTTCGCTCGAAAACGCTATGGGCCGCTTCAACCGGATTATCGGGTGGTCAGCGGATTGGTCGGGGCGGGATCGTTCGGTGCCCGCTTCGGGAAATTCGGCTGTCCCGGGGACGGCGGCGCGGCCGAAGGTCTGACGTGCACTGTCGGCTTGAATTCGCTGGCCTGAACCCCGACCATACTGGGCTTTTTCTGCGTATCTCCCCGCACCGCGCCATCCGCGGGGAGTTGGCTCTGGATCCGGTTGCGCGCCCGGTCGATGTTCGAGGTGGTGCCCGCCGCCGTCGTCGTCGCCGGTTTGACCGGGGCCGTCGTTGCAGGCTTGGTCGCGGTGGTGGTCGCGGGCTTGACTGCCGTTGTCGTCACGGCGGGCTTCGTCGCCACCGTCGACGCCGGCCTGGTGGCCGTGACGGTCGCCGGCGCGCGAACCACGGGCGCCGGTGTCGGTGCGGCGCGAGCGACGGGTGCCGGTGCGGGCGCGCGGACGACAGGAGCGGGCGGCGGTGCGGCACGCACGACCGGGGCGGGCGCAGGCGCCGGTCGGGCCGGCGCGGCACTCGTGCTCTTCTTGTCTTCCGCCGCAGCCGGCAGCGACAACAAGGGTGCCGTCAGCAGCAAGCCGGCAAATACAAGCTCTCTCTGAATTGTCATGGTGATGCTTCCCCCCAAGAAGACACTCAAGAAACGGTTGAACCGGATTGTTCTTGTGCAATTCTTTGAAGTTGCCGGGCGAGCTTAGACCCAAACCGGAACCGGCCGCAGCGCTATTTGCGCGGGCGACGGCTTTTGCTGGCGGATGGTCAGCAATGGTGACGTAAAAAAGCCCGCGCTGTCAGCGCGGGCTTTTTGATCGCATCGCAGCGAAGACGGACGGCTTCCGTCCTTGGGCAGTCGCCGTCAGAACACGCGTGAGAAGATCACGTAGAGCGTGCCCGACAGCAGGATCGCGGCCGGCAGCGTCAACACCCAAGCCATCACCATGTTGCGGATGGTGGCGATCTGGAGCCCGGAGCCGTTCGCCGCCATCGCGCCGGCGACGCCGGAGGACAGCACATGCGTGGTCGAGACCGGCAGGCCGAACATGTCGGCGGCGCCGATGGTCGCTGCGGCGACGAGCTCGGCGGAGGCGCCCTGCGCGTAGGTCAGGTGGGTCTTGCCGATCTTCTCGCCGACGGTGATGACGATGCGCTTCCAGCCGATCATGGTGCCGAGCCCGAGCGCGATCGCCACCGCGACCTTGACCCAGGTCGGAATGAACTTGGTGGCCTGGTCGAGCGAGCCCTTATACGCATTCAGGGTCGCGACCTCTTCCTTGTTGAGGTCGTTTTCCTTGTCCTTCATCAGGAAGCGGATCGCTTCCGAAGTCAGGTACATGTCGTTGCGGGTGTTGCCGACGACTTCGGCCGGCACCTTGTTGAGCGAGCCGTATTTCGCGACCTGGTCGCCGACGTCCTTCACCAGCACCGCCAGCGAGGGGTAGGTGCCCTCGCTGATCTTGTGTTCGGCGACGTATAGCGTCACCGCCGGACGCGGATTGCCGATGATGCTGTGGCCGGCGCCCTTGGCGGCGACCACCTTGGAAGCGGCTTCCGAGGTCTGCTGGAACTGCGCCACCTGGGATTCCGGCAGCGCGCGGTTCAGCGCGTAGGCGGTCGGCACGGTGCCGATCAGGATCAGCATGATCAGGCCCATGCCCTTCTGGCCGTCGTTCGAACCATGGGCGAAGCTGACGCCGGTGCAGGTGGCGATCAAAAGGCCGCGGATCCAGAGCGGCGGCGCCTTGTTGCCTTCGGGCGCTGCGTACAGCGCCGGATTGCGGACGATCATCTTCAAGAGCAGCAGCAGGACGGCGGCGCAGACGAAGCCGACCAGCGGCGACAGCAGCAGCGCGTAGCCGATCTCGGTGGCCTTGCCCCAATCTACGCCGGAGGTGCCGTCACGGCCGCGCATCAGCGCGTTGGCGACGCCGACGCCGATGATCGAACCGATCAGGGTGTGGGACGAGGAGGCCGGCAGGCCGAAATACCAGGTGCCGAGATTCCACAGGATGGCGGCGATCAACAGCGCGAACACCATCGCAAAGCCGGCGCTGCTTCCGACCTGAAGGATCAGTTCGACCGGCAGCAGCGAGACGATACCGAAGGCGACCGCGCCCGTGGAAAACAGCACGCCGAGGAAGTTGAACAGGCCCGACCACATCACGGCGACTTCGGCCGGCAGCGAGTGGGTATAGATCACGGTCGCGACCGCGTTGGCGGTGTCGTGGAATCCGTTGACGAACTCGAAGCCGAGCGCGATCAGAAGCGCCACGAACAACAGGATATAGGGCAGATAGCTCGTGACCCGGGTGCCGGTCGCGTCGACGTCGGAATAAATGCTGTAGGAGACGAACAGCAACCCTGCGGCAAGAATGCCGAAGAAGATGATCATCGTCAGCGGGTTAAAACCCTTGTCGAGATTGGGCCGCGAGGCCGGCTGGATCGGCGCTCCCTCGGCCATCGATGAATTGAGTGTAATATCGGTCATTCTGACGCCCTCTATTATACGTTGAGGGCACTTTTTGACTGATGGATTTGAAGTTTGGATGACAGTTGCGCTGCAGCGCGAAATGCGCTCCGTGCCCGGCTCGCATTGCACAATTTTTCGCCGGACTTCTTTTCGCACGTCTTCGCCGATTGGCGCGCGGCCAAGCGAATGCCTGTGTGATCAGCATTATGGGGAAGGGGAGCAGAGTAGACCGCGCGCTGCACGGCGCCGGGGCTGGTAGCACCGCGCAGCGCGTCGGCCTGAAGCGGAACGTCATGGCGTGAACAGGACGTTCCAAATTCCTGAAGAATACGATATTCGTTTATCAATTAAAGGTTGTACATATATTTGTCAAATTTCCCACCGTTATATTTCATGAGACATGGCGGTTGCAGACGGTTGCGTATCGCGGCTGTGGGTATTTCCGCGCCGGCCTGGATGACCTTCACCTGCAGCCTTGCGTCTTCAGCCGTGCGGGATTGAAAATGTCGGCGGAGTGGCGCCGCCAGATTTCTTCCAGCCGGTTCGGGTCCTCGGTCTTGTCGATGCCCGGTGTCACCGCGACGGCATGGCCGTTCCAATGTGCGCAGATATCAGGCGTCAGGATCGACCAGGGCATGTCGGCGTAGCGGCGCGCGAAGAAGGGTGCTGCAGCCACGACGATGTGATGTTCCGGTTCGAACCAGGCGACGTAGTGCGCTTTCTGCTCGCGGCCGATTTCGCGGAAGCGGAGAGAGGCCTGCATCCTCTGCATGTCGCGATGCACGGCCTTCGCCATCGCATGCACCAGTGCAACGTCGGGATCGGTCGCGATATCAAGCAGATCGTGTCTGGTCCGCAACCGCCACAGCAGGCGATAGAGAAGGGCAAAGCGCTCGTTGTCGCGATGCAGGATCACAGATTGCACCAGCGCGACGAACCTGGCTGGCACCTTGAAGGTGTCGCGCACAGGTTTGAGTGGCGTTGCAGATGGTTCGACCGGTTTGGCAGCATGGCCGCGCACGCTCCAAATCACCTCGGACGATTTTACCCGGTTCACGACCAGCGCGCGGGCAGCTTTGCGCCAGCCGTCGAAATCGGTTTCGCTGCCGAGGGTGATGTGGTGCATCAGCTTCCTCTTGAACTTCTTCCTGGATTTCCAGCCGAGCTACATGTCTATCCACACCATATTGATTCCATTGATGAATTTCCCGAGACGCCAATCCCATTGACTCCGCGGGTCCTGTTAGCTTTATATTAGAACATACCATGAACAAATGAGCCAGCCGCGGGTTCATCCGAAGAACCGTCGAAGGCGAAATTCTTGAAGGAGCGGGGCATGAGCACCGCACGCACCAGCACGCTTGCGCGTTTGCGTGGCAGCATCGAGCGCATCGAGGCGCCCGGTGATGCCTATGCGCATCACAAGGTAACGCTAGGTCACGCCGGCGCCGACGCGACGCTGCAAGGCGGCCTCGCAATGGCTGCGGTGCATGAGGTGTTTTCCGAGGGGCACCAGAGTGCGGCGGCCACCGGCTTCATCGCCGGCCTCGCCGGGCGGCTGACGCCGCGCCGGCCGCTGGTCTGGGTGCGGCAGGATTTTTCCGAACTGGAATCCGGCGCGCTGTCGATGAGCGGGGTTCGCGAACTCGGCCTCGATCCGCGTCTGCTGGTGACGGTGCGTGCGGCGGACGCCGATGCCGCGTTGCGCACCGCCGCCGACGCGCTGGCCTGCGACGCACTCGGCGCCGTCGTGCTGGAAGTCTGGGGCGAGGCGCGGCAGCTCGATCTCGTCGCCAGCCGCAAACTTAACTTGGCGGCGCAAACCTCCGGCGTCACCGCCTTGCTGCTGCGGGTGGCGGCTACGCCGCAGCCTTCGACCGCGGAAACAAGATGGGTCGTGCGTGCGGCGCATTCGTCGCCGGGCGCGCCGTCAATGCCTGCGGCGCCTTGGAACGCATGGGGCGCGCCGGTGTTCGACGCGCAACTCGTTCGTAACCGTCATGGCCCGGTCGGGCGGTGGATCATGGAATGGAAATGTGATGAGTGCCTTTTCAGCGAACCGGCCAGAGAACCGTCGGCGTATCCTCAGCCTGTGGCTGCCGCGCCTGCCCATCGACCGCATCAAACGCAAGTTCACGCTCACGATTTCAAACGAACGGCGTGAGGCAATTTCTAACAAAACGAACAGTGCGCCCCCTCTCCCGCTTGCGGGGGAGGGTTGGGGTGGGGGTGCCGCCGCGAGTCAGACTGTGCGTGTGGAGAGAGCTTCCCCCACCCGGATCGCATCTTTCGATGCGATCCGACCTAAGAGCGAGCTTCGCTCGTCTCGACCCCCGCAAGCGGGAGAGGTAAGGCAAGAGACACCCCACGTCGTCATCGCAAAGCAAAGCAACGCGCTGATAATCTACGCCCTCGACGATCTTGCTGCGCACTCCGGCCTCTCAATCGGCCTGCCGCTCGCCAATGCCCGCGCGATCTGTCCGGAATTGACGGTGTTCGACGCCGACGAGGCCGCCGATCGCCAGACACTGGACGACATCGCCGACTGGTGCGACCGCTTCACGCCGCTGGTGGCGCTCGATCCGCCGCATGGCCTGTTCCTCGATATCACCGGCTGCGCCCATCTGTTCGGCGGCGAGGCAGCACTGCTGCAGGCCGTCACCGGCGCGCTGACACAACGGGGCTTTGCCGTCAGCGCCGCGATCGCCTCGACTTCGGTTTGCGCGCGCACCCTGACGCGGCACGTGTCGGGAAAAATCGTAGCCGACGGCGAGGAGGCCAAAGCCGTCGCGCCGCTGCCGGTCACCGCGCTCGGTACGGGCGAGGCCATCGCCGGCGGGCTTCGCCGCGCCGGGCTGAAGACCATCGGCGACGTTGCCTCGCGCGCACGCCACGAGATCGCGGCAAGGTTCGGCGCCGCTTTCACTACTCACCTTGAGCATGCGCTGGGGCAGGGCGATGCGCCGATCAGTCCGCGCAAACCGCTGCCGGATTACATCGTCGAGAAACGCTTTCCCGAACCGGTCGCCACCGAAACCGTGATCGCGATGAACTTGTCGGCGCTCGCAGCCATGCTGGTCGCGGCGATGGACAAACAGGGCAAGGGTGCGCGGCGGCTGGAAGCGAGCTTCTTCCGCACCGACGGCGCGGTACGCACGATCGCGGTCGATACCGGGCGCCCGGTGACGAAGCGCGAGGTGATCGACCGCCTGTTTCGCGAACGGCTCGAGGCGCTCAACGATCCCCTCGATCCCGGTTTCGGTTTCGATCTCATTCGCCTGTCCGCGAGCCGCACCGAAATCATGGTGCAGCAGCAGCGCGACCTCGATGCGTCGGTCCATGACAATGACGAACTCGCCGCCCTGATCGACCGCATCGCTGCGCGCATCGGCGGCAAGCGCGTCGTCGTGCATCTGCCGCAGGACACCCATATTCCGGAACACGCTGTCCTGGCGGTGCCGGCGCAGCACCATCTGGCGGCAGCCATTCAGGCTACGTGGCCCGAACGCATCGAGAGCGAGCCGCCGCTGCGGCCGTTGCGGCTGTTCGAAAGGCCGGAGCCGATCAAGGTGCCGTTTGCGACCGTGCCGGACGGGCCGCCGCATCAATTCACCTGGCGCCGCGTCACCCACACCGTGGCGCGGGTGGAGGGTCCCGAACGCATCGCCATGGAGTGGTGGAAGCAGAACGGCGCGCGGCTGACGCGGGATTATTTCCGCATCGAGGATGAAGCCGGCCTGCGGTTCTGGATCTTTCGCGATGGGCTCTATGAAAGCGAACTGGCCGGCGAAGAAGGCGAACCGGTTCCGGTAAAATGGTTCGTGCACGGGCTGTTCGCATGAACGGACCTTTGAAAATCCCGTATGCCGAGATCGGCATCACCACCAATTTCTCGTTCCTGCGCGGCGGTTCGGACCCGCGCGCCTATGTGCATGAGGCGAGCCGGCTCGGCATTCCCGTGATCGGCATTGCCGATCACAACACGCTGTCCGGCGTGGTGCGGGCTTACAAGGAACTCGGCAATCCCGAAGTCGAGAACAAGCCAAAACTTCTGATCGGTTCGCGTATCGTCTTCATCGATGGCACGCCGGATATTCTGGTTTATCCGCGCGATCGCGCCGCCTACGGCCGGCTGTGCCAGTTGCTGACCCGCGGCAAGCGCGGCGACGACATCAAGAAAATCGAAAAGGGCGAATGCCATCTGAGGCTCGATGACCTGCTGGAGTTTGCCGAGGGCCAGCTTCTGGTGCTGACGCTGCCGCATCGCTTCGATGCGACGGGTGCTGAAAAAATCCTGGCACGCTTGAAGAGCTCTGCCGCCGATGGCGTGTGGCTCGCCGCGAGCCTGCTCTATCGCGGCGACGACAGGCGCCGGCTGGCGCGGCTGCATCATCTCGCAGCAAAGGCCAAAGTGCCGCTGCTCGCCACCAACGAGGTGCTGTACCACCATCCCGCCCGCCGCCCGCTGCAGGATGTGCTGACCTGCATCCGCGAGAAGACCACCATCGACGCGATTGGCAAACGGCTGGAGGCCAATGCCGAGCGCCATCTCAAGCCGGCGCATGAAATGGCGCGGCTGTTTCGCGAGCTCCCCGACGCGATTGCGGAAACCATGCGTTTTGCCAGCCTGATCACTTTTTCAATGGACCAGCTCAAATACCAGTATCCGGACGAGCCGGTGCCGCCGGGCAAGACCGCGCAACGTCATCTGGAAGATCTGACCTGGGCTGGCGTCGAAAAATATTTCGGCGGCAAGATCGACGACACTTTGCGCGCCACCTTGCGCAAGGAACTCGCCCTCATCGCCGAACTCAAATACGCGCATTATTTTCTCACCGTGCATGACATCGTCCATTATGCGCGCAGCCAGAACATCCTCTGTCAGGGCAGGGGCTCGGCGGCAAACTCCGCCGTCTGCTATGTGCTCGGCATTACCTCGGTCGACCCGACCAAGGTCGACCTCCTGTTCGAGCGCTTCATTTCCAAGGAGCGGCTGGAGCCGCCCGACATCGACGTCGATTTCGAGCATTCGCGGCGCGAGGAGGTGATGCAATATGTCTACCGCCGTTATGGTCGCCACCGCGCCGCGATCATTGCGACCGTCATCCACTATCGGCCGCGCTCGGCGATCCGGGATGTCGGCAAGGCGCTGGGGCTGACGGAGGACGTGACTGCCGCGCTGGCCGATACCGTGTGGGGAAGCTGGGGCAAAGGCCTCAACGAGATGCAGGTCCGGCAGGCCGGGCTTGATCCGGCGAATGCGATGGTCGAGCTTGCGGTTGAACTTGCCACCGAGCTGATCGAATTTCCCCGGCACTTGTCGCAGCATGTCGGCGGCTATGTGCTGACCCAGGACCGGCTCGATACCTATGTGCCGATCGGCAATGCCGCGATGGACGACCGCACCTTCATCGAGTGGGACAAGGACGACGTCGACGCGCTCAACATGATGAAGGTCGACGTGCTGGCGCTGGGCATGCTGACCTGCATCCGCAAATGTTTTGACCTGATCGCGGACCACAAGGGCGAGCGCTGGGAACTCGCCACCGTCCGGCAGGATGACGAGCGTGTGTATGACATGCTGTGCCGCGGTGAATCGCTCGGCGTGTTCCAGGTCGAAAGCCGCGCCCAGATGAACATGCTGCCGCGGCTGAAGCCGCGCACGTTCTACGACCTCGTCATCGAGGTCGCGATCGTGCGTCCCGGTCCGATCCAGGGCGACATGGTGCATCCGTATCTCAGGCGGCGAAACGGCATCGACAAGGTCAGCTATCCGTCGCCAGCGCCGGAACATGGCGACAAGGATGAACTGCGCCGCGTGCTGCACAAGACGCTCGGCGTGCCCCTGTTCCAGGAGCAGGCAATGCGGATCGCCATCGAGGCGGCGAAATTCACCTCGGAGGAAGCCAACGGCTTGCGGCGTTCGATGGCGACATTCCGCAATCTCGGCACCATCGGCAAGTTCGAAGACAAGATGATCGGTAACATGATCGCGCGCGGCTACGATCCCGAATTCGCCAAAAACTGCTTCAACCAGATCAAAGGCTTTGGCTCCTACGGCTTTCCGGAAAGTCACGCGGCGAGCTTTGCCCAGCTCGTCTATATCTCGTCCTGGCTGAAGCACTATCATCCCGACGCATTCTGCTGCGGTTTGCTGAATTCACAGCCGATGGGATTTTACGCGCCTGCGCAGATCGTCGGCGACGCCCGCGACAATCGCGTCGAGGTGCGGGAGATCGATGTGTCCTACAGCTTTGCGCAGAACACGCTGGAGCAGGGGAGCAATGAATACTGCGCGGTGCGGCTTGGGTTTCGGCAGATCGACGGTTTCAGGTGGAATGATCCGGATGAGGAGGGCCTGAAGCGCATCCAGTCGTTATTCCGGGGCACGGCTCCCGATGAAAGTGCCGACGACTGGGCCGATCGCATCGTCGCCGCCCGCACGCGCCGTCCCTTCACCTCGTTGGAGGATTTCGCCCGCGACACCGCGTTGCCGAAACGTGCGCTGATATTATTGGCGGATGCCGATGCGTTTCGTTCCATCGGGCTCGATCGCCGCGCCGCATTGTGGGCGGTGCGGCGGCTGCCCGATGACGTGCCGCTGCCGCTGTTCGAGGTCGCTGTCGCGCGCGAGCAGCCCGACGAGAACGCAAAACCATTGCCGGAGATGCCGCTGCCGGAGCAGGTGGTCGCCGATTATCAGACGATGCGGCTGTCGCTGAAAGGTCATCCGATGGAATTCCTGCGGGCGATGTTTGCGAAGGAGCGCGTCGTCGCCTGCAACGAAATCAACCATCGCAACGATCGTCGCCGGGTCCGCTGTGCCGGCGTCGTGCTGGTGCGGCAGCGGCCGGGCAGCGCCAAGGGCGTCGTCTTCATGACGCTGGAGGATGAAACCGGCATCGCCAATATCGTGGTGTGGCCCAAGGTGATGGAGCAATATCGCAAGGAGGTGATGGGCGCACGCCTGATTCTGGTCGAGGGCTATATCCAGAGCAGTCCGGAACAGGTGACGCACCTGGTGGCGCAGCGGATGTTCGACCGTTCAGGCGATCTGATCGGGTTCGCCGACGATGCGTTCATCCGCAAGCATGCGGTGCCGGCCGGTCCTGCG
Source organism: Bradyrhizobium ottawaense (assembly GCF_900099825.1). Lineage (NCBI taxonomy): Bacteria > Pseudomonadati > Pseudomonadota > Alphaproteobacteria > Hyphomicrobiales > Nitrobacteraceae > Bradyrhizobium > Bradyrhizobium ottawaense. Next base: position 1,137,546 of record NZ_LT629693.1, on the reverse strand, counting down.
CTGATCGAGCCGCTCAACGACGGCTCCCTCAACGACGGAGTTCTCAACGGCGACCGCCGCGACCATCCCGATGCGCCCGCGCAGAAAATCCGCCACCCGCGCAACGTTCGCATCCTGCCGCCATCCCGGGATTTTCATTGAGCTGATTGGCTTCGTGGAGTTTGTCGAACCAGCCCTAGAGGCTGATGACGAATGCGCTCATGGCGAGAAGAAATACCAGGCTGCCGGCCATGATGGCGAAGAATAGTTTGTCCAAGCGACCGACTCCGAAAGCGTACCAGCACCGGAGTCGATTAGAAGATTTTGGCTGTGTCGATTCTTTGACAGGCGTCAGGCGAAGTTCCGGCAAGTCGTCGGGCATCAAGGCAGCAAGGCGACTTTTTCGAAATGCCATCGCAAATGGCGCGCATCACGATGTGCGGCGAAAGCCGGTCTGACGCGCAGCTGAGCAAGGGGATCTGGTGTCTCAGCTCAGGAATTTTACGCCGTAGGTCCGGCCGCGGCGCCAGACCACCTCGCAGGACTGGCGCTTCGGACGCTCCGGCATGACAGCCATCACGAAGTTGTCCCTGACGTCGATAGCGGCGTCGGTCATGATCTTGGCGCCGCCCGGCGAGACGTCCAGGACGAAGCATTCAACTCTCGTTATGCCGTCATCGCGCGTAAACCAGGCCGGCCGCTTGTTCATCTCGCGTCGCGGTTCGCGCTGTGTCTTTGTCCGCAGTTCATCAACAGCCATGATGACCATCCGTCGTTGGACCCAATCGCTATGACGTTTTCGAGCGAAATGGATACCGGTTTGCGTCGAGCAGGACGCGTCGAAATAAGATACCGGAGCCTGGTTCTGAGAACCGATCAGGCTTCAGGCAATCGTTGAAACAGGCTGCAGATTGACGGTGATTTCGTAAAGGCGCCTTAGCGCATTGCTTTCAAATTTAGCGATTTGTGCCAGGAAGATGCTTGCGGAGTCTGTTTCAACTTGGCAGTTGGCGGATCCGGGTCGGATCGGGCGACGTCCGCATCTCACGATCAGTTGGGTGCGGAGCAATCCGATGCGGGCTTGTCCTGGGCAGCAATCGGTGTGCTGACCTCGAATGTAACGGGCAGGCAGGCGTTCGCTGCGGCCGAACAAACGCCAAGATTGAGATCGACGTGCCGTTCACGCGCACTGCCGCGCGTCTTCAGCTCTATCCGCAGCGGAAGATCGAAGTAATAGGGCGCCCCTGTAACGACCTTGGGCAGGGCGTCCAGCCAAAACCTGGCGTCACGGGCAGCGGACCTGAATTCGACCCCGTATTCGGACGAGACTTTCTGGTCGCCGGACGCAGAGATACAAAAGACGACCCGATCGGCAAGCGTGGTTACCGCGAGAGCGACGCCATCCTTCCGCAAGAGCAGCTCTGCACTCGCCGAACAGGGAAGAGCGGCCAGTGCCACCGCCAGGAGGATGCGAGGATATCCCGTCATAAATGCCGGTTTTGATTGTATTGAATAAATGTGTCGTCTAACTTGCGCACGTTATTGCACCAGGAGGGAAGCATGAAACGTTTATTTGCGATTTCTTTCGTTCTTTTGGTTGGTTCGGGCGCAGCCTTTGGCAAGGACATTACGGTATCAAGTCCTGGTGCCCCATGACGAAGGCATCAGGCATTGGAAAGGGCCCGACTTTTGAAGCTGCCAAAAGCTCGGCCATTCAAAAGTGCCTGGCCAATGGCGGGATGGATCATTGCTGCCCGAATTTCACCCGTCAGATTTGAGCGGCCTGCTGAAGATTCGTTGGACCGTATAAATCGGACCAGAAGCCCCGGCATAGCCCGGGGCTTCTTTTTATTTTGAGGCTTCCTTTTATTTCTCCGCGCTCTCGGGCGGTCGATCTCAATGCTCGGCGCCGACGAAACCATCGAGTGAAGTGCCGCTGTCGCAAGAGCATGGATCACGCCTTGAAACGCCGCCGGGTCATTCCGGTGGCGTTTCAATCGGTCTATGAACTCAATTTGTTTTAGCGACCGCCGCCGCCACCACCACCACCGCCGCCGCCTCCACCGCCTCCGCCGGCATCGCGAAGCGCCTGAGGATCGAGGGTCTGCGGGCTCTGCGGTGTCGTGTCGCCGCGGCGCACGCGAAGTGTTTCAAGATATGCCAAGTGGCTCCCGCACGCCCGCATCGACACAGCTCCATCACACATATGTGGCGAAACAGTATTGGCATTGGCGGCCGCGGCGCTCATCGCTACGAGGGCGCCCAACGCGGCTGCAGATAATGTCCTCTTCATCGACATTTGAATTCTCCATTCCCGTGTTTTCGGCGATACCGGAATGGCTCGCACGGAAGTTTGACGAGGCTGGAGGCAAACGGGTTCGAGAGCGTTGTGAAATATTTCAGGGCCGAGACGGGCCAACGTGAACCGCCTGCCATCTGCGGCTTCGCCAGAGGCCGGTCTGCCGGTAGTTCCGCAAGGCGGGCACGACGCAAATACGCCTCCACCCACTTTGCGTTTTCTCGGCCGTCGCTAGAAATTCACGCGGTTCGAAATCGCACCGTCGACGATGAGGTTCGATCCGGTCGTGAACGAGGAGACCGCGCTGGCCAGGAACACAGCGGCATTGGCGATATCCTGCGGGGTCGCCATGCGGCCGGTCGGATTGCGGGCGAGTGCGGCCTGATAGACATTCGGCTGGTTTTGTTCGCGCAGGTGCCAGACGCCGCCCTTGAAATAGACCGTGCCGGGCGACACCACGTTGACGCGGATTTTCTTGGCCGCGTATTGCCGCGCAAATCCCTTGGCCATGTGGATCAGGGCCGCCTTGACCGGGCCATACGAACTGGTGTTGTCGGCGATGGCTGCCGAAATCGATGAAATGATCACGACAGCGGCATCGCCGGTCTTGGCGCCGCTTGCTTCGAGGAACGGACGGGCGGCTTCGAAGGCGTTGACGGCACCGAGCACGTCGAGCCGGAAGTTCTGTTCCCATGAGGCGGGATCGCCGCCTTGCGCCATGGCGCCGGCATTGCAGAACAGCATGTCGACGCTGCCGAGTTCCTGCGCGACAGCGGATATCCACGCCTTCAGCGCCGCGCCGTCGGTAATGTCGACGGAGGCGCCGGTAGCCTTGACGCCTTTGGCTTTCAGTTCGGCAACCGTGCCCGCGACCTGATCGGCATTGCGCGCGCAAATCGCTACGCCGGCGCCTTCGCCGGCCAGCGTGTCCGCAATCGCCCGTCCAATGCCACGGGTGCCGCCGAGCACGACTGCGTTTCTTCCCTTCAATCCCAGATCCATTTTGTTTTCCTTTGTTGACCGGCGCAGTGTAGCGGTGATCGCGTCGCTGACGGAAGCTCTAACTGCCGTGTGATGTCTATCACCGGCATTGCGAGGAGCGAAGCGACGAAGCAATCCATACTTGTTTATGTGGCGAAATGGATTGCTTCGCGGAGCCTGTCATCGGGCGCGCATTCGCGCGACCCGTTGGCACGCAATGACGGTGGGCCTACTCCGGCGCCGCACCCACCGGCGGGCCGCCCGGCGGGCGGTGCAAAAAGGTGATCGATGCGAACGCGCCGAGCCACGAACCGACCGCGGCAAAGGCAACATAGACCCAGTTTTCGGTGTAGCTGATCACTGCATAGGACGACAGCAGATACCAGACGCTGCTCCACGTCGCCGCCGGCACGCGCTTGCGCGCCACCACCGCCGAGGTGAACATGACATAGACCGCGTCGGTCGCGGCGGTTGCAAGCAGGACGGCCCCGGCCGTCACGGGATCGATGGCAGCCATTGCAGTTCCTTCCATGGTCGGGCAGAGAGCTTCAGTTTTGTTTTGACGCGTTTTCTACCGCAGATAAGTCTACGCAATTTGCGCAAGCTTGATTGCTATGCGAACCGGCGTCCACCCTCGGATCAAGTCCGAGGGCATGCTTCGCTCGAAAACGCTACAGCTTAGGAAAGAGGAACGGTGATGCAAAGCACAACAGAAATCCTCGCCGATATCTGGACGTCGGCCGGCGGCGATCCGGCCGCGCTCGCCGCGGTCAGGCTGAGCGGGGACGAGGCGCAATTGCCGTCCTCGTTCCGCGCCGCCGCCGCAGCAGGGGTCAGCGTTGCCGTGACTGGCCTCGCGGCTGCCGAAATCTGGAAATTGCGCAGCGGCGAGGGCCAGGACGTGGCGGTCGATCTGCGCCATGCCGTGGTCGAGTGTCGAAGCGAGCGCTATCTGCGCGTCGACGGCAAGCCACCGCCGCCGGCCTGGGACGCGATCGCCGGAGTCTACAAGGCACGCGACGGCTTTGTGCGGCTGCACACCAACTTTCCCCATCACCGCGAAGCCGTCTGCCGGGTGCTGAACTGCAGACCGGAGCGCGACGAGGTGCAGGCCGCGCTGATGCAATGGGACGGCGAGGCGTTCGAGACCGCGGCCTATGCCGCCGGCGGCCTCGTCGCCTTCATGCGCTCACACGACGCATGGTCGGCGACGCCGCATGCGAAGGCGCTGGCGCAATTGCCGCTGATCTCGATTACCAAAATCGGCGAGGCGGCGCCAAAGCCCTGGCCCGCGGGCGATCGTCCGCTGTCAGGCATCCGCGTGCTCGATCTGTCGCGCGTGATCGCGGGGCCGGTCGCGGGACGAACGCTCGCCGCCCATGGCGGCGACGTGCTCTTGATCTCCGGCCCCGATCTGCCGGCCATCCCGTGGCTCACCATCGATACCGGACGCGGCAAGCTGATGGGTTTTGTCGACCTGAAGAGCGAGCAGGGCCGCGGCGTGTTGCGCGATCTGTTGAAGGAAGCGGATATTTTTTCGCAAGGCTACCGGCCGCGCGCGATCGCCGGTCTTGGTTTTTCGCCGGAACAGGCGGCCAGCATCAATCCCGGCATCGTCTACGTGACGCTGTCGGCCTATGGCCATGCCGGTCCGTGGGCGGAGCGCCGCGGCTTCGACTCGCTGGTGCAGACCACGACCGGCTTCAATCATGCCGAAGGGCAGGCGGCAGGCGTCGACGGGCCGAAGGAGTTGCCGGCGCAGATGCTCGACCATGCCACCGGCTACTTCATGGCGTTCGGCGCCATGATGGCGAAAGCGCGCCAGGCGCGTGAAGGCGGAAGCTGGCACGTCCAAGTGTCGTTGGCTGGGACCGGGCGGTGGCTGTGGAATCTCGGCCGGGTCAAGGACGGGTTGGCGATCCCCGACCTCAAGGCGGAGGCGGTGACGCCGTTTATCGAAGAGCTGCCTTCGGGCTTCGGTCCGCTGCAGTCGGTCCGCCACGCGGCGCAGATGTCGAAAACCCCGGCGTTTTGGGCCCGCCCGGCGATGCCGCTCGGCAGCCACCCGCCAAAATGGCCGGAGGGCGGCTAAAGGGTTTTCGAGCGAAGCATGCCCTCGGACTTGATCCGAGGGTGGGCACCGGTTCGCATAGCAATCAAGTTTACGCAGATTGCGTAGACTTAATCTGCGATAGAAAACGCGTCAAAAACAAAGCCAGAGCCCGGTTCTGATGCAGTCAAAACCGACCAGGCTCCAGGCGTTCAGCCCGTATTCAGGCGGTTATCTGCAAACTTTTACCTCAAACGCTAAGCCTATCTGCGTTTTTTAGGTTGTTTGAAACATCAATTGGGCACTATTAGCGCACCGGTGAGGCAGTCTCCGCCGGAATCATCGCTGACTTGATCCGGGCCGCATGCTTAACGATTTTCTCAAGAGATTGCAGACGCTTAGCCGACGGCAACGGGTCGTGACCGTGGTCCTGCTGGCGCTTGCCGGCGCAGCCGTCTACGGCTCCACCCAACTCGGTGGCACAACTCCTAAGCATTCGGAGGTCTCCAGCCAGTCCCGCAAGGGATTGCAGCGGTACACGCCGACCCCGGCCGAATGGGCCAGCCTGACCATTCAGCCCGTCGCCGAACGGGCCTTCCGGGCCGAATACGTTACCGAAGGCAAGATCGCGATCGATGAGGATCGCTCGACGCCGGTGTTCTCGCCCTATACCGGCCGGCTCACCAAACTGCTGGTGCGGCCGGGCGACAGCGTCACCAAGGGGCAGCCGCTGTTCGTGATCGAAGCCGCCGACACGGTACAGGCGCAAAACGATTACATCGCCGCGATGACCGGCATGAATAAGGCCCAGTCGGCGCTCGACCTTGCCAAGATCCAGGATACGCGCGCCAAGGACCTGTTCGAAGGCAAGGCTGTTCCGCTGAAGGACTACCAGCAGAGCCAGGCGACCCTGATCCAGGCCCAGAACGATCTGCGCTCCTCGCAGACCGCGCTGGAAGCCTCCTCCAACAAATTGCGCATTCTGGGTTTCACGGACGACGACATCGCCACCTTCCGGCAAAAAGGCCGGATCAATCCGGAAACCACGGTTTTCTCGCCGATCGCAGGTACCGTGGTTCAGCGCAAGGCGGGCCCCGGTCAATATGTCTCCACCGGCGCCAGCGATCCCGTCTATGTCATCGGCGATCTCTCCACGGTCTGGCTGACGGCCTTTGTCCGCGAGACCGATGCCGCCAACGTGTCGGTGGGGCAGGATCTCAATTTCAGCGTGATGGCGCTGCCGGGCCGGCCGCTGACGGCGCGCATTAATTACGTCGCCGCGGCGATCGATCCGGCGACGCGGCGGCTCTTGGTCCGCGCCACGATCGATAACAAGGACCGCGCGCTGAAGCCGGAAATGTTTGCCAATGTCACGCTGTTCTCGGCCAGCGATCATCCGGCCGTCGGCGTGCCGAAGCAGGCATTGATCTACGAAGGCGACCAGGTCCGGATCTGGGTCGCGCATGAAGACAAGTCGATCGAACTGCGTCAGATCAAGCCCGGCCTCATCAACGGCGATCTCGTCGAGGTGGTCGGCAATTTGAAGCCCGGCGAACAGATCGTTACAAAGGGCAGTCTGTTCATCGACCGGGCTGCGTCCGGCAGCTAATTCCCTCGCTCATTGAAAGCTCCGGTCTGAATGGATCGCCTTGTCGCCCTAGCAGTCAGCCGCCGTTACTTGATGGTCGGCATGTTCGTCGCGGTGTTCGTCGGCGGCCTGATCGCATTCAAGCAGCTCAACATCGAGGCCTATCCCGATCCGACCCCGCCGATGGTCGATATCGTGACGCAAAGCCCGGGGCTGTCGTCGGAGGAGATCGAGCGTTACATCACGATCCCGATCGAGACCCAGGTCGCCGGCATCAAGAACCTGCGCACCATCCGCACCATATCGCTGTACGGCCTATCCGACGTCAAACTGCAGTTCTCCTTCGACTACACCTATGACGAGGCGCTGCAGCAGGTGCTGAACCGCCTGTCGCAGCTGGCGCCGCTGCCGGGCAACGTCTTGCCGGGTATTTCACCGCTCAGCGCGATCGGCGAAATCTATCGCTACCGGTTGAAGGGCCCGCCGAACTACAGCGTGCTCGACCTCAAGACGCTGCAGGACTGGGTGCTGCAGCGCCGCTTCCGTGCCGTGCCCGGTGTGATCGACGTCACCGGCTGGGGCGGCAAGACCAAGACCTATGAATTGCAGGTCGACTTCAACAAGCTGGTCGCCAACGGGCTGACGCTGCCGCAGGTGCTGCAGGCCGTCAGCAATGCCAACATCAATGTCGGCGGCAACACCGTCAATATCGGCTCCCAATCCGCCGTGGTGCGCGGCGTCGGCCTGATCCGCTCGATCGACGACCTCAACAACACCATGGTGTCGCAATCGGGCGGCAATCCGGTGCTGGTCAAGGACATCGCCGCGGTGACCGTCGGCGAGAAGCCGCGGCTCGGCATCGCCGGCCTCGACCAGGACGACGACATCGTCCAGGGCATCGTGCTGATGCGGCGCGGCGAGCAGAGTTCGCCGACCATCGCGCGCGTCGAGCAGCTCGTGGCGACCATTAATGCGTCCACCATCCTGCCGCCGGGCGTGAAGATTGAGCGGATCTACGACCGCAAGGATCTGATCGACCTCACCACCCATACGGTGCTGCACAACATGGTGGTCGGGATTCTCCTGATCGTGCTGCTGCAATGGATCTTCCTCGGCGATCTCCGCAGCGCGCTGATCGTCGGCGCGACGATCCCGTTCGCGCTGTTCTTTGCCGTGATCATCCTGGTGCTGCGCGGCGAGTCCGCCAATCTGCTGTCGGTCGGCGCTATCGATTTCGGATTGATCGTTGATGCCACCGTGATCATGGTCGAGGCGATCTTCCGCCGGCTGACACAAACCACCGCGCTGTCGGAAGCCGAGCGCAGCCATATTTCCTATGAGACGACCATGGGGATGAAGAACCACGCCATCCTCTCCGCCTCCGCTGATATGTCGCGCTCGATCTTCTTTGCCGCCGCGATCATCATTGCCGCGTTCCTGCCGCTGTTCACGCTGAGCGGCGTCGAGGGCAACATCTTCGGGCCGATGGCGCGGACTTACGCGTATGCCTTGGCCGGCGGCCTGCTGGCGACCTTTACGGTCACGCCCGCGTTGAGCGCGATCATCCTGCCCTCGCATCTGGACGAGACCGAAACCTGGATCGTGAAGAAGCTCGACGCGCTTTACGTGCCGGTGCTGAACTGGGCGATATCCAACCGCAATATCGTGATGGCCGGCGCCGCCGCTCTTGTCGTCATGACCATCATCTTCGCGCGGCTGCTGGGACTGGAGTTCCTGCCCAAGCTGGAAGAGGGCAATCTGTGGATCAGGGCCACGCTGCCGCCGACCATCTCGCTGCAGGAAGGCAACACCTACGTCAACGAGATGCGCAAGCTGATCCGCGCCCGCCCCGAGGTGGAAGCCGTGGTGTCGCAGCACGGGCGGCCTGACGACGGCACCGATGCCGCCGGTCTCTTCAATGCCGAGTTTTTCGCGCCGCTGAAGCCGGCCAGCGAATGGCCGGGCACCCATGACAAGGAAGAACTGACCGGCCAGTTGCTGAAGGAACTACAGGACAAGTTCCCGGGCGTCGAATTCAACTTCTCGCAATATCTCCAGGACAACGTCTCGGAAGCGGTCTCCGGCGTCAAAGGCGAGAACTCGATCAAGCTGTACGGCAACGACCTGCAGGCGCTGACCGACACGGCCAACAAGATCAAGGCCCAGCTCGCCACCGTGCAGGGCATTACCGATCTTGCGGTGTTCACCTCGCTCGGCCAGCCGACGATCCAGATCGATATCGATCGCGCGCGCGCGGCGCGCTATGGCCTGGCGCCGGGTGACATCAATGCCACCATCAAGGTCGCGGTCGGCGGCGACACCGCCGGAGATCTCTACGAGCCCGGCAGCGACCGGCATTTCCCGATCATCGTTCGCCTCGCGCCGGAATACCGCAAGAGCGCCGAGGCGATCCAGAACCTGCGCATCGGCGTCGCCGGCGCCAACGGCGCGATCACGCAGATCCCGCTGAGTGAAGTGGCCTCGATCAACCTGATCTCGGGCGCCGCCTATATCTACCGCGAGCAGCAGGAACGCTATCTGCCGATCAAGTTCTCGGTCCGCGAACGCGACCTCGGCAGCGCGATCCGGGAAGCCCAGGACAAGGTCGAAAGCAACGTCCAGCTCCCGCCGGGATCGCGGGTCGAGTGGGTCGGCGAATTCGGCAATCTGCAGGACGCCATCAAGCGGCTGTCGATCGTGGTGCCGATCAGCCTGGCGCTGATCGCGGTGCTGCTGTTCTTCAATTTCGGCTCGATGGTGGATACGCTGCTCGTCATGACCGTGATCCCGATGGCGATCTTCGGCGGAGTGCTCGGGCTTTTGATCTCGGGGATTCCTTTCAGCGTGTCGGCGGCGATCGGCTTCATCGCGCTGTTCGGCATCGCCGTGATGGACGGCATCATCATCCTGTCGCAGTACAATCAGCTGATCGACGAAGGCTACGAGCGGATCCGGGCCGTCATTCGCACCGGCGAGTTGCAGTTGAGGCCGGTGCTGATGACCTGCGCCGTCGCCGGCATCGGGCTGTTGCCCGCGGCGATCTCGGAAGGCATCGGCTCGCAGGTGCAAAAGCCGCTGGCGATCGTGGTCGTCACCGGCATGATGCTGGCGCCGCTGGTGATCCTGGTGACCTTGCCGGTGCTGATCTCGGTGTTCTCGCGCCGCACGCGCTGACGGACGTCAGAGCGTTTTCGAGCGACGTGGGCACCGGTTCGCGTGAAGTACGCGTCAAAAAACATCAGCTAAATCCGTAAAGCCGCATCGGATTGTCGACCAGGATCTTCTTGCGGATCGCGGCGGCCGGCGCCCATACCGGGAGCTGGTTGAGCAGCCGGCCGTCGTCGATCTGGAACAGCGGCGTGACGTCGGTGACCTTCCTGTCCGCCGGCGTCACCGAATCCGGATGCGGCCAGTCGGTGCCCCAGACGATGCGGTCGGCGTTCGCTGCGATCAGCGCCTGGGCGAGCGGGGCGGCATCGGCATAGTCAGGCCCGAGCTTCGATGCCCGGTAGGCGCCGGAGATCTTCACATAGGCCTTGCCGGATTTCACCAGTTCCACGAGGTCCGCAAAACCCGGCTGGCCGACCCCAAGCGCTGCCTGCGCGCCGCCGAAATGATCGAACACGACAGGGACGGGGGAGGCCGCGACCAGGTCCTTGATCGCGGAGATCATCGAAAGGCTGGTGAAGAGCTGCACATGCCAGCCGCGCGCTTTCACGCGCTCGACCGCGGCCGAGAAGCGCGGCCGGCCGACGGTCGGATCGTTGACGCCGCCGGTTGCCAGATTGAGGCGGATACCGCGAAAGCCCCGCTTCTGCATGGTGTCGAGATCGGTCTCCGGCGTCTTGTCGTCGATCACGGCGACGCCGCGTGCGGAAGCGCCGCGCGCCATCATGCCGTACAAGGTCGATGAATTGTCCGGTCCGTAGACGCTCGGCGTCACGATCACCACGCGCTCGATGTTCAGCGCCTTGTGCAGTGCCGACATTTCCTCGGGCGAGGCCAGTTCCGGCGTGTAGACGCGGCCGGCAAAGAACGGAAATTTCTCGGGATCGCCGTGGATATGGGTATGACAGTCGCAGGCGCCGGCGGGAATTTCGAAATTCACCGGCGTCGCCGGCTGCGCCGCCTTGGCGGATGCGGTCTTGCTGTTCATGGTTACTCCGGCCGCAATGGAGGCAAGCATCATACTGCGTCGCGTCAGCATTGGCGTTCTCCCCGGCGATAGTCGTTGATGGTTGATGTCCCGACCGGGCGCGTTACCCGTCCACTCCAGCGTTCTCCCAAAGCCCGGCGTTGCGTCGCCGCGGTCTTGCGCGACAGACTATAGAGGGAAGCGGGGCGCGGGAAGGGCTGCCGCTATGCGGGAGCGGTCTGGCCGTCCAACCCGCGGCGGACTTCCGCTGCCAGCTCGGGCATGGGCCGCGATCTATCGACGCGCAGCACGGGCAGGACAGTGCCGCAAGCCAGGCCTGATACGCCATCGTCATCGTCGTAGCGCGCCGCCCAATCGACGAACTCCTCGGTTTCTGGTGCCGCCAGCCACCGGGCGCGACCGCATCCGCGCCGAAACGCATCGCCTCCCGGGCGCGCAAGCGCTGCAATCGTATCTCGCGCGGCGTGACCACGAAGACCACAAAGCGGCCTAACGGCTCATGGGGTAGCCGGAGCCTCAGGTGCCTGATCGGGGGCGGCCGAGGATTGGATGGGCTGCCGGCGTGAAAAAACGTCAATCAGGACCGGCAAAATAATCAGGATCAGGGCAGGGGCCAGCACGATCCCGCCGACCACGACGAGGGCCAGCGGCTTTTGGACCTGCGAACCGATTCCGGTCGATATCGCGGCCGGCAATAGCCCCACACATGCGGCAACGCTCGTCATGAAGACCGGCCGAAGCCGGATGGCACAGGCGTGGATTACCGCATCGGTCTTGTTGCCCCAGCCGTGTTCGATCAACTGATTGAAATACGAGATCAGGATCACGCCTTCCATCACCGAAATTCCGAACAAGGCGATGAACCCGATGGCGGCCGAAATGCTGAAGGGTGTGCCCGTCAGCAGGAGCGCAAAAATGCCGCCGATCATGGCCATCGGAATCACGCTGAGAGCCAGCAGCACATCGGTTACCGAGGCGAAGTTCAGGTACAACAATAGGGCGATCAGCCCGATCGTGATCGGTACGATCAACTTGAGCCGCTCGATGGCATCCTGAAGGTTGCCGAACTCGCCGACCCATTCGAGCCGATAGCCTGGTGGAAGCGTGACGTTTTCGATTACCTTGCGCTGAACCTCGAGGACGGCGCTGCCAAGGTCCCGACCGCGTACGCTGAATTTGATCGGGACGTAGCGCTCCTGCTGCTCGCGATAGACGAACGAGGCTCCCGAGACCAGCTCCACGGTGGCGACCTCCGCCAGCGGAATCTGAATCACGCCGCTGCCGCTCGGGCTCGGCGCGCCGATGGTGATGTTCCTGATCGTCTCCAGATTCTTCCGGTAGTCGGGCGCGAGCCGCACCCGGATCGGAAAATGACGGTCGCTGCCATATTCGTAGAGATCTCCGGCGGCCTGGCCGCCGATCGCCGTCTGTACCGTGGTGTTGATATCTCCCGATGCGAGCCCGTAGCGGGCCGCTTTGATGCGGTCGATATTGATCTGGACGGTCGGTTGCCCCAGCGAGTTGAAAACGGCGAGATCGGTAATTCCGGGCACGTTGGCCATCGCCGTTTTTATTTTCTCCGCGGTGCCGGCAAGCTCGGTAAGATCGTTGCCGAAGAGCTTGACGGAATTTTCGCCCTTTACGCCGGATACGGCTTCCTGAACGTTGTCCTGGATGTATTGCGAGAAATTGAACTCGATACCGGGGAACGTGCTGACAAGTTTTTCCGCCATCGCTTTTGTCAGGTTGTCCTTGTTGGCGCCTTTCGGCCATTGATCCGCCGGCAGCAGCGGCACGAAAAATTCTGCGTTGAAAAAACCGGTCGCATCGGTGCCGTCGTCAGGGCGGCCCTGCTGCGAGACGACGGTCTCGACCTCGGGATAGCTTCCGATCACGGTCCGGATACGGTTGACCTGCTCGTTGCCGGACTCCAGCGAATAGGAGGAGGGCAGCGTGGCCCTGATCCAGAGATTGCCCTCCTCGAGCTTGGGCAGGAATTCCAGCCCCAGCATGCGCGCCGCAAGGCCGGCGCTCAGCAGAAGGACCAGCGCAAGCCCGAGCGTCAGAATCCGGTTCGGCACCGCAAATCGGAGCACCGGTGCAAATACGCTCCGCAGCGCCAGCACCACCGCGGTCTCTTTCTCCTCGACGACTTCCGGCAGCAGCAGCGCGCTCAGCGCCGGCGAAACCGTAAATGTCGCGAGCAACCCGCCTGCAAGCGCAAACGCATAGGTCTTTGCCATCGGGCCGAAAATGTGCCCCTCGACGCCGCTTAGCGTAAACAACGGAATGAAGCCGACAATAATGATGGCAGCGGAAAAGAAGATCGATCGATTCACTTCCCGCGCGGCATCAAAAATCGTCGCCAGCGACCCCGCCATCTTCCAGCGCCGACTTCGGCTCGGCTGAACCGCGGCTAACGGACGCTCCGACAAGTGGCGGTAGATGTTCTCGACCATGATGACGGTCGCATCGACAATCAGACCAAAATCGATCGCGCCGACCGAGAGCAGGTTCGCGGATTCGCCGCGTATCAGCAGGATAGCGACGGCGAAGAACAGGGCGAAGGGAATTGTCGCGGCGACGATGACGGCGCTGCGCAGATTGCCGAGAAACATCCATTGTACGACGAACACCAGGACAATGCCGAACATCAGGTTGTGCAGAACCGTTTCCGTCGTCGTCTTGATGAGATCCTTGCGGTCGTAAATCCGTTCGATGCGGACCCCGGGGGGCAGAATACTGCTGGCGTTGATCTTCTCGATTTCGGCTTCCACGCGCTGGATCGTCGGCAGGCTCTGCTGTCCGCGGCGCATCAGCACAATGCCCTGAACGATATCGTTGTCGTCATCCTTTCCGACGATCCCGAGCCTCGGCTGATAGCCGGGCGTTACCTCGGCCACGTCGGCGACCGAGACCGGCAGGCCGTTCTGCTGCGCCAGCACCGCGCTCTTGATATCGTCAATCGATCGGATCAGCCCGACGCCGCGAACGACCGCCGACTGTTCGCTGATGTTCAGGGTCTGCCCGCCGACATTGACATTGGAGTTGTTCAGCGTCTGGACGAGTTGGGGCAAGGTCACGCCATAGGATTGAAGCCGGGCCAGATCGACGGTCACGTCAAAGGCCTTCGTCGTTCCGCCAAAGGCGGTGACGTCGATCACGCCGGGAATGGCCTTGAAGCGCCGTTGCAGGATCCAGTCCTGTACGGTCTTGAGGTCGGTGAGGCTGAATCCCGCGGGGCCCTTCAACCGGTACCGCATGATTTCGCCGATCGGGCTGGTCGGCGAGATCTGAGGCTGGGCGCTATTGGGCAGTTGCTGCACCTGAGCCAGCCTGTTCAGGACCTTCTGCTCGGCTTCCTCATAGGTGTAGTCGTAGGTGAACTGAAGCTTGATATCCGAAAGACCAAACAGCGAAATGGTCCGCATCAGCTTGAGATTGGGGATTCCCGCGAGCTGCACTTCCAGCGGTATGGTGATGTAGCGTTCGATTTCTTCGGCGGACTGGCCGGGGTTTTGAGTGACGATGTCAACGAGCGGCGGGACCGGGTCGGGATAAGCCTCGATATTGAGTTTCGTAAAAGCGATCGCTCCTGCCCCAAGCATCGCCACAAAGATGATGGCGACCAGAACGCGCTGCCGCAGGGCGAAGCTGATGAGGGCATTCATTTTCAGGCACTCTTTCGACAGTAACCGGATTCGACGAGTTCAGGCCCCTGCCTGTCACGAACCGCCACCGGCAGCGGCACGATCGATGAGCAGGCCGCCTCGCACCACCACCCTGTCATTGACGTCCACGCCGCCAAGTATCTGGACCATGTTTCCGACGGTCTGGCCGATCCGGACCGGGCGCAACTGCAATGCGTCCGGTCCGGAAGCGACCCATAGATGCGTCAGGCCTGCCTCATACACGATCGCGGTTCGCGGTACGGCCGGCGAAATCTCGACGTTGCCGACGGCCAGCGTGGCAGTCGCGAACATCTCCGGTTTCAGAATGCCTTCACGATTGTCGACCGTGCCTCGAACCAGGATGCGCCTGGTCGAAGCATCGACAGCTGACGACATGTAATCGATCCTGCCGGCGAAGCTGCGACCGGGAGAAGCCAGGGGACGGACCTCGATCGTCTGGCCGAGCTGTACCTTCGTCGCGTCCGCTTCCCTGACGTTTGCCACCAGCCAGACGGTCGACAGATCGCCGACGATGAATGCCGGATCGCCGGATCCGCTCGTCAGATATTGGCCTGGTCCGATCTTGCGCTGCAGGACGATGCCCGAGATCGGCGCCGGGATCACGGTATCCGGGCTGATGGTCCGCTTTTCCTCGAGGACGGCGATCTCGGCGTCCGTGCGGCCTAGGATGTGGAGCCGGTTGCGCGCCGCATCGAGCGCCGAATCCGCCGACCGGAAATCGCTTTCGGCCGCGGCCAGATCTGCCCGGGCCTGCTGAAAATCCTTCAACGGAACAGCTTTCCCGTCGGAAAGAGTTCGCTGCCGCTTCTCGTTGGTTTGCGTCAGTGTGAGTTGGGAGCGGGCCTTGTTCAGCGTCGCCAGCGCCGTCACAAAGTCGTTTTGCGACTGCACCATGTCGGTGGCCTCGATCACGAACAGCGGCTGTCCCTTCTCGACGGTATCGGCAGGCTTGGCCAGCAGGTGCAGCACGCGGCCGGTATAGGGCGAAAACACCGGTGTGGCCCGGCTTTCGTCGATCGCAATCTTTCCCTCGGTAATCAGCGCCGGCGTGAAGGGTTGGGTCGAAACCGGCACGAGGGAAAGACTGCCCCACTGCGCCTCGGTCGGACGAAAAATGTTGTTTTCGGAACGAGACCGGCTCGAAAAATCGGTCGCGCCGCCGGTATAGCCACGCTTTGTCGCCAAGGCCGATGAAAGCAGCAGCCCGCCGCACAGCAAGACCAATGCGAGCAGCACGATGACGATCTGCACACGCACCGGCAACCGATGCTCGGAAAAACGGGTGTCAGTCATTTGATTTGGCCTTGTTTTGCCGCCGCGCACTCACTTGTCCAGGCTGATCGGCTGCCAGCGCCAGGAGTTCAGTTGGGGTGCAATTCCCCGAACGAAATTCTCCGCCGCGGAAGATGAACCGAACATCGCCGGCTGGTTCTCCGGTTCGCCATCCAGCACCACAACATCCAGCTCCATGCGCGCCAGCGACACCTTTGATCTCACCGCCGATATGATTCGTTGCGCCAGCCAGCGCGACGGCGCGCCGCCCTGCGGCAACTTGACGACGATGATTTCCGAACCACCCGGTCGCGGGACCGTGGTGGTCAATGCGTCTCGATTCATGCTCGAACTCATTGGGTCATCTGCCGTGGCGGGAAGCGAGGCGATGCCTGCCAGCGCGGCCTCGCTCCGAGGTGCGCGATCCGCGTCTTCTAGCGCGCTTGCCTTACACCAGCCTTACGGAATCAATGCTTTCGCCGGGCGGCCAAATCTGATGTGAATGCGGCGCAAACGGGTTATCTGTAGCTACATGCGAATTCTGCTGATCGAAGACAATCTGGAGCTTGCGCGGCTGCTGACGGAGAGTCTCGCGGCCAAGGGAATTTCGGCTGACCTCGTCGGCACCGCGGCGGATGCGCGCATCGCGATCGCCAATATTCGCTATGCAGCGCTGGTCCTGGACCTCGGTCTTCCGGACGACGACGGAATGACTGTTCTGAAGGAGCTGCGGCGAGCCTTCGATCCGACGCCGGTTCTCATCCTGACGGCGCGCGGAAGCGTTGACGACCGGGTTGCAGGGCTGCGTAACGGTGCGGACGATTATCTGGTGAAGCCGTTTGCGCTGGAAGAGCTGATCGAGCGCATCAACGCGCTTTTGCGCCGGCCAGGACAGTTGCTTGGCAGTTCGCTCAATCTTGCCAACCTTACGTTCGACACCAACAGCCATCAGGTCTTCGTCGACGGAAAGCCATACTCTTTTTCAGCGCGGGAGCTTGCGGTGCTCGAGCTTCTGCTGAGACGCCAGGGACGCGTGGTGCCCAAGAAGAACGTCGAGGATCAGATCTTCGGCATGACGAGCGACGTGGCCTCGAATGCCGTCGAGGTCTACGTGTCGCGGCTTCGCAAGCAGCTATTGGCAAGCAAGGCCCGGCTGCAAATTCATACCATACGCGGCGTCGGCTATCTCATCGCTGAGGAAAAAGGCGATGCCTAGCTTCAAATCGACGACGTCGAGGATCGTCTTCCTGCATATCGTTGCGATCGCTCTCACGGCCATCTTCATGCCGCTCGTTCTGTTCTGGCTGCTCACCGAGGAGACCAACGCGCTGCATCAGCGCGCGATGATCGACCAGGCCGCGACGGTTTCGCGCTATCTTTCGCTGGCCTCCGACGGGAGCTGGTCGTACACCCCGCCGCCGGGCCTGAAGGCGCAATTTTCGGAAGCCTACGGCCGCTATATCTTCGACGTCGTCGACCGGTCGGGCCGCGTGCTCGTCTCTTCCGCCGACGATGAAACGCCGTTGTTTGCGGTTTCCGGCGGCGAGAAGGACCGGGTCTATCGTGAGGTCAGGCGAGGCGACAGTACGATTGCCGGCGTCAGCGTCGAACACACGATCGGCGGCCGCCCGGTCATGATCCAGGTCGGCGAAGATCTGTCGCATCGCGACGTGCTGACCGACGATATCGTGGCCAATTTCTTTCGGCGCGTTGGATGGATCACGCTGCCGATCTTGATGCTTTTGCTGGCTGCGGACATCGTGATCTTCCGCCGGGCGGTCAGGCCGCTGCTTGATGCCTCCAGGGCGGCGCGCGACATCGGTCCGACCCGGACCGATGTGCGGATTCCCAGCGCGACGATTCCGAGCGAGATTCGCCCACTCGTGGACGCGGTCAACCAGGCCCTGGATCGATTGGAGCAAGGCTATCACGTCCAGCGTGAGTTTACCGCGGACGCGGCGCACGAGCTTCGTACGCCGCTCGCCATCCTGCGGGCGCGTCTCGATCAACTCGAGGACAGCAAGGTCAGCCGGGATTTGAAAGCCGACATCAGGAGCATGGGCCGCGTGGTCAGCCAGTTGCTGGATGCGGCCGAACTCGACTCGACCTTCATTGGTCCCAATGAACGAGCCGATCTGAGCGCGCTCTGTTCTGACGTCGTCGAGATGCTGGCGCCGCTCGCTCTCGAAAGTCAGCGGACCATCGAACTCACCGGGGCGGAAGCTCACATTTGGGTGCATGGCAATGCGGAGATGTTGCGGGGGGCCGTTCGCAATCTTGTGGAAAACGCGCTCCGGCACACGCCGCCCCGCACCGTCGTTGAGGTTCACGCCACGGCCGGCGGTGCGGTCAGCGTCATCGATCAGGGCCCGGGAGTTGTTCAGGCGGAACGAGCCCTCATTTTCCAGCGCTTTTGGCGCCGTGATCGGAGCCGGCCGGGGAGTGCGGGATTGGGGCTGTCGATCGTACAGCGGATCGTCGAAGCCCATGGCGGGACCATCACGGTGAGTGACAATCCGGGTGGCGGCGCGATCTTCACCATTCAACTGGAGCTATCGGACGATCCGGGGATTGCGGCCAAAAAAGGCGCGTCCACGGATATCTGAACGTCAGATTTGTCTGCATTGCCGCTGCCGTCATCGATAAATTCATCCAGGCGGCACGCGATTATCTCGCAGCCAACAGATGACACGTCACCAACGTCAGAATCATGTCGATTCGCCGCGATCAGATCTTGAGCCTCATCGGTTCTGATTGAAGCGGCGAAGTGCAACGGGGACAGTTACTGTCCCGACGGCGTGCGCAGGCCGTGCCAGGCGTCGCGCACCTGATGGTAGTGCACCTCCGGCAGGTAGTCCGGCGTATTGAGGCTGAGCGTCTTGACGTCGAGCCGGCCGATAGCGCTGAGCAGCGTGTAGGAGGCGATCACGCGGTCGCGCTGCGCGCCGATCAGGCGCGCTTTGGCCAGGATCAGGTCCTGCTGCGAGTTCAGCACGTCGACGGTGGTGCGCTGCCCGCCGGCGGCTTCCTTCTGCACGCCCGCCAGTGCGACGGTGGCGGCGCGGACTTCGGATTCGGACGCCGATACCGCGACCTTGGCGCCTTCATTGGCAACCCAGGCGCCCACAGCGGCGGTGCGGGCCTGATTGCGGACCTGATCCAGCACCTGCCGGCTTTGGGCCGCGACTTCCTTGGCCTGCCTGGTCTGCGAAGCGGCGAGGCCGCCGTCATAAATCGGTTGCGTGAGCAGGCCGGTGATCGACGCCTGGTCGGTCCCGAAGGTGGTCAGCGAGGGATCCGACTGCTTGCTGCGGCTGGCGTTGCCTTGCAGCGTAATCGTCGGCATCAGGCTGCTTTCGGCCACATGAATTGAGGTCGAGGCGACGTCGACATCGAAGCCTGCCGCCATCACGGCGGGATGCTCCCGGAAGGCCAAGCTCGTCGCGTCGTCGCGGCTGCGCGGATTGAAACGATCCACGGTTTCGGCGGGACGCAGCTGGGCCGGCGGGTTGCCGATCACCTGGGTATAGGTCGCCTGACTGATGGCAAGACTGACTTCGGCGGCGTTGAGATCGGCCAGACCGCGGCTGAGGCGTGCTTCGGCCTGCGCCGTGTCGGTCGGCGTGACGTCGCCGGCATTGAGCCGCTTCTGGGTAATGCCGAGCGTCTCGCGCAGGAATGCGACGTTGGAGCGCTGTGCTTCGACCAGCGACTGGTTGGCCAGCACATTCGTGTAGGCGGTGACGGCGTCGAGCAGCACGCCTTGCCCGACATTGCGCAGGGCTTCGCGGCCGGAACGGACCTGCAGTTCCGCCACGCGCACGCTGTTGGCGGTCTTGAAGCCATTGAACAGCGTCTGGGTCACGGTGACCCCGATGGTCCAGGGCTTCAGGGTCGCAGACTGGAACGTATTGTCGGGCAGCAGGTTGCGGACCGCCTGGAGGCCGGCGGAGAGGCTGGCGATGATTTGCGGCCGATAACCCGACAAAGCCTGCGGCACGTTCTCGTCGGTGGCGCGCTGGCGCGCCCGTTCGGCATTGAGTTGCGGATTGCTCTGATAGGCCTTGGCCAGCGCTTCAGGGAGGCCCTCGCTGCGGGCAGCCGGCGCGGCAAACGCGACGCATGCCACCACGCCAAGACAAATGCCCGCTCGGAGCACGCGCCTTCCCACGTGGCCAACCCTAGCGGCACGCCTAACCATTTGATCCCGCAACCAACCCAGCGCGGGATGGCCCTTCAGCCCTCCCGCTCTATCCTTCTTTTTTGAGCGTGATCTCTCCGGAAAACCGGTATCCACTTTTCCGGATCACGCTCGGACCGTCCGCCCCCGCCGACGATCCCAACACTCCCTGTTTAGGCGGCGGCGTCGCCACAGGCAAACCGTCCGGTGCATAACCTGCGCACTTTCCGACCTTTCGTGGCAAGGTGTTGCATGCAAGACCTACCGGCCGGGCTCCCGTCAGCCGGGCCTCGCGAATTTGGCGGCGAATCGTCGCCCTCGCGCGACGGAAAGCCGCGCGACCAATCCGAAAGATCATGCGTCAGATGTGACTGGAGTGGCCGATCGCACCGGGCGGAGCGCGGGTTGTCAGGTTCATGTCAGTTCCTCTTCGATGGTGGCGCGAACCTGCGGCCGTTCGGACATCCGGCGACGGTGATCGCTGACCTTCGGAAACCGGGCAGGGTCCACGCCGTCTGCCTCCATCCATTGCGCCATCGTAAACAGATAGGGGTCGCAGATCGTGTAGGCCTCGCCCATCACCCATGGCCCTGCCGGCAAGCTGTCCTCGATCAGCCGGTAGCAGGCACCGACGCTCTCCGGCACCTTGCGTTGCATGTCCGCGATCGAGGCGGCTTCATCGGCCCAGCGGGACCCGCGCATGCGGTGAGAATGAGCCACATGCAGGGTCGCACAGAGATAGAGGTTGAAGGCCTGCACTTGCGCCAACCGGAACGGGTCGTCCAGCGGCGCCATGCGGGCTTTCGGATAACTCTGCGCAATGAAGGCGAGTATGGCCGGCGTTTCCGTCAAAACGCCCCTGTCGGTGACCAGCGCGGGAACGCGGCCTTTCGGATTGATCGCCAGGTATTCCGGCTTGCGCTGCTCCTCAGCGGCGAAGCTGATCCGCACCGTCGTGTATTCGGCGCCGGCATCGTTGAGCGCGATGTGCGACGCCAGCGAGCAGGTATCGGCGGTGTAGTACAGTCTGAGCATGGCGATGTTTCCGTCGAAGGAGAGAAGGGCCTCAGGCCGCGCCGTCGATGATGATGAAGTCGGCGTCGGCATATTTCTGACGGATGGCCTTCGCGCTCTGGTATTCCGGGCTGCGGTAGCAGGCTTCCGCCGTCGCGCGATCGCTGAACTCGACCACGACGTTTCGCTCCCGGGAATTTCCTTCCATCGCCTCGAACGCGCCGCCGCGCACGATGAATTTCGCACCGAACTTCTGGAACGCCGGCGCAGCGGCTGCGAGGTATTCGGGATATCGCTGTTCGTCGCGCACCGAGACGCGCACGATCCAATAGGCTTTTGACACGGCAATTCTCCTTTGCTGGCAATCGGCGGCGACGGCAGGGCGTGTCGCCGGCATACCGTGATCTTTACGCGGGATATCAAATCCCATAAAATGAATAATTCTGATGTTATTGATCTCCCGGAGAGATGAATGGACCTGTCCGATCTCCTGATCTTCAGCACGGTTGTTCACGAAGGCAGCGTGACGCGCGCCGCCGAGCGGTTGCACCGCGTTCAGTCCAACGTGACGACCCGCATCCGCCAGCTCGAGGACGATCTGCGCGTCACGCTGTTCATCCGCGAGGGCAAGCGGCTGCACCTCGCGCCGGCCGGTCAGGTGTTGCTGGGTTATGCCGAGCGCCTGCTCGCGCTGGCCGAGGAAGCGCGCGGCGCCGTGCATGACGAACGGCCGCGCGGCACGTTTCGGCTGGGTGCGATGGAGAGCACGGCGGCCGTGCGATTGCCGGGGCTGCTCAGCGAATACCACCGGCGGCACCCCGGGGTGGTTCTGGAACTGCGCACCGGCAATCCCGTCGTGCTGGGGAGCGCCATCCTGGCCGGCGAACTCGACGCCGCACTGGTCGCGGAGCCGATTGCGGACCTGCCGTTCGAGAAGAGCTTTGCCTTCGACGAGGAAATGGTGATCGTGGCGCCCGCCAATCATCCGCCGATCGGCCGTAAGGGCAGGCTGCCGCGCAGCGTGCTGGTGTTCGAACATGGCTGCCCGCATCGAAAGCGGCTCGAGGATTTTTACGCCAGCCGTCAGGAGATGCCCGAGCGCACCATCGAGCTGGCGTCCTATCACGCCATCCTCGGCTGCGTCGTCGCGGGCATGGGAATATCGCTCATCCCCAAAAGCGTGCTGACGACGTTTCCGGAGCGAAAACGCCTCAGCGTTCACACCCTGGCGAAGAAGGAGAATTGTGCGCAGACCGTTCTGATCTGGCGCAAGGGCGCAGGCTCGGCCAATGTGAGAGCGCTGGCGGAGATCTTGCTGCGCCAGTAATTCCAACCCACGCCGCTTGATGTGTCATAACTTCAACCGCGGTCGTTGATTCCTCCATCCCATCAGCCATTCGGCGCGTCGCGCCAGACGGAACATCGATGCCAAAGCTGTTTTCCGACCCTGAAGCGATCGCGGAGGACATCATCCGTGATGTCGGCACCAACCTCGTGGTCGGATTGCCGCTTGGGCTCGGCAAGGCCAACCATGTCATCAACGCGCTCTACGCCCGCGCCGCCGCCGATCGCTCGATCAACCTGACGTTCTTTTCCGCGTTGACGCTGGAAAAGCCGAAGCCCGCCAGTTTGCTTGAGAAGCGCTTTATCGGCCCGGTGATCGACCGGCTGTTCGGCGGCTATCCGGACCTGACCTATGCCGGCGCGCTGCATGCGGGGGCGCTGCCGCCGAATATCCAGGTGATCGAGTTTTTCTTTCTGGCCGGGAGGTGGCTGCGCGTGCCGTACGCGCAGCAGCACTATATCTCGGCGAATTATACCCATGCGTCCTCCTATCTGTTGTCGCGCGGGCTCAATGTCGTCACCCAACTGGTGGCAAAGCGCGTGGTCGACGGCGCGGCGCGCTACAGCCTGAGCTGCAACACCGACACCACGCTCGATATCCTGCGCGCCCGCGCTGAAGGCCGCGCGTCGTTCAGACTGATCGGCCAGGTCAATTCCGAATTGCCGTTCATGCCGGGCCTCGGCGACCTGCCGGGCAATGAATTTTCCGCGGTGCTCGACAGCCCGGCGACGGATTTTCCGCTGTTCGCGCCGCCGGCCGAACCGATCAGCGACACGAAATACGCCATCGGGCTGCATGCGGCGGGACTCGTTCCCGACGGCGGCACATTGCAGATCGGCATCGGGCAGGTCGGCGACGCGCTGGCGCAAGGCCTGATCGTCCGTCACCGCGACAACAGCCAGTTCCACGCCATCATGAAGCGGCTCGCGCCGGGGACCGAACAGCTCGCGGGTTTGCAGACCGGGCCGTTCGAGAAGGGGCTCTATGGCGTCAGCGAAATGCTGTTCGAGGCGTTTCTCGGCCTGATCGAGGCCGGCATTCTCAAGCGCGAGGTCGACGGCGTGATGCTGCACGGCGCGTTTTTCCTCGGACCGAAATCGTTCTATCGTGCGCTGCGCGAGATGCCGCCCGATCAGATTGCGCGGATCCAGATGATGCCGGTGTCGTTCACCAACGAGCTCTATGGGGATGAGGTTGCAAAACGCCGCGCGCGGGTCGATGCTCGCTTCGTCAACAACGTGATGATGGCGACCCTGATGGGGGCTGCGGTCTCCGACGGCCTCGAAGACGGTCAGGTCGTCAGCGGCGTCGGCGGCCAGTACAATTTCGTGGCGCAGGCGTTCGCGCTGCAGGGCGCGCGCTCGATCCTGGCGCTGGAAGCGACGCGGCAGGCCGGCGAGGGGACGCAGTCCAACATCCGCTGGAATTACGGTCATGAGACCATTCCGCGGCATCTGCGCGACGTCTTCGTCACCGAATACGGTGTCGCCGACACCAGGGGAAAGTCCGACGCCGAGACCATCGCGGCGATGCTGCAGGTCACGGATTCCCGTTTCCAGAACGAGCTGGCAAAAATTGCCAAGGATGCCGGCAAGCTGCCGAAAGGTTTTGAAATTCCGGCTGACCATCGCGAGAATTTTTCGGACCGGATCGCGGCGGCGTTGAAGCCCGCGCGCGAGGCCGGCCTGCTGCCGTCGTTCCCGTTCGGCAGCGATTTCACCGAGGTCGAGCAGCGGCTGATCCCGGCCTTGCAGGTGCTGCAGGAGGCGCAGCGCACGCCGCTGAAATTGCCTGCTTTGCTGTGGCAGGGAATGTCGCGCCCGCCCGATGCCGCCGACCGCGAATGCCTGGCGCGGCTCGGGCTCGACCGCCCGACCACGCTAGCCGAGCGCGCCTATCGCGCGCTGGTCACTGCGGCGCTGGCGCGGAGCAGGGCTTCGTAACCGTCGTCCCCGCGAACGCGGGGACCCATACCGCGTGATCTACCGATGACGCACGGTGGCTGAGACCATTCGCACAACAACCGCCGCGGCGTATGGGTCCCCGCGTTCGCGGGGACGACGGTATGTTACGCGCGCCCCTACCTGTTCTTGTTCACCGGCTTGCGCTTCTCGATGAACGCCGCCATGCCTTCGGCGCGGTCTTCCAGCGCGAAGGTCGAATGGAACAGGTTGCGCTCGACGCTCATGCCTTCCGACAACGGCGTCTCGAAGGCGCGGTTGATGGCTTCCTTGGCCATCGCGGCGGCAGGACGCGACATCGCGGCGATCTTTTCCGCTGCCGCCAATGCCTCTTCCATCAACTTGTCTGCCGGCACGACGCGGCTGACCAGGCCCGAGCGCTCGGCTTCGGCTGCGTCCATCATGCGGCCGGTCAGGCAGAGGTCCATCGCCTTGGATTTGCCGATCGCGCGCGTCAGCCGCTGGGTGCCGCCGATGCCGGGGATGGTGCCGAGCGTGATTTCGGGCTGGCCGAATTTCGCGGTGTCGGAGGCAATGATGATGTCGCACATCATCGCGAGTTCGCAGCCGCCGCCGAGCGCGTAGCCGCTGACGGCCGCAATCGTCGGTTTCCGGCATCGTGCGACGCGGTCGCCGCCAATCGAGGCGAAGTCGCTGGAAAACATGTCGATGAAGGTCTTCGGCTGCATTTCCTTGATGTCGGCGCCGGCCGCAAAGGCCTTTTCGCTGCCGGTCAGCAGGATGCAGCCGATCTTGTCGTCGGCCTCGAGGTCGTCGACGGCCGCGGCGATCTCGCCAAACACGCCGAACGACAGCGCGTTGAGCATTTTCGGCCGATTCAACGTGATGACGCCGACAGCGCCCTTGCTCTCGACAATGATGTATTCGAACGTCGTCATGATCCACCCCGGTTAGCCGATTTCGCGGGCAATGTGCCCGCTGGCGGGATGGGCATCAAGTGGGTGCAACGCCGCGTCCGGAACGTGCGCCGGCGTGTCCCGCGCGGGCGGGTCAGGCCATGAACATGCGCGCGGCGGAAGCCATTGTCAGCAGGGCGCCGAAGGCAATGAAGATCTTTCCGATCAGCGAGGTCTGATCCCAGGTGGAGCTGTCACTGGCTGCGGCCAACGCGGGCGTAGGGGTGGCCGCCTTGGCCGAGGCCATGGCGACGGTCTGCTGCTTGGCGGGCGTCTCCTGCAGGGCGCGATCGACGTCATTGAGCTGATCGGAAGCAACCACCGCGGTGTCGGCGGGAGCTTGGGCGTCGGCCTGCTTGTCCGCCGAAGCCAGCAGCACGGTGTTGGCCTTGGCCGTCATCGCGCTCGCGCTGTCGGCGAGGGCACTGGTGTAGGTCATTTGCGCGTTGGCGTTGGCAACTGATGCCGGGATCGTGGCAGAGCCGCCATTACCGGCGTCGGCGACGTCCTGTTCGGCGGCCTTGCTGCTCTCGGCGGATTTGGCGGCGGTGCGGGTATACTTCCGGTGCGCGTAGCGCTTCCAGTGACGCGCGCTATGCCGGACGGACTTGTCGGGCGCCGCAGTTTCCGATTTCGACGCGGCCGCGCTATCGCCGCCGGCAGCCTGTGCCCGCAACGGGCCGGCGAAACACACAAAAAGTCCGGCCGCGACTATCAACGCCGAGCGCCCACTGGCTTTGATCATCATTTGGCAATCTCCCCATTTGCCCGCTCCCGATGGCGAAATGAGACCTCGCCGCGTGTCCGCAGCGCGGCAGAAAAAGGGAATCTTCGGGCAACACTGGGCAAAAGCAGGGCAACGCCGTTGCGGCGCGCGGCATTTTTCGCCGGGCGGATTTTCCGCGACAGCGCGAAGGCCGCGGCCACGGGTGCGAGCGGGGGCAATCGATGGTATGAGCCTGCCGGTCTCCAGGCTGGCGGTCCCGATTCCGGGATGGCCGTGCCCGGGTCTTTGACGCGGGGCTTTGGATCACGACTTCGTGATCCACGGCTTCCGATGTAACAATTTGAAAGATCGACCGAATTGCAGGGTAGGAGCGCGCGTGCGCGAACGGGATGACGAATGGACCGGCCTGATGCGGTCGGCCATCGCAGGCGATAGTGCGGCGTATCATCGCCTGCTCAAGGCCGTCACGCCGGTGCTCCGCGCGGCGGCGCGTCGTGGTTTGGCGCGGGCAGGACAACCGGTCGATCAATCCGAGGACATCGTGCAGGACATTTTGCTGGCGGTCCATTTGAAGCGGCACACCTGGGACGCCAGCGCCCCGTTTGCCCCGTGGCTGTTTGCGATCGCCCGCAACAAGCTGATCGATGCGCTGCGCCGCCGCGGCCGGCGCATCTTCGTCGATATCGACGATTTCGCCGAGGTGCTTCCCGGCGAGACGCCGGTCGAGACGGCTTCGGCGAGCGAGGTCGCCGCGCAACTGCAGTCGTTGCCGGCCCGCCAGCGCGACGTGCTGCAGTCGATCGCGGTCGACAGCGCCTCGATCAAGGATACGGCGGCGAAATTTTCGATGAGCGAAGGTGCGGTGCGGGTGGCGCTGCACCGCGGGCTGACCAGCCTGACGGCGAAGTTACGGGAACAATGAGAATGGATACCGATCAGCTCATTCGAACGCTCGCGGCCGACAACGCACACCGTGCGCGCCCGGTCGGCTACGCGCTGATGCTGGCGCTGCTCGCTGCGGCGCCGGTCTCGCTGCTGATGTTCTTCACCGAACTCGGCATCAGGCCGGACGTGATGACCGCGATGCGCAACCCGTTCTTCGATCTGAAATTCGCGGTGACATTGGCGCTGGCGGCTGCTGCGATCGCCGTCAGTCTGCATCTGTCGCGGCCGGAAGCCTCGCTGCGGGGCTTTGGCTGGCTGCTGCTGATCCCGGCCGGGATTCTCACCGCGGGAATTGGCGGCGAGATGATGATGCCGCAGCGGTTGCCTGTCATGACACGGCTGGTCGGCAACAATTCGCGGGCCTGCATGTGCGCCATTCCGCTGATGTCATTGCCCTTGCTGGCCGGCGCGCTGATCGGCCTGCGCCAGGGTGCGACGGCGCGGCCGGCCATTGCCGGCGCCATCGCCGGCCTCGCCTCGGCGGGCCTGGCGGCGACGCTCTACGCATCGCATTGCACGGACGATTCACCGCTGTTCGTGGCGACCTGGTACACGCTCTCGACCGCACTGGTGACGGCGATTGGGGCTCTCGCCGGATCGAGGGTACTCAGGTTTTGATTTTGGTTTTCACCCGCCCGGAGGGAGGGTGAGCAGTTCACGTCGCCGGCGCGTTCTGTTGCATGCGATGGAAGCGCAGCACCTGCTGCGCGGTCGACGGCCGCAGCCGTTCGTAGGTATCCTTGCAGGCCGCCATATCGGTCGGTTCCCCGCCGGATAGGTCGTCGCGCATGTTGATGATGGTCCGCACGGTCGACCACGACAATCCGGCGACCCTCGCCAGGATCATCACGCCTTCGGCCCGGGTCTCGATCATCATGTTCTCGGCCACCGCCACCGGCACGTTGGCGAGCGCCGCGATCGAGGCATTGGCTTCGTCGAACTTGCTGGCCTCGGCGAATCTCGCCACCTGGAATTCGTCGAGCCGGCCGTCCTCGTAGAGCGACTTGACCAGCGCGTGCGCGACCTCGGTGTTCCTGGTGATGGCCGAAGACGCCGATCGCGCCCGCCGCGTCGCTTCCCTGACCGCGGTCGGCACCTGGTCCGCCTGCTCCGGATTGGCGGCTTCAAGCCGCTGCCGCACGGTGTCGGAGGCCTTCGCCAGCAGCTTCAGATAGAGATGGCGCGGAATGTTCGGACGCAGCCCGATGCAGGTCGCCAGATTGTCGTCGCCATCGGCACGGTTGACCAGACGGGTGAAGCCGCGCTCGGTGAATTCCGCGCCGGGATTGTAGACGGTGCTCTCGATCACCTCGTCATTGCCGCGCTGGACCAGCACGTCGGTGACGGCGCTGCTCAGGACCTTGCGGGTCGAGATCGCCATCAAATGCTCCTGGCTCTTGCTGCGCGCGTTCTCGATCAGGGTCGTGTCGTCGAGCCGCGCCGACTGCGACAGCACCGGACCGGCGACCTCGATCACGTCGTCGAAGGCCAGCGCCCGGATCGTCAGCGGCGGCGCGGTGTCGATCGGGGCGAGGCGGTTGGCCAGCAGCGTCTTGGCTGATGTTTCGATGTGGTCGATCAGGAATTGGAAGACGTCGTCGAACAATCCGATCTGTTCGTCCGAATAGTCCACCGCGCCGTTGATGAAGAGATCGGTCACCCGGCGCAGGGTCTCGACCCGGCGGGCAACGGTCCCGTGCGCGAGCGTGGCCTGCAGCTCGTCGAGCAGATTGCCGGGGGAGATAGCGGACTTCGAACTCATGACTCTATCCTGGAGCAAAGGCCGGTGACGGATTCTCCATCCCCGGATCTGAAATCGATCAAATCAGGCGTGGGTGATGCGGTTGCGTCCCCGCGCCTTGGCTGCATAGAGCGCGCTGTCGGCGCGCGCGAGGAATGTGTCGGGCGTCTCGTTTTGCTTCAGCGTCGCGACGCCGCCGGAAATCGTCACCTTCATGCCGGGCGAGAATGCGCTCCAGTCGAGATCGGAAATAATCGCACGCAGCCGGTCGAGCGCGCGCACGGCGCCTGATGTGTCCATGTCGGGCAGCACCAGCAGGAATTCCTCGCCGCCATAGCGTCCGAACCGATCGTTGGCGCGGATGTTGGCGAACATGGTAATGGCGAACGTCCGGAGCACCTCGTCGCCGGTCGGGTGACCGAAGGCATCGTTGATGCGCTTGAACCAGTCGAGGTCGATCAGCGCGATCGAGCAGGGCGCGCCGCTGCGGGCCGCCCGCGCGATTTCCTCGTCGAGCATCCGCATGATGCAGCGGCGGTTGTACGAGCCGGTGAGTTCGTCGAGTTCGGCGAGCTCCTCGATCCGCTTGTAGGCTTCCTTGAGTTTCAGCCCGCTCTGATAGAGCGAGTGCTTCATCGAGCTGGAGAAGATCCCCAGGAACATGCAGCGCCCGATGGAAAGCACCAGCACCAGCATGGTGCCGAAGCGTTCGAGGTAGTTGCCATGCGGCATCGAAATAGGCTTGTCGGTCAGAAGGAACAGCCCGGCCAGGCCGATCGTCATCGCCGTCCAGATCACCATGGTCTGGCGCGGCGTCGAACGCAGCGACGAGAAGCTGAACACGATGAACAGCGTGCACAGGAACATCGCACCGACTTCCGGCGCGATCCAGGTGAACGCCAGCGCGGTCAGCATGCAGGCGGTCGCCTGCGGCGCGACGAGATAGTGATCCGCGAAACGGTCGTTGATGCCGAGTTCCGAAATGATGAGGAAGAGGGCGACCAGGACCAGGCCGCAAGCCGCGTAGGCCGGGCCGACCGTCGCCGGGATGGTGCCGGCCTGCGCGAACAGCAGCAGCACCCCGGCATCGATGACATAGCTGCCGCCGATCATCGCCAGAATCCCGCGGCGCTGCCTGGCGCGGCGCGACCGTGCCTTCGCCGTCAGCTGGGGACCGACGCCTTCCAGTTCGGCCGGATTCACGAATGAGGACGCAGCGGTGCCCATGGTCTCGCCGTTGGTGGAACCGGCGAAAAATCTAAGTGGGAAAGCCTTTAGGTTTGGTATCTTTTGGGACCGATTCTGATCCGTTAAAACACCTGCCATTGCGCTGTTTCGCAACGGAAAATCCGCCGGTCCGGGAGCTTGCGGACCCTTGCGCGGGGCCGCTGGCTGTAAGCAGATGCTGGCTTGAGTGCTGCCTTGGATGCTGCCTTGGGACCCAAGCCTTGGTAAGGTCGCCGCTGATGGCGCCAGCTTTAGGAAAGTATTTCCGTATTATGGTACCAATTTGGGGATTTCGTCCGTTTACGCCGGCACCCGTGCCGGTAAATCCGCTTATGTGGGGTAGATCACACATGCAATCCGGACATTGCCGTATTGTGAAGAATCTTGCTTCCCCCGTCGAACCGCCAGCCTCCCCCATCCGACCAACCTTGCGAGACGGCCATTGAGTGCGACACAGGCGGCTTCAGACGAAGTTCTGATCGCTCGGATCGCTCAAGGCGACCGGCTCGCGATGCAGGTGCTGTACGGAAGGCACCATGTCAGGGTGTTCCGTTTCGGGCTTCGGCTCGTCAGGGACGAACAGGTTGCGGAAGACCTCATCAGCGAGGTTTTTCTCGATGTATGGCGTCAGGCTGGCAAGTTCGAAGGCCGATCCGCCGTTACCACCTGGCTGCTGGCGATTACGCGGTTCAAGGCCCTGTCGGCGCTGCGGCGTCGCAAGGACGTTGGACTGGACGACGAGACCGCGAACGCGATCGAGGACACGTCCGACGATCCGGAAGTGGTGGCGCAGAAGAAAGATACGAGTGAAGCGTTGCGCAAGTGCATGACCGCGCTTTCGCCAGAGCACCGGGAGATCGTCGATCTCGTCTACTACCACGAGAAGTCCGTGGAAGAAGTGGCCGAGATCGTGGGCATTCCGGAGAACACCGTGAAGACGCGCCTGTTTTATGCGCGCAAGAAATTGGCCGAACTCCTCAAAGCAGTCGGCATAGAGCGAGGTTGGCCATGATGGCAGCGAGCAAGAAAATGCTGGATCAAGAGCCCAGCGAAATCGAGTTGCTGTTGCCGTTCCATGCGGCCGGCACCTTGAACGCACGCGATGTGCGCCGTGTCGACGAAGCGCTGGCCAGCGATCCCGAGCTTGCCCGGCAATACGCCGTGATCCGCGAGGAATACGCCGAGACCATTCACCTCAACGAGAGCCTCGGTGCGCCGTCCGCGCGCGCCATGGCCAAGCTGTTCGCCGCGATCGACGGAGAGCCCGTGCGCAAGCCGTCGGCGTCGGTCAATCTTTCCGCGCGGGTTTCCGAATTCTTTGCAAGCCTGTCGCCGCGGACGCTGGCCTGGTCGGCCAGTCTCGGCGCTTTGGCGCTGCTGTTGCAGGCCGGCCTGATCGGCGCCGTGCTGGTCAAGAACCAGACCGCTTCGTTCCAGACCGCTTCGCTCAGCCTGAACGAACCTTCTTCCGGTCCCATTACCCGCGATCTCGGCAGTTCGATCGCGCCGCCGCGCGCGCTGGTGCGGTTTGCGCCGGAAGCGCGCATTGCCGACATCACGGCGCTGCTCGACACCTATCAGGCCTCGATCGTCGACGGCGCCAAGGGCGGCATGTTCCGGCTGCAATTCGGCAGCAAGGCGATGGGCAAGGACGAAGTCGCAAGCCTGATGAACAGGCTGCAGGGTGAGAAGATCGTCAGTCTTGCGGTGGCGACACCGTAACGCGGGCAAGCCCGAAAACCGAATTGCGCGCCCGAGTAAGCCGAGGTCCCATGGTCGACGATGGCGTGAATTGGCGCAGGATGACGCGGTGCGCGGCGCTGCTTCTGGCTGCGGCTATGTTGCCGTTCGCGCTTTCCGGTACGGCGACGGTTCATGCGCAAAGCATCATGCGCACGCCGAGCCTCCACATCGACTCGCGGATCCCCTCGATCAATCCGACGGTGGCTCCGCGCATCAACCCAACCATTGCGGGCCGCGGCGGCGTTGGCGTCAACTCCGTCGGCGTCGCGCGCACGCCGCCGGCCGGTGTCGGCGGCACCTCGGTCATGCGAGTGAACCGCCCTGTCGGCGTCGGCTCGAGCACGCCGTATCTGCGCTATTCACCCAACCTCTATCCGGTTTGCGAATATGCCAATCGCGGTCCGGACGGCGAATGCTTCGACCGCCCGTTGAACCTTGTCGGAAGCGGCGGCGGCAGCGGCGTCGCCTCCAAAAAGAGCGGCGGCGGATCGGGCAATAATCCGGCGGCCGCCGCGATCGATCTGCGCACGGTGCAGAATGAATTCGTGGCCGAGATCGACGGCGCGATGTCGCTTGCGGACGCCGACCTCCTGGCGCGCAGCCACGGGCTGGAGCGGATCGCATCGCAGAATTTCCCGCTGGTCGGCGGCACCGTCGGCCTGTTCCGCATCATCGACCGCCGGCCGGCGGACGCGGTGCGGCGGGAGTTCGCCGCCGACACCAGGGTGAAGTCGGTGCAGCCCAATTTCCGCTACGTGCTGCAGGACCAGAAGAAGACGCTGACCGAGGGCGATCCCGCACAATACGCGGTCGCCCAGCTTCGGTTGCCGCAGGCGCACACGCTGGCGCGCGGCATGAACGTCACCATCGCGGTGATCGATTCCGGCATCGACGCCAAACATCCGGAACTCGCCAATTCGGTCGCCGACAGTTTTGATGCGCTCGGCAGCAAGGAAGGCCCGCATGTCCACGGCACCGGCATTGCCGGCGCGATCGTGGCGCATGGCCGGCTGATGGGCAGCGCGCCGGAGGCGCGGCTGCTGGCGATCCGCGCGTTCGGCAGTGCGTCGGGCGCGGCGGAAAGCAACTCCTATGTCATCCTCAAGGGCCTCGACTATGCGGTCGAGCACGGCGCGCAGATCGTCAACATGAGCTTTGCCGGCTCGAAGGATCCGATGATCGAGCGCGGCATTGCCGCGACCGCGGCCCGCGGCATCCTGCTGGTTGCCGCCGCCGGCAATGCCGGAGCCAAGTCGCCGCCGCTCTATCCCGCCGCCAATCCGAACGTGATCGCGGTCAGCGGCACCGACGCGCAGGACAGGCTGTTTGCGGCGTCGAACCGCGGCAACCACATCGCCATCGCAGCCCCCGGTGCGGATATTTTCCTGCCCGCGCCGGACGAGAAATACCAGATCACGTCGGGCACCTCGTTTTCCGCCGCCTATGTCAGCGGCATCGCGGCCCTGATCATCGAGCGCAACCCGGCATTGAAGCCGAACGATGTTCGCGCCATCCTGACAAAGACCGCGCGCGACCTCGGCGCCCCCGGCCGCGACGATCTGTTCGGGGCAGGCGAGGCCGACGCCTTCGCCGCGGTCACGGCCGTCGTCGATGCGCCACAGGTTCCGATGGCTGCGGCGTCGCCGAAGCCGGCCGGCGAAAAAGCGCCGGCACCCGCTGCGGCTCCCGATAACGCTTCCGTGAGCAGGGCGCTGAACGATTCCGCGCCGTCGCTGTCATCGGATAAATCGGCCGCAAACGACGCCAATCGCACCGGCGCGCGGTGATTTTCGGCCCGTCCGCTCCGAACAAATCCTTAAAAAAATCGTCCGGGGTTTTGAACGTCCGGCAACGGTGCTGCGACTAATGAATGTGGGAGCGGTTATCTCTCCCCATCGGCTATAATGTGCGCGAGCGCCCATCCACCCCAAGCGCCTTTATGGCTTGACCCGTCCGGTTGTCCCCCCGGACGGGTCTTTCATTTTCAGCGAGCTTTTTCGCGAAAGGTGGCCCGCGCCCGATCCGGCGCGGTGCGTTAACACTTCCTTTACCTTGCTCAGTGAAGTTGCCGCGGGGCCTTGCGCAACGTGGCCATGCGGCTGTGCGGCTTGACTGGGGCGGGGGCGAAAAACCCCGTATTAGTGCGGATTTTCTCGGTTGAAATGCGTTGACGATGCTCGCGCTCTGGACAAGCGAGTAGTTTTCCACAGAATAACACTGTCACATTCGATTGATTCGTCTCGGTTGCGTCTGCGTCCGTCTTTCTTCCAACGGGCTGGTTCATGACACATCTTCGAGACGTGGCGAGTGGCCGCGATACCGTCGCGCGGTGGTGCAACCTCGCTGAGCGGCGGCTGGAATACCTCACAGACCTGTTCGAGACCGGGCGCTGGCGCCGGTTTCACACCGAGCGGGCATTCCTCGAAAACATCCAGGAAGCCAAGGCTGCCGTCGAGACCTGGCGCGATCTCATGGCGCGCGAAGCCGCCCCAGACCATCTGGCGATCGATCTGAGCGGCCTGCGCGGCAAGCGCCCGGCAGTGCCGCGTCATGACGAGATCGGCGAGCAGGCAGCCTTGCTGCCGTCCGAACCGGCGCCGATCGTGGTCGAGCCGCTGCGCGAGATTCCCCATGATGTGCTGGTGGCGCTCGAGATCCAGCTGCTCGACACGGATGAGACGTCATCCGTGTCCGACGCGCCCGACTTCGACGACATGACCCTGCCGCCGCTCGATCTCGACAGGATACAGGAACGCTATCCGCTGCTGCGCAACGCGCTGTAGCAGATCAAGAGGCGACGAAAACTAGCGCCGCACTGCATTGGTGCCGACCACGACCTGCGCATAGCGCTGGGCGCCTTCGGCCGACAGGTCGGTCGTCACGGCGCGGGCGTGATCGAGCCCGACCACGGCGCCGCGCGGCGTCTCCGAAATCATGTTGTTGTTGACCAGCGCCGTGCCCGCGCCCGGCACCACGGAAACGCCGATGCCGACAAAGGCCTTGCGGATCACATTGCCCGTGATGGCGATGTCGCGGAGATATTTGCCCCAGCCGGCGACGATCCCGAATGACGGCGCATTCTCGATCACGTTGCCGGTCACGGACGAATCCGCCTCGATATAGATGCCGACGCCGGCATCGTCGTCCGGCGCGGTGCCGATCGGCCGTTTCGGCAGCAGGTTGCGGATGATGTTGCCCTGCACGACGGCCATGCGGCCGCCCTCGTTGAAATTGCAGACGGAGACGCCGACGGCGGCGCCATCGACCGTGTTGTTGGCGATCACGGCGCCCTCGAACGCGAATTCCGAATAGAGCGCGACTTCACGGACGTCGCTGACGCTGTTGCCGGATATCTGGATGTTGGACGCCGAATTGCCGCGCACCGCGGAATAATCGCAATTTTTGATGCGGTTGCCGCGCACGATCACATTGCCGGCGCGGAACGCATTGATGGCGTTGCCATACTGGCCGGAGCCGCCGGGGCCGGCCTTGATGTCCTCGATGCGGTTGTCCGCGACCAGCGTGCCGTCGTCACCGATCGCGGTGCGCAGGATTTCAATGCCGTTGTCGTTGGTATCGGAAATGGTGTTGCGCGAGACGATCAGGCCGAGCGCATCGAACGACACCACCGCGGTGGTCGCCATCTTCGCAAAAATGTTGCCAGAGATATCGCCGGAGACCTGTTCGAACCAGACGCCGTTGCCGCCGCTTGCGGTGATCTCGCAATCGATGATGCGGACGTCGCGTCCGCCGAGACAATGCACGAGGCCGCGTCGCGTCGGCAGCGGAATGCCGCCGCCGTCGAGCGTGAGGCCGTGCAGACCGATGCTGTTAGTGCCTTCGCCCTGCAACATCGAGGCGCCGCCGTTGAACAGAAATTTGGTCGCGCCGCGCACGCCGATCAGTTGCGATCCGTTTTGCAGGCGCAACATTCCGGTGCGGTAGACGCCGGGCGGCAGCGCCAGCGGCACTTGCGCGCGTGCGGCCTCGTCGATCGCACGCTGCAGATTTCTGGTCTGGTCATCAGGGCTGCCGGGACGCACGCCATATTGCGTCACGTCGCGCCCGAGCGCCGACGTCAGCGGCGCCGCGCGTGCGGCATCGGGCGACATGGCGAGCGCGCCGGCGACGCCGACGGCGGATGCTCCAATCAGATGGCGGCGGTTGACGTCCATGATGGATGACCCTGTGTTCGTCCATCGATACGTACAGCGGAAATGCGGCGGCGCATGGTGAATGCGCCGACGGAACAGGGTGATTGTTCGGGGTAGGGTTAATGTCGGGTGCGGAATCCGTAGGGTGGGCAAAGGCGCACTTGCGCCGTGCCCACCGATCTTCTTCGTTGCACGCGCGCTGGTGGGCACGCTTCGCTTTGCCCACCCTACGAAGTTGCCCGCCTTGCCAATCTCACCATCTCCAGCAGCATCGCCTCGCCGGCATCGACCAGCTCTTCCAGCGTGATGCGCGGAAAGCCCTTGCGGCGTGGGGAGCCAGGGCGCGCCAGCGGCGGGATGTGAACGAAGGCGGCGAGGCGGGGGCCGTTGTCGGCTTCCACGGCCTCGATCGCGCGCCAGCTCAGGTAATTGCAGAGATAGCTTCCGGCGTCGCGCGAGGCGCGGGCGTCGAGACCGCTGCCGTCAGCCGCACGGAGCAATTTGGCGGTGTGCGGCCCGAACATTTTTGCATCGGCGCCGCCCTCGATCGATCCCTTGCGCGAGCGGGCTTGCGACGCGTCGGGCCACAGCATGGTGACGGCGTTGCGGGCGCGGGTTTCGATCCTGACATAGCCGGTGCGTGAGGCGAGGCCGAACATCAGCAGCGCGTGCGGCTGGTGTTGTGCGAGGGCGAGCGGCAATTCGCGATCGACCGCCTTGTAGGTCACGGGAAAAATGTGATGGGACAGTTCGACGTCGGCGAAAGCCGGGCGCCGCAGCCGCGTCAGCCGCGCCACCAGCGGTTGCGTCGGATTCCAGGGCGCGCCGGGAAACGGGCCGAAACCGGTGACGAGAATGCGAAGCTTGTCGCTCACCGCAACATCTCCGCGATCTGCTCGGCAGCGAGCGCCGGCGTGATCCGGCCGTCGGCAACCTCGGCCTCGGTCTTCTTCACCCTGGCGCGGATCGTGGCGTCGGAGCGCAGGCGGGCCATCATCCGCTGCTCCAGCATCGACCACATCCATTTCACCTGCTGCTCGCGCCGACGTGCGGCGAATTCGCCGGAGGCGCTCATGGCGGTGCGGTGATCGAGAATTTTCTGCCAGAGTTCGTCCATGCCGGTGCCGGTCAGCGCCGAATAGGTCAGGACGGGCGGGTGCCAATGCTCCGAGCGGGGGCTGAGAATATGCAGCGCGCCGCGATATTCGGCTGCCGCCAGATTGGCGCGCTTGACGTTGTCGCCGTCGGCCTTGTTGATCGCGATCATGTCGGCGAGTTCGACCAGGCCCTTCTTGATGCCCTGCAGTTCGTCGCCGGCGCCCGGCAGCATCAGCGCCAGGAAGAAATCGGTCATGTCGCAAACCGCGGTCTCGGACTGGCCGATGCCGACGGTTTCCACCAGCACGACGTCGAAGCCGGCGGCCTCGCACAACAGCACCGCCTCGCGGGTTTTTGCGGCCACCCCGCCAAGCGTGCCGGAGGAGGGCGACGGGCGGATAAAGGCGTTCTCGGAATTCGCCAGCAGCGCCATCCGGGTCTTGTCGCCGAGGATCGAGCCGCCGGTGCGGGCCGAGGACGGGTCGACCGCGAGCACCGCGACCTTGTGACCGCGTTCGATCAGGAACATGCCGAGCGCATCGATGGTGGTGGATTTGCCGACGCCGGGCGAGCCGGTAATGCCGACCCGGATCGCCGTACCGGTGTCGGGCAACAGCGCCTGCACCAGGTCGCGCGCGGCGGCCTGGTGATCGCCCCTGCGGCTTTCGATCAGCGTGATCGCGCGCGCCAGCGCCGCGCGGGAACCAGCGCGGAGGTCTTTGGCGAGCTTATCGATGTCGGGGGTCTTCGGCAGGGTCATGGCTTGGTTTACAACGGCGGGAGGTCGCAGGCGAGAGGCGTCCAGCCCCGCCATCCCCATCGATTTTTACACTCGGGAATCGGGTGGGCTCGGCGCCGCCGAGGCATCACCATCCGGGCAGCGTTCCGCGAGGCGGGGCGAACCTCCGGAGCCGAACATGACAAAAGCCTATTACAGCGCCGTGCTCGATTATCCCCTGGAGACCGTGTGGGCGCTGATCCGCGATTTCAACAATTACCCGGCCTATATCGACGGGGTCTCCGAGAGCGTGATCGAGGACGATCGAAGGGGCGACGAAGTCGGCCCAGTCAGGCGCTTCTGCTATCTCGGCAACTGGGTGCGGCAGCGGCTGGCCAGCCATTCCGACGCGCAGCACGCGCTGACCTATGCCGGCATCGAGCCGTTGCCGTTTCCGGCAGGGCTGGCGCCGGCGCCGACAGGTTATGAGGGCACGATGCACCTCATTCCGGTCGTCGAGGGCAACCGCACCTTTATCGAATGGGCGGTGACGCTGGATACCGCACCTGGCGATGCCGATCGCTGGCATCAACTGTTTCAGTCCTGGATTCCGGACTGGACCCGTTCGCTCGAACGCTCGCTGGGCCGCCTTGCCGCGTGAGAGGCCTTATTGCTGCCCGTCGTCGTCGCCCTTGGGCCGCGCTCCGCCAAAGATCTTGGCGCCTTCCGGCGTCAGATAGGGCTTCAGGCTTTCCCAAGGCACGGAGGCGACGTACTCGCCTTCGGCATAGGGGCCGACTGCATAGGGCGGATAGTGGAAGGTCAGGCCGGAGCTCTTGCCTGACACGGTCGAGGGTGCCAAGGTCACCGCGCCGATCTTCAGCAGTTTGGGCTCGACGATCTTGAACCATTCGTCGGTCGCGGTCTCGCCGGCATCGCGCTTTTTCTTCTCCACCGTCAACGAAGCCAGCACGGCCTTGACCATCGCCTTCATGGTCGGGCCGCCATCGGCGGTCTCGGTGAAGAAGGGGCGGATGCTGATGCGCTTGTTGGCGGCGGAATCCCACAGGATGGTGTTGACGTCGGAATTCGGGTGCGCGCCGCCGGTGTCCGTGTAGTCGGACCTGACGATGCTGACATAGTGCCCGTCGACCACCGAGCGCGTCTCGTACTTGCGGTCGACGGACCAGGCGCCGTTGCGGAACATCTGCGGAAACTGCTTGCGC
Source organism: Bradyrhizobium ottawaense (assembly GCF_900099825.1). Classification (NCBI taxonomy): domain Bacteria; kingdom Pseudomonadati; phylum Pseudomonadota; class Alphaproteobacteria; order Hyphomicrobiales; family Nitrobacteraceae; genus Bradyrhizobium; species Bradyrhizobium ottawaense. The sequence continues at coordinate 1,098,533 of NZ_LT629693.1, read as the reverse complement.
TCCTTGTCGGCGTCAACGCTGTACCCCGCCACCCACGCCTTGCCTTCGGTCAGGCAGTCGGCGGCGAGCGCCGCATCGGCCTTGATCTTGACGTCGAGCGAAACGCTGGCCTTGATCAATTTGGTCTTGAGGTTGAAGTCGGGCTTGGGTTCGGCGGCGAGGGCGGAGAACGCCAAGCTTGCGAGAGAAATCGTCAGGCAGGTTCGGAGTATCAAGTTCATGGAGCAATAATCGCGATGAGGTGATGAGATGCGCTTTCGATCATTTGTCGCATGAGTTACGCGCAAGGTTCGACGAATGCCGTAGGCATTCGAAGACGTCAGCCTATCACCCCAATTACTCCGCCGCCTCGCTATGCCCCAGCCGGGCGTTGAGCTTGTGGATCAGCTCCTCAGCCGCGTCCGAGATCACGGTGCCGGGCGGGAAGATCGCCTCGGCGCCGGCCTTGTAGAGCGCGTCGTAGTCCTGCGGCGGCACCACGCCGCCGATGATGATCATGATGTCCTCGCGGCCGTGCTTCTTCAGCGCGGCCTTGAGCTCCGGCACTGCGGTGAGGTGAGCGGCGGCCAGCGACGAGACGCCGAGGATGTGCACGTCGTTCTCCACCGCCTGCCGCGCGGCCTCGTCGGCGGTGGCGAACAGCGGCCCGATATCGACGTCGAAGCCGACATCGGCAAAGGCGGATGCGATCACCTTCTGGCCGCGGTCGTGGCCGTCTTGGCCGATCTTGGCGACGAGGATGCGGGGGCGGCGGCCCTCGGCAGTCTCGAACGCATCGATCAGGGTCTGCACCTTTTCGACCCGGTTGGACATGGTGGACGCCTCCCGCTTGTAGACGCCGGTGATGGATTTGATTTCGGCGCGGTGACGCCCGAACACCTTCTCCATCGCGTCCGAAATTTCGCCGACGGTGGCTTTCGCGCGCGCCGCGTCAATGGCGAGCGCCAGCAGGTTGCCGTTGCCTTCGCCGGCGCTGCGCGTCAGCGCCGCCAGCGCCGCATCGACGTCCTTCTGGACGCGCTCGGAGCGCAGCCGCTTCAGCTTGTCGATCTGCAGCCGCCGCACGGTGGAATTTTCCACTTTCAGCACGTCGATCGCGGCCTCGTTGACCGGCTTGTACTTGTTGACGCCGATCACCGCCTGTCGTCCGGCGTCGATCCGCGCCTGGGTCTTGGCCGAGGCTTCCTCGATACGCAGCTTGGGCACGCCGGCCTCGATGGCTTTCGCCATGCCGCCGAGCGCTTCGACTTCCTGAATGTGGCCCCAGGCCTTGGCCGCGAGGTCGCGGGTCAGCCGTTCGACGTAATAAGAGCCGCCCCAGGGATCGATGATGCGGTTGGTGCCGGTTTCCTGCTGCAGGAACAGTTGGGTGTTGCGGGCAATCCGGGCGGAGAAGTCGGTCGGCAGCGCCAGCGCCTCGTCGAGCGCGTTGGTGTGCAGCGACTGGGTGTGGCCTTGCGTCGCCGCCATCGCCTCGACGGTGGTACGCGTCACGTTGTTGAAGACGTCCTGCGCGGTCAGCGACCAGCCCGAGGTCTGGCAATGCGTGCGCAGCGACAGCGAGCGCGGGTCCTTCGGATTGAACGGCTTCAACAGCTTGGCCCACAGCAGCCGGGCGGCGCGCATCTTGGCGACTTCCATGAAGAAGTTCATGCCGATCGCCCAGAAGAACGACAGCCGTGGTGCGAAACGGTCGACGTCGAGGCCGGCGGCGAGCCCGGCGCGCAGATATTCGACGCCGTCGGCCAGCGTATAGGCGAGCTCGAGGTCCTGCGTCGCGCCGGCTTCCTGCATGTGATAGCCGGAAATCGAAATCGAATTGTACTTCGGCATCCGCTGCGAAGTGTAGGCAAAAATGTCGGAGATGATCCGCATCGAGGGCGTCGGCGGATAGATGTAGGTGTTGCGCACCATGAACTCTTTCAGAATGTCGTTCTGAATGGTGCCCGACAGTTTCTCCGGCGGAACGCCCTGTTCCTCGGCGGCGGCGACGAACAGCGCGAGAATCGGCAGCACCGCGCCGTTCATGGTCATCGACACGCTCATCTGGTCGAGCGGAATACCCGAGAACAGCGTGCGCATGTCGTAGATGGAATCGATGGCGACGCCCGCCATGCCGACGTCGCCGGTGACGCGCGGATGATCGCTGTCATAGCCGCGGTGGGTGGCGAGATCGAACGCGACCGAAAGGCCCTTCTGGCCGGCGGCGAGGTTGCGGCGGTAGAACGCGTTGGAATCTTCCGCGGTGGAGAAGCCGGCATATTGCCGGATGGTCCAGGGCTGGTTGACATACATCGTGGGGTAGGGGCCGCGCAGATAGGGCGCGGTGCCCGGCCAGGTCTCGAGGAAGTCGATGCCTTCGAGGTCGCTTTCCGAATAGCTCGACTTGACCGGAATTCCTTCCGGCGTGAGCCATGGCTCGGCGCTGCCGGCAGGCGCGGCGGGAGCGGTCGGTTCGAAGGCGATATCGGCGAAGTCAGGTATGCGGCTCATGGTACCCATTCTAGCATATGTGGCGGTCGATGCTCACCAACTCTAATCATGATCCGGGTGCTGGTGGCTGACGATCCCGCCCATCTTTTCCGGACCGTAATTCTGTGTGGTCGTCTGGCTCGGCAGGTTGGAGATGCCGACCACCCAGCCGAGCCGGGATTCGGTTCCATATTGCCGGGTCGGAACCAGCCGGTCGGGCCGGTCGAAGGTGCCGGTCATGATCTCGATCCGGGGGCCGTCGATGCGGCGGAAACTCAATGGCGTGCCGCAATCCCGGCAGAAGTCGCGCTCGGCGATCGAGGAGGATTTGAACGCGGCCGGCTGGCCGCGGGTCCAGCTAAAGTCCGCATGTTCGATATCGGCAAACGAGGCGAACGGCGCGCCCGAGGCTTTCTGGCACATCCGGCAATGACAGATGCTGATCCTGGCCGGCGCGCCTGATACGGCAAAGCGAATCGCGCCGCACTGGCAGCCGCCGGTCAGAACGGTTTTGCTTGCCTCGGTCATGTTCACTCCATCCGCTGCCAGGCATCCTTCAGCATCGCCAGCGCATCGCCGCCGGCGAAGATGAAATCGCCGACGCCTGCGCCGCGCAGCGCTTCCTCCTGCTCGCCGGGCCGGCCTGCCAGATAGATATGTTGGGCGCCGGCCGCTTTAAGGGCCTGGGCCGCCGCGACAGCGTGCCCGCCATAGACCTTGTCGGATGAACACAGACACGCCGTGTCCGCGCCGGATGCCTTGAACGCCGCGGCAAGGGCGGCCGGATCGGCAAAGCCCTCGGTGTCGAGCGCCTCGATGCCGCCGGTTTCGAAAAAGCTCTTGGCAAAGGCGGCGCGCGCGGTGAAGTCGGCAGCCGTTCCGAGATTGGCGAGGAATATTTTGGGCCGCGCCCCCTTGGCCTTGAGCCGCGCGTCCGACTTGTCGCGCAAGGCTTCGAACGGCGCCGCCAGCCGCATCGGCGGCAGTCCGCCGAACTTGATTTTCGGCTCGCCATAGGGCGGCAGCACCACCGGCCGCGCCTCCAGCACCGCGACGTCGGCCTCGTGCAGGTTCGGAAATTCGCTGGCGCCGGTCAGCACGTCGCGTCGTTTGGCAATATTGGTTTCGCGCACCGCCCGCGTGGCGGCCACCTTGCGCTGGAGCAGGCCTTGTTCGAGCGAGGCGAACAGGCCGCCGGCCTTTTCGATTTCCTGGAACAGCTTCCAGGCGGCTTCGCAAAGCTGCCTGGTCAATGTCTCGATGCCGCCGGAGCCGGCGGCCGGATCGGACACCTTTGCGAGGTTGGATTCTTCCAGCAGCACCAGTTGGGTGTTGCGCGCGGCACGTCTGGCAAACGGGTCGGGCAGGCCGCGCGCCAGCGTATGCGGCAACACGGTGATGGCGTTGGCGCCGCCGAGCCCGGCGGAGAAGGTCGCCATCGTCGCGCGCAGCATGTTCACGTAGGGATCGCGCTGTGTCTGCATCCGCCATGCGGTGTCGGCGGCGACGAACAGCGGCTTCGGCGCAAGACCGCAGGCCGCTTCGATTCGCGCCCACAACAGCCGCAGCGCGCGGAATTTCGCCAGCGTCAGGAATTGATCGGCATCGGCGGCAAGCCGCGCATAGACCATGCCTTGCGCATCTTCCAGCGCCACGCCGGAGGCTTCGATCGCGCGCAGATAGGCGACGCCGGACGCGAGCACGAAGGCCAGCTCCTGCACTTCCGATCCGCCGGCATTGTGAATCAACCGCCCATCGGCGGCAACGAACGGACCCCTGAAGCCCATCGCGGCAAGGCCGCGGACGGCGTTCGACAACGCCGGCACGATCTCGGCCCACGTGAAGGGGCTGCGGCCCCACGCGGTGCAGGCCCCGAGCGGATCAAGACCGAAGCGGATGTCACAGGCCGCAGGATCGAGACCCCTTCGCTTGATATATTCGGCGACATGAATGGCGGCCATCCGCGACTGCGGACCAACCTGAAGTTCGATGCCGATGCCGGCATCGAGGAAGACGCTGTCGAGCACCTGTTCGACGGCTTCCGCCGTCGGCTCCAGCCCGAAGCCATGGGAGGCATTGGAGCCGGGGAAGACCAGCGCAAGCCCGGTGGCGCCGTTTTCCAGATCGTGCAGCGCCTGTGCATTGGCCGCCTTGGCATCGGGATGATCGATCCGCTGCAGGACTTGCCAGGGTGCGGCGGCGGCGCGGCCGGCGACCGGCGCGGCACCTTCCGCGCGGCGATAGATCGGATTGATCTTCAATCCGTCGGCGGTCTTGCTGACCAGTTTCTCGAACGGCGCGCCCTTCAGCACCCCGTCGACCAGCTTGCGCCAGTCGTCGTAGGTTGCCGGGGCAAAATCCGCGGCCAATTTCAGCTCATCTGTCGTGGTCATCCGGCCCATCGTTCCCTGAAGCGCTTCCTGTGTCGGGCCGGAAATTGCCACGGGGCGACCGCCAAGCCAAACGGTTGTTTTGGGTCAATCGAGGTCCGGTAACCGCTGGATACCTTCGGTCGAAAGCCCGGCCAATGCCTCGGCGACGCGGCGTCCCGCAATGATACGGTCGGGCACAATCTCGGCGAGCGGCACCAGCACGAAGGCGCGCTCGAACAGCCTTGGATGCGGCAGCGTCAGCTCGGGTTTGTCGATTTTGACGTCGTCATAAGCGATCAGATCGAGGTCGAGGGTGCGCGGGCCCCAGTGCCGCTCATGGGCGCGGTCGCGGCCGAACTTCTTCTCGATCTTGTGCAGCGTGAACAACAGCGCATGCGGGTCGAGGCTGGTGTCGATTTCGATGCAGGCGTTGACAAAGGTATCCTGCGCCTCGTCGCCCCAGGGCGGCGTGGCGTAATCCGACGACCGCGCCACGAGGGCCGCCTGCGTCATGCCGCAGATGTTGGAAATTGCCTTGCCGAATGTCGTGCGAACGTCGCCGACATTGCCACCGAGCGCGATCAGCACATCAGCCATATCAGGGCGCTTGCCGCTTGCGGGTTAGCACGACGCCGACATCCTCAAAGATCGCGGCGATCGGCGCGTGCGGCTTGTGCACGGTGACCTTGACTGCGCTGACGCGCGGAAATGCCGCCAGCACCGCCTCGGCAACGGCGCCGGCCGCGCGCTCCAGGAGCTTGTAGTTGGTATGCTTGAACGCCGCGGTCGCGGTCGCGACCACGTTGGAATAGGACACGGTGTCGGCGAGGCGATCGGTGTGCGAGGATTCCGACAGATCGGCAGCGAGCTCGAGATCGATCACGAAGCGCTGGCCGACTTCGGTCTCATGTTCCATCACGCCATGGCGGGCATGAATCACGACGCCGGTGATGAAGATCGTATCGGTCATTTCTGCTTTCCGAATTCCCTGATGGCCGCCGTGACGCGCAGCGCCTGGACGGTTTCCGCGACGTCATGGGCCCGGATGATCCGCGCCCCGTTCTGGGCCGCGACCAGATGCGCGGCAATCGAGCCGCCGAGCCGCTGATGCGGCTCCGACGGCGTCACCGTGCTGATGAAGCGCTTGCGCGAGGCTCCGACCAGCAGCGGCAGGCCCGATGAGGCGAGTTCACTGAGCCGCGCCAGCACCGTCATGCTCTGCTCCGGCGTCTTGCCGAAACCGATGCCGGGGTCGAGCACGATATTGTCTGGTGAAATTCCGGCCCTGGCGGCTGTCTCGAGCGAGCGGGCGAAGAAGTCCGCGACATCCTTCATGATGTCGATGGCGGGATCGGCGCGGTCGCGGTTGTGCATGATGATGACGGGCACCCGGCGCGCCGCGACGAGGCCGGCCATATCGGGGTCGCGCTGCAGGCCCCAGACGTCGTTGGCGATGCGGGCGCCCTGGTCGAGCGCCCAGGCCACGACCGATGATTTCATGCTGTCGATCGATACCGGAACGTCCAGTGCTACGACCTCGGGCAGCACCTCGCGCAGGCGGTTCAACTCTTCCTCGGCGCCGATCGGCTCCGAGCCATAGGGCCGGGTGGATTCGGCGCCGATGTCGATGATGTCGGCGCCCTCGGCGACCATCTTGCGGGCCTGCGCCAGCGCGCGCTCGGGGGCTGCAAACTGCCCGCCGTCCGAGAAGGAATCGGGCGTCACGTTCAGGACGCCCATCACGGCTGGATAGGAGCGGGACAGCAGCGCTGACAGCACGGAATCTCCGGTCGGCCCGGCCGCCGCGTTCGGCTCCCTGGCGGGTCTGGAAATGGTTGCGATCATGCGGTGGCTTTGCGCGGTCCGCGTCAGCGAGTCAAGGCAGGAGAGGGGGCCGTGGACGCTAGCCCGAGCGGCTTTTCAGCTCTCAGTAGCTGATTTTCGGCGCCAGCTTGCGCGCCTGCTCGATCAGTTGCTCGACCGATCTTTCCGAGGGCAGCACGCGGACCAGCCGGCGCTTGGTGTTGACGTCTTTGATGTTCTGGGCCAGCCGTGCCGGATTGCGCAGCGCCAATTCACGCACGGTGGTGACGCCGGCCGCGCGCACCAGCCCGACCTTGGCCTTGCCCATCCCGGGAATGCGCATGTAGTCGGAGAAGTTGGCCCATTCGAGCAGCTGCTGCTCGCTGATCCCGGTCTTGGTTGCGAGCGCCTTGCGTCCCTTGACGGTGCGAGCGGCTTCGAGCAGCGCATCGGTGGTACGAATGCCGAGCGATTTCAGCTTCGAGGCGGAGTAGGCGCTAAGGCCTTCGATCGCGGAGAGGGGATATGTCATGTTACTCGATGCAATAGAATGTGCTGAAGCCGGACCTGCGTCAGAAAGGGTGCTTTAGGCGAACTGGCTAAGGCCCGGTGTCCCCGAGATGATCTCGCCCATTTTCTCCGCTCCGATTTTGTCGCGGCCGAACCGAAAAAGTTCACGCGCGACGTTCTGAATCTGGTTCATGCCGAGGCCAAGCGCCATCAACTTGGTACCGAGCGCCATCAGGCCGCCGCCCATTAGCCTGGAGAGGCCGCTGTTGCTGCTCGAGGCTGCGATCGCGGCTTCGGCACCCGGGATCTGGTCGATCAGAGCCTGAACCTTGTCGGAAGGGCCCTCGTTGCGGAGGAAACCCAGAACGATGCCGATGGTTTTTTCCGCGACAGCGTCGTCAATGCCGGCCTTGTTGGCCAGCGTTCCAATCAATTCGTCCATATGGCCCCCGCCCTCAGCCGGTTTTACCGGGTCGCGTACTTGTAAAATGATCTTGAGCGTCCACGATGTGAAATACAAGCGATCCGCACACACCAAGGCGACTTTGGTTCTAGATCGCGCCGCAAGTGTTGCAGCAATGCAAGAGTGGGCTCCGGATTCACGCTCATTTGCCGCACCGCGCCACCGGTTTTGCGACTTGGCTCGGAAAAAAGGACTTGGCTCGGAAAAAAGTATGAGACGCGCGGGCTCTGGGGCGTCGTAGATATCCCGCCAACGGTTTCAATCGACGGCAGGGATGCGATATGATTGTGTCGACGGGCAACCGAACCTCCCTGATGCATGCGAAGAGGCGATGTGATGGCGACCTCCGATAACAAGACGGCCGACACCGACGAGAAGATTTTTATCGGCAAGGGTGACGAAGCAGCCTGGCTGACGCTCGCACTCGCCAATCGGCATGGTCTTGTCACCGGCGCGACCGGAACCGGCAAGACGGTGTCGTTGCAGGTGATGGCGGAAGGTTTTGCGCGTGCCGGCGTTCCCGTTTTCGCCGCCGACATCAAGGGCGACCTCTCCGGGATCTCCGAAATCGGCGAGGCCAAGGACTTTATCGTCAAGCGGGCCGGCGACATGGGCCTGACCTTCCAGCCCGACCAGTTCTCGACCGTGTTCTGGGACGTGTTCGGCGAGCAGGGCCACCCGGTCCGCGCCACCGTCACCGAAATGGGGCCGCTGCTGCTGTCGCGGATGCTCGATCTCAATGACGTGCAGGAAGGCGTGCTCAACGTCGCATTCCGTGTTGCGGATGAAAGCGGCCTGACGCTGATCGACATGAAGGACATGCGGGCGCTGCTCGATGCGATCGTGCCCGATACCGGCAAGAGGGGCCCCGATGACGGCGAGGACCCGCTGGCGTCGATCCGGAAGGCCGCGCAGGGCTACGGCAACGTCACCAAGGCGACCGTCGGCACCATCCAGCGCCAGCTTCTGGTGCTGGAAAACCAGGGCGGCGCCAAATTCTTCGGCGAGCCGGCGCTGACGCTGAAGGATTTCATGCGAACCGACAGCGACGGCCGCGGCATGGTCAATATCCTGGTCGCGGACAAGCTGATGCAGAGCCCGCGGCTCTACGCCACCTTCCTGTTGTGGATGCTGTCTGAGCTGTTCGAAGAGCTGCCGGAGGCCGGCGACCTGCCCAAACCCAAACTGGTGTTCTTTTTCGACGAGGCGCATCTGTTGTTCACCGATGCGCCGAAGGCGCTGATGGACAAGATCGAGCAGGTGGTCCGCCTGATCCGCTCCAAGGGCGTCGGCGTCTATTTCGTCACGCAAAACCCGATCGACGTGCCGGACAAAGTGCTCGCGCAGATGGGCAACCGCGTCCAGCATGCGCTGCGCGCCTTCACCCCGCGCGACCAGAAGGCGGTCCAAGCCGCGGCGCAAACCTTCCGGCCCAACCCGAAGCTCGATACCGCCCGTGTCATCATGGAGCTCGGCAAGGGCGAGGCGCTGGTGTCGTTCCTCGAGGGCGGCGGCACGCCGGCGATGGTCGAGCGCATCATGGTCCGGCCGCCGACCGGGCGGATCGGGCCGATCACGCCGGACGAACGCAAGGCGATCATGAACAACAGCCCGGTGAAGGGCAAATACGACACCGCGATCGACGCCGAGTCCGCCTATGAGATGATCCAGAAGCGCATCGCCGGAACGGCGGCGCATCCGGATGGATCGGATGGCGGCGGCGGAGGCGGTGGTGGAATCCTCGGCCAGATCGGCGCGATCGTCGGCACCATCTTCGGCACCAATGTTTCGCGCGGCAGGATGTCGACCGGCCAGATCATCGCCAGGAACGTCACCCGCACCGTCACCAACAAGGTGGTCGGCGGCGTCGTGGCCGATCTCGGCAAGTCGGTCGGCGGCGCGCTCGGCGGCTCGGTCGGCCGCGCGCTGGTGCGGGGCGCGCTCGGCGGGTTGCTGCGGCGCTGATGTCCAAAGATTCTTCCGACTTCCGGAACGGACCCGCGCTGAGATGGCCATCGCTGCGGGCGCCGATCGATATCCTGTTTCTGCTCTGCTGCGTGGCGCTGACGGCCGACGTGCTGGTCCCGGAAATCTGGGGCCATGGCAAGAGCAAGGACTATCCGCTGTGGTTCTGGGCCGGGCAGCAGGTGCTGCAAGGCAAAAATCTCTATCCGGATAACCCTACCGATTATTTCGAATTCATCTATCCGCCGCTGTCGGCGGTGCTGCTGGCGATACCGAGCTTCTTCGGCAAGATACCGCTCTATCTCTGCCTGTCGCTGCTCAATGTCGTCGCCTGGTGGATGACCGCGCAGTTCGCCAATGCAATGACGGGATCGGGGCGCACACCGGGCCCGTGGCTGTTCGCACTGCCGGGCTTCGTCACCGTCACCTTTGTCTTCGACATGTTCGACCTCGGGCAGCCGAACCTCGTGCTGCTGGCGCTGATGCTGTACGGCTTCTGGCTGTTGCGGGACAACCGCAACTGGATGGCGGGGAGCATGTTCGCGCTCGCCACCGCGATCAAGGTGTTTCCAGTCGCGGTGTTGCCGTATCTGGTCTGGCGTAGGCAGTGGGCGGCGGCCGCGAGCATGCTGGTTTTTATCGGCGTGTTTCTGTTCGTGCTGCCGGCGCCGTTCCGCGGCTTCGAGCGCAACGCCCATGAATTGAAGACCTGGTACCAGGGCATGGTGGGGTCGAGTTCGGAGAAGGGGTTCGGACAGCGCGACGAGCAGAACTGGTCGTGGGTCAACCAGTCGATCATCGCGATGACGCACCGGCTGACGCGGCCGATCAATTACAACCAGGACAATCCGGCCAAACCCGTCCGCACCATGAATATCGTCAATCTCGATTTCAAGACCGCGAACCTTTTGGTGCTGGTGATCTCGCTTCTGATCGGGCTCGGCTATGTCGCAGTCATGCCAAAGGCTTCGCGCCGGACGGAACGGTCGGATGCCGAGGAAATCGGCATCCTGTTCTGCCTGATGACGGCGGCGACGCCGCTGGCGCGCCAGTATTACTTCATGTGGCTGTTCTTCCCGATGACCGTTCTGATCCATCGGGCCGCCTACGATCCGCGCGCCAAGGTCAGGACCGGCACATGGCTATTGCTGGCCGTGGCGGGTTTGCTGATGTGCCTGTCGTTGCCGGTGTTCCCGAACGATCTGCAGGCCTACGGCAACAATCTCGCGGCCACGGTCCTGCTGGTGGCGGGGCTGGTCTGGCACATCCTGAATCCGCCGCTTGCGGACGCTGCCGGTGCTTTGCCTCCGGCGTCCGGGCAAGCTAAAACCTGACGCCCAAAAAACCGCGCCCACAGCCAGGGAACAAGCCATGTCCAACGCAAAACTTCAGCCGGTTCTCGACCGCATCGACGCCGATTTCGACAACAGCCTGGAGCGTCTGTTCGCGCTGCTGCGGATCAAGTCGATCTCGGCCGATCCGGCCTTTGCCGGCGATTGCAAGGCCGCCGCCGATCATCTGGCCAGGGACATCGCGACACTCGGCTTTGCCGCGGAGGTCAGGCCGACGGCTGGACATCCGGCGATCGTCGCCAAAATGAACGGCTCGACCGACGGCCGGCCGCATGTGCTGTTCTACGGTCACTATGACGTGCAGCCGGTCGATCCGCTCAATCTGTGGCACCGCCCGCCGTTCGAGCCCGTCGTCACCGATCACGCCGACGGCCGCAAGATCATCGTCGCGCGCGGCGCCGAGGACGACAAGGGACAGTTGATGACCTTCGTCGAGGCCTGCCGCGCCTGGAAATCGGTGACCGGGTCGCTGCCGGTCGACATCACCATCGTCATCGAGGGCGAGGAAGAAGTCGGATCGAAGAATTTCGTGCCGTTCCTCGAAGCCAACAAGGGCGACCTCAAGGCCGACTTTGCGCTGGTGTGCGACACCGGCATGTGGGACCAGAACACGCCGGCGATCACCACCGCCCTTCGCGGCCTCGTCTATGACGAGGTCAAGATCAAGGCCGCCAACCGCGACCTGCATTCCGGCATCTTCGGCGGCGGCGCGCGCAACCCGATCCGGGTGCTGACCAACATTCTGGGCGCCCTGCACGACGACAACGGCCACATCACCATTCCCGGATTCTACGACGGCGTGAAGGACCTGCCGCCGGATATTTTGGCGCAGTGGAAGAAGCTCAACCTGACGCCGGAGTCGTTCCTGAAGCCGATCGGCCTTTCGATCCCGGCCGGCGAGAAGGACCGCCTCCTGATCGAACAGGTGTCCTCGCGTCCGACCTGCGACATCAACGGCATCATCGGCGGCTATACCGGTGAGGGCTCCAAGACCGTGATCCCGGCGGAAGCTTCCGCCAAGGTTTCGTTCCGGCTGGTCGAGGGACAGAACCCCGACCGGATCCGAAAGGCCTTCCGCGACTATGTCACGTCGCGGCTGCCGGGCGATTGCACGGCCGAATTCATCGACCACTCCAACGCGCCGGCGATCGCGCTTGACTGGAACATGAAGCCGCTGGCGGCGGCCAAGCGCGCGCTGACGGACGAGTGGGGCAAGGAAGCGCTCTTGATCGCCTCAGGCGCCTCGATCCCGATCGTCGCCGACTTCAAGCGCACGCTCGGCCTCGACACCGTGATGGTCGGCTTCGGCCTCGAGGACGACAACATCCATTCGCCGAACGAGAAGTACGACCTCAAGAGCTTTCACAAGGGCATCCGCTCCTGGGCGCGGATCCTCGACGCCTTCGCGGAGGCGGGGAAGTAGGGCGGATCAACCATTTATTTCGTCGCGCGCAACAGGCGCCGCAACAGACGGATTTGATCACACCGGCTTTGTACAAGCAAAAAGACCGCCCGAAGGCGGTCTTCCTGTAGCGCTGAGATTTGACATCAGGCTACGCCCCAGCCCGCCGATCGAATGACTGGACGCTATAGTCTGCAGGAAAAGTTGGGGAGTCCTAAAGTCGGTTCCGCGGGCGAAAGCCGCGAAGGCGTTGCCCGCGCGACACAGGAAGTTCCCGCGCTCATGGCCGGACGCGGGCCTCGCTCACCAGCCAGCCGTGCATGATCCGCCACTTGTCGCGCCCCCGTGTCTGAAAGTTGAGGAGCGGCGATTTTAAATCCTGTAGCTCGATGAAAAATTTTAGCGACTCTCTGCCCGTGACGTCATCTGCGTTCAAAGCGTGCTTTTGCATCCATCGGTCCCATGCTTCAATGATGAGACGCTTCGCCTCTGATTGCTTCATGGTGCGCGGCACTGTCAGACATCGGGTGCTGGACCTGTAATGTTTGAGCAAAAGATTAATGATGCGTTCTGCTCACCCTGGAAACCAGGCTCTATCGATTCATCTGGCGACTTCCGGGAATGTGTTGCCGCGACCAGTTGAACGCCAGGCTGGCATCCGGCCTGGCGCCGATGTGAACGGAAGGCATCGCCGCCCTCGCGTTTGAGGCGTCACGCCCGTGCGCTTCAATGATGTTCGGCTTTCCAGTCGCGCTTGATCTTTTTGGCCAGCGACCATTTGTGGACTTCGGTCGGGCCATCATAGATGCGGAAGGCGCGGATCTCGCGAAACGCCTGCTCGACGATGGTTTCGGTCGAGACTCCCGTCCCGCCCATCACTTGGACGCAGCGATCGGCGACCCGCATCAGCGCTTCCGACACCGAAACCTTGGCCATCGAACTTTCCGCAGTGCCGAGCGAGCCGGTGTCGAGTACGCTGGCGCACCAGTCGATCATCAGTTCCGACTGTTTGAGATCGATCAGATTTTCCGCCAGCATGAAGCCGACGCCTTCGTGATCGACCAATGCTTTGCCAAACGCATGGCGGCGGCAGGCGTAGTCGGTGGCGATCTCGTTGGCGCGGATGGCGAGGCCCAGCCAGCGCATGCAATGCGACAGACGCGCGGGGCTGAGGCGGATTTGCGCGTATTTGAACCCGTCGCCGGAGGCGCCGAGCATCTGGTCGGCGGATACGCGAAGGTTCTCGAGATCGATCTCGGCATGTCCGCCGGGCATCGAACTGTCGATCGTATCCAGCACGCGCAGGGTGCGGATCGCGGGATCCGGCAGATCGACCAGGAACAGGCAGGCGCCGTCGTCCGACTTGGCCATGACGATGCCGACCCGGGCGCCTTCGGCTCCGGTGATGAACTTCTTGCGCCCGTTGATGACCCAGTGATTGCCGTCCAGCCGGCAGGTGGTCTGCATCATCGATGGATCGGATCCTGCGCCGCCTTCATCTGCCGGTTCGGTCATGAAGAACGCCGAACGCGCCTTGCCCGACACCAGCGGCTCCAGGAAGCGCGCCTTCTGCTCCGCGCTCCCGACCTTGCCGAGCAGATACATATTGCCTTCATCGGGCGCCATCGTATTGCAGGCAATCGGGCCTAACGGCGACAGCCCGGATTTGATCAGCGCCGTCGCGGTCTCGCGTTGCGTGAGATGCGATCCATCGGGGAGGATATGCGGCGTCAGGACGCCGGCCTTGCGGGCCTTGTCGCGCAGTTCCAGCACCAGTTCGTCGCTCGGGCCGTGCGGACCCGTCCGCGGATCCTTCTCGTAGGGGATCACCTCGGTGCGGACGAATGCCTCGATCTTGGCGGCAATGGCGTCGGCTCGCTCAGTCATGGATACGGATACTCCGGTCGATCTCCGGCGCAAAGCGCTGCCGGGGGCGCGGTATATAGACGTAAGGATCCGATACGGGCAACCGGTCGGGGGCAGGGGCATGCGAACAGGGAGCCGGGCTCTGCTGCCGGAAGACCTTGCCAAGACGATTTGAATAGCCGATCAAAATACCAATAAAAAAATCAGCCATAAGGAGGATACAGATGAGCCGAGGAATTTCCCGCCGCACTGCACTCGGCGCCATTGCCGCGCCGGCCCTGCTGGGATTGTCCGGTATCGCGCGCGCCGATACGCGGACGCTGAAGATTTCGCACCAATTTCCCGGCTCGGGCCCCGATGGGGGCGACTTCCGCGACCGGCTTTGCCGCAAACTTGCCGAAGGCGTCGAGCAGCGCTCCAACGGCGCGCTGAAGTTCGAGGTCTACCCGAACTCGTCCTTGATGAAGACCTTTGCGCAGTTCGATGCGCTGAAGAAGGGCGCTCTCGATCTCAGTCTGTATCCGACGACCTATGCGGGCGGTGAGATTCCCGAGTTGAACATCACCTTCATGCCGGCGGTCATCTCCAGCTATGAACAGGCCTATCGATGGAAGACGGCGCCGATCGGCAAGGAACTTAACGCCATCCTCGAGGCCAAGGGCGTCAAGATCATCACCTGGATGTGGCAGTCCGGCGGCATCGCGACGCGTGGAAAGCCGATCGTGAAACCCGAAGATGCCAAAGGGCTGAAGATCAGGGGCGGCAGCCGCGAGATGGACATGATGTTCAAGGCGGCCGGTGCCGCCACCAGCAACATGCCCTCCAATGAAATCTACATTTCCATGCAGACCGGCGCGATTGACGCCGCGGTCACCAGCACCAGCAGCCTGATCTCGTTCAAGCTCGAGGAACTCAGCAAGGGACTGACTTCCGCGGGCGGCCGCAGCTTCTTCTTCGTGTTCGAACCGATCCTGATGTCCAAGACCGTGTTCGACAGCCTGTCGCCGGACCTGCAAAAGATCATTCTGGAAGTGGGCGAGGCGATCGAGCCGTTCGGTCTTGAGCAATCGAAGGCGGACGACAAGCGGCTGTCCGACGTCTATGCCAAGGCGGGAGCGACCGTGAACGAAATGGATCAGGCCGCGCTCGATCAATGGCGCGACCTGGCGCGCGACAGTGCGTGGAAGGATTTCGCGGCGCGAACGCCGAACACCGCGCGGTTCCTGAAGATGGCGGAGGAGGTTTGACGGAGCCGCCGAAGCCAATCGCGATGCGCAGTCCAAGTCTTTTGAGCGTGCTTGTTCGTGTCCTCGACAGGATCGACCGCGCTCTGATCGCGGCCTGCGCCGTGGCCACGATCGCTGCCGGACTGGTGCTGACCCACTCGATTGCGGTTCGCTATCTCCTGCATTCCTCGACCGACTGGCAGGATGAGATGGCCGTGTTTCTGCTGGCCGGCGCAACCTTCCTGTCGGCGCCTTACGTGCAGTCGGTGCGCGGGCACATTGCAATCGAGGCCATCCGGGGATTTTTGCCCAAGCCGGTCGAGCGGATTCGCAAGATCGTCTCCGACATCATTTGCTTCCTGTTCTGCGCTTTCTTTGCCTGGCAGTCGTGGCTGTTGCTGATGGAAGCGGTTGAAGACGGTCGCGTGACCGACTCGGCCTGGGCGCCGCCGCTCTGGTTTCCCTATTCCATGATGACTGTTGGCATGAGCCTGTTAGCGCTGCGATTCCTGGTGCAACTGGTCCAGGCGTTGTGCCGCAGGCGAGGGGCCGACGCATGAGCCCGCTTGTCATCGGCCTGCTCTACGGCGGCGTCACCCTGGTGGTCCTGTTTGCCGGCGTACCGATCGCATTCGCGCTTGGTGCGGTCGCGGTCGCCTTCATGATCGGCTTCATGCCGCTGGCGTCGCTCGGCACGGTGGCACAGAACGTCTATCAGGAGATCGCCAACATTACGTTGCTGACCATCCCGCTGTTTGTTCTCAAGGGCGCGGCGATCGGGCGCTCGCGGGCCGGCGCCGATCTGTATAATGCGCTTTATGTCTGGCTCAACCGCGTGCCCGGTGGTCTCGGTGTCGCTAACGTCGTCGCCTGTACGCTGTTTGCCGCGATGGCAGGGTCGAGCGCCGCCACCTGTTCGGCGATCGGCAGCGCCGGAATTCCTGAAATGCGGCGGCGTGGCTATTCACCGGGTTTTGCCGCCGGCATCATCGCCGCCGGGGGTACGCTGGGAATCCTGCTGCCGCCATCGATCACCATGATTCTCTATGCGGTGGCGGCGGAACAGTCGCTCGGGCGCCTGTTTTTGGCGGGCCTTGGGCCCGGTCTGTTGCTGAGCGGCATGTTCGCTGTCTACGCCGTGCTGCGCTTTCGCAAGGAGTATCGCGACGCCGCTACTGCCGGCGTCGAACATCCGATCCTGCGCCGGGATAGCTATACGATGGCGCAGCGCATGTCGGCATTACCCAGGATTCTGCCGTTCCTCATCCTTTTGCTCGGCGTGATGGGGGCCCTGTACGGCGGATTTGCAAGCCCGGGCGAGACGGCGGGACTTGGCTCCGTTCTGGCGCTCGCGCTGATCGCGATCATCTACGGCGCGTGGCGCTACTCGGATCTGCGTCCGCTGCTCGTTGCGTCGGTTCGTGAATCGACGATGTTGCTGATGATCGTCGGCATGTCGCTGCTGTATTCGATGGTGATGAGCTATCTCCATATCTCCCAGAGTGCGGCCGAATGGATCGTCGCCGGCCATCTGTCGCCGTGGTTGCTGCTGATGGCTATTCTGCTGATGGTCGTCGTGCTCGGTTTTTTCCTGCCGCCGGCGAGCATTATCCTGATGACCGCGCCGATCATTCTGCCGCCGCTCCGCAATGCCGGCTTCGATTTGATCTGGTTCGGCGTCGTGATGACGATCGTCATGGAGATGGGGCTGATTCACCCGCCCGTCGGCCTCAACCTCTTCGTCATCGGAAACATCGCGCCGGATATTCCGTTTCGCGATGTGATGTGGGGGACGCTGCCTTTTGTGGGCATCATGATCATCGCGGTCGCGTTGATCTGCTTTTTCCCGGGCATTGCCATGCTGCTGCCCAAGGTAGTGATGGGTTGACGGCATGGACCCATAGCGGTCGTCGTCAGAAGCCGAGGCAGGCAAGTAGAGACGGATCAGCCAACCGAAATGGAAATCAACGGCGCCGGGTCGACGCGCGCGCCGTCTCCGAGCTGACGACTTTGCGGGTGCATTCAATAAAGCGCTGTGCCAGCGGAGTCAGCGTGCGTCGCTTGACGGTGATGAGCCCGACCGGCGCCGGAGGTGACGGCACCTTGATCGGCAAAACCTTGAGATGCATTCGCTTGTCGCCAAAGCGCATGACGGAAGCGGGGATGAGGCCAAGCCAGCGCCCGGTTTCGATCAGGCGCAGGTGAAGATGGAGCGATACCGTCAGGACCTTCGCGGACGGAACTTCAAGTCCGCTGCCTCGAAAGGCCTCTTCATGCAGCGACCGCGCCAGACTGCCGGGCTCCGCCAATACCCATGGCTCTCCGATCAGATCGGCCAGCGTCAAGTTTCGCCGCCTCGCCCAGCGGCTGTCCGATCCCGCGACGATCACATTCGGCTCGTCAAATAACGGTTCCGCAACCAGGTCAGGTTCGGTCATCGTGGCGGGAAGCCGCCCGAACACGAGCTCGGCCTTTCGATGGCGCAGATTGTGATATTGCTGAACCGCAATGTTTTCGTGCAGCACGTGCAGCACGTGCAGCGTGGCGCGCGGTAACTCCTGCGAAAATTGCTCGATAATCGCCGGAAGCAAACCGGCATCGGTAACGATCGACGACCCGATCCGCAGCTCGCCTGCATCCGGCTGTTTGATGGACTCGATCTGCTGCAATCCCTTGCGCATCTCGTCGAACACCGCCACTCCGGATTCAAGCAGCACGCGTCCGTAGTGCGTCGGCTCGACCCCTGAAACACTCCGGTCAAACAGCTTGACGCCCAGCGTATGCTCCAGATCCGAAACCGTCTTGGACACCACCGGATAGGACACGGCCAGCTCTTCCGCCGCCCGGGTCATGCTCCCGGCTTCTGCGACCGCGAGCGCAATATGGAGGTCGCGCAGCTTGACGCGGCGCCCGATCCGATCGGTCCATTTCGTCTGAGGCATAGCTGAATACCTAGGGGTATGGCCAACAAATGGAACTAATCAGCTACATCGAAATCTGGCAAGTAAAAACCCGGGCACACCAAGTGCGCATCGCTCGCACAGAGCAACCTCGAAGGGAGAACCACCATGGCTGAAGTTTCGGCATCACCGGTAAGCATCGTCCTCGTGCACGGCGGCTTCGTTGACGGCGCAGGTTGGGAAGGCGTCTACAACGGTTTGAAGAAGGACGGCTACAACGTCACCGTCGTCCAGAACCCGACGACATCCTTGTCGGACGACGTGGCCGCCACCCGGCTCGCGATCGCTCAGGTGCAAGGGCCGGTTGTGCTGGTCGGTCATTCCTACGGCGGCGTCGTCATCACCGAAGCCGGCACCGACCCGAAGGTCGCGGGGCTGGTCTACATCACGGCGTTTGCTCCGGATAAGGGCGAGTCCGTTCAGTCCCTCATCCAGAATCCGCCGCCCGGCGCGCCGGTCCCGCCGATCTTGCCACCCGTGAACGGCTATCTGTTCCTCGACAAATCGAAATTCCGTGCTTCGTTTGCAGCCGACGTCAGTGAAGCCAAGGCTGCTTTCCTGGCGGACTCTCAGGTGCCGTGGGGCGTCAACGCTCTCGCCGGTGCGATCAGCGAGCCCGCCTGGAAGACCAAGCCGAGCTGGTATTTGGTTGCGACCGAGGACAGGATGATTCCGCCGCCCGCGCAGCGTCAGATGGCAACGCGCGCTGGTGCTGTTGTCGCCGAGGCGGCCGGCAGCCACGCCATCTACATTTCGCAGCCGGAGACCGTGGCAGCGCTCATTGCCGAGGCGGCGAAGGGCGTGAGCGGCAAAATGGCAGCTGCCTGACGCCGCCTGATTTCGCCGCCGGCCTTCACGTTGGAGGCTGGCGGCATTTCAGCCTTCGTCATACCGCAACCGCCTGTTTCGTCGATCAAATTATTGAAACTCGTCATTCAATGCCGCCGCCCGAAACGGGCTGGAATAGCCGCGCGCCCGGTGTTAATTTGACCGGCATGAAGAAGTCAGACGTCACTTGCCCGGAGTGCCACGCTGGCTATCGGCGCATCGAGTTGCAATCGAAACCCGGGACCCTCGGCGAGTTCCGGTGCCTGACGTGCGACCATCTGCTTGAGACATTCGATGGCTCCGCGAACGTGGCACTTCGCCTTACAGTGCAGCCTGCAAAGAAGGCCAAGAATAGCTCGCACGGGGTGCCTGGGGCCGGATGAAATAAATTCGTCACGCCGCATCCCGCTACGCAATCCTGACGGCCGCGGTAACGTGGTTCGGCAGTCCATCGGGTTCCTGCACGCCGGCACTGGTTCGGCAGATCATCATGGCCTCACGCAAGCTCCCTGCAGCGGTGTCGGCCTTGGCGACCTCGCGGAGCTCTTCCAGTGATTCCTTGTCGATATTTTCGGCCCAACAACCGAGCATGATAGTGGTCTTCGGTAATTTGCGACGAAGACGCCGAACCGAGTAGCGCATATGGGCTGGACTGCTGGCGTCGAGGTACGACAAGCAGACGATGGCGACGCCCGCTGTCTCCAGTTTTGAGATATTGGTCGTCGAAAGTGCGTCCGCAGACTCAACCCGCGCGGCCAGGCCGTGCGCGTTGGCGAGCTGTCCAAACAGCACGGCTGCCGCTTCGTCGAGCGGGGTGCGTCCGGCCAGGCAGAGCACCGGATATTCTCCCTGCCAGTCGAGCGGAAGATCGGCTTTCTGCACGACCGGTAAATTGCTGGAGATCGCCGCATCGGGGACGGTTTCGACCGCGGCCGCGGCCTCCGCATCCATGGTAGGCGAGGTCACTTCGGGTATCGAATCGTCCTGGGTGGAAAGGTCGCTGGCAAACTCGGTCACCGCGTCGCGAATCTTGGTCATGCGCGGCTGGTCGAGCGCGCCGCGCCTGGCATCGGCCTGTGCCAGCAGAAGCCCCTTGAGCGCGACCTCGTCAAAATACGAAGACAGCGATTTTTCTTTCAGGAATTCCTCTGCCTTGCCTGCGGCCTCGGTCGGATCGCCGGCAAGCATCCGCTGGTAGAACATCTCCGGCGGTGAGAGCGCGGGCCTGTCGCCAAAAATCACGTCGAGAAATTCGAGCCGCTCGACATGCCGTCCCAGCACGACCAGGCAGACCGTCAACGGCGTTGCCAGCACCAGCCCGATCGGACCCCACAGCGCCGTCCAGAACGTGGCCGAGACGACGATGGCGACGGGAGACAATCCGGTGCTCTGACCGTAGGCCAGGGGCTCGATGACCTGGCTGACGATCGGCCCGACCCCCAGAAAAAGCGCGAGCGTCCATGCCAGCATCGACCAGCCGGGATCGACGGCCGCCGCCAGCGCAAGCGGAAATGCCGCCGAGATCGCCGAGCCGATGTAGGGAACGAACCGCAACACGGCCGCCAGAATGCCCCAGAGGATCGCACTGGGAACGCCAATGAAGGTAAGTCCGGCCGCGATAATCACGCCGAAGGTTGCGTTGATCGTCAACTGGGCGAGAAACAGCCGACTGAGACGTGTCGCGGCATCGTCCAGCGCCGCGGTGGTTCGTTGCAGATCATGCGAGCCCGCAAGCCGGATCAGCCGGTTTCGAAGATCCTCGCGCTGGATCAGGATGAAGATCACGAAGATGATGATGATGCCGGTGGTCGCAAGCGGATTGAGCAAGGGCGCGATCAGGGTTCGCAGATTTTCCAGCGCGCCCGGGTCGGGTTGACGGACTTCGACGGGGATGGGCAGGGTCGTTCCGGCCCCATTGGGAATGCCGAGACGCGAGATCGCTCCCCGGCCCGACTTGTCATCCTTTGGCCGGTCGAGCTCCTGGCTCAACTCCTGGAGCATGTCGGCCGCCCGCTCGAGCGTGCCGCTGCTCGCGGTGACGCCGCGCACCGACTTGATCTTCTCCCGCATCGTCGACTGATAGACCGGAAGGTCTCCGGCCAACTGGCTCAACTGGTTTGCGATCAGGCTACCGAGGCCGAAAATGACCGAGAACGCCAGAAGGACGACGCCCACAACCGCCAGGCCACGGGGAACCCGGGCGCGCTGCAACAGTCCGACCGGCGGTCCGAGAACGAAGCTGAGAAGAATCGCAAGCGCGATGGGGACGAATATCTGCCGGCCGAAATACAGCGCAGCAATGAACAGGGCCGCCAGGATCGAGCACGCGACAGCACTCAGCAAGGCCATCAGCTCGTCCGTCGTGCGGCCGTTGGTGATCTTCCTGGTGATCAAGCTCATGGAAACTTTCTAGGAGGATGGCACGCGAATATCGCAGCCCGGTCAGCGCGACTGCCAGGAGACGTGTTCCCGCTCTTCCGATTGGTAGGCGAGGACGTATCGACGCATGGTTCGCCTCGCGATCAGGACCAGGCGCCGCGCGAGCCGCCATGCGCCGAGAGATTCGACCCAGCTGCGGATTTGTTGAAGCTTCGCGTAGCACCACGCGAAGGCTCGAATCGACATGAGCTTGTCGCGGCTGATGCAAAAAAGCCGTTCAATCAGCACGAGCTTGAGAACCTCGGCGACGCCAAGGATGATCAACCCGATGACCATGTGGCCCGTTGCGGTCAGATAGGCCGCGAACGGCTTGGCGGGTTCTAGAATGAGAACCGGGACGACAAACAGCGCCAGCGTGGGATATCGGCCCAGCGACATGACCCAGGTCCGCAACCTGTCGAAAATCCAATGGCCCGATAGCCATCGAATGACGGGTTTGGCGAGCAGCCAGACGGCAGCATCCACCAGGAAGTAGATGCCGGCCAAGACGAACACAAATGGTTTCAGTATGCGGCTCACGCGCGTTCTCCCGTAAAACAAACCGCGACAGGCGCATAGGTTGCACCGGTTAAGGCAGCTTATTCATGGCAGACGATGGAACTTTTCATCTCGTCACCTTTGTCGAGCGCAGGCGGGGGAGCGGTTCCGAACAAGCTCGGTCAACCCAATCGAACAAATTCGGCATCAGCGCGTTTTGCCCGCATGCAAAAACGCAAACCCCGATACACCGGTCCAATGAGCATGCAGCCGGTCGACCGCAGCGCGACGATGCCGATGCCGGTGCCGTTGCTTTCGCCCGTGCCCGGGTCGAACGATGCCGATCGCCTCAAAGCATCGCTGCCGAAGGCGAAATCGACCAGAACCGACGCGGTCCGGGCCGCGAGGGCACGAATCACGCGACGCAACTCGCTGCGCAAGCAGCGGCAGGCTCAAAAGGGATGATGGAGCCGAAGGCTCACGTTTTCCGGCTTCAGTTCCGCAGGTCGTTTTTCCGATCCAGCTCGCGAAGGTATGAAAGCCCGTGCACCGTCAGGCGGTGCGGGTTCTTTTCACCCTCGATGTAGAGCTGCATCAGGTGCCTTGAAAGACGCTCGCGGGCGCCTTTCATCTCGGAATGGTCTGCCAGGGCGCCGTATATGCTCAGCGCGCGATCCACGGGTAGGGTGTCCATTGGCTAACTCTTCGGTTGAGTTCGATCTCTGAAGAGGTAAAGCCCGCTGCTTCGTATCGTTCCGGTTCCAGGTTGGTTCAATTGTAGGCGGATGGGGGACGGTGCCGCCTGAGCCAGACGGTCGCTTCAATCGACCGCGCGGACCGATCGGGCATCGACCAGATTGATAGAACCCAGGAAATCCATCTTGCCGACGTCTACGCCGTTGTGACGCAGAATGGCGTAGGCCATCGCGATATGGAAGTAGACGTTGGGGATGGTCATCTGCAGCAGGTAATCCTCGCCGCGGATGATCTTGCCGGGCGCCCAGGAGAGCTTGACTTCGCGCTCGCTTGCGTCGGCGTATTGCGCTTCGTTCACGCTTTCGACGAAGGCTATGGTCTTGCGTATGCGGGCGCGCAGTTCGTCGATTGTCTGCTCCTTATCCTCGTGCCTGGGCGGCGTCTGGCCTGAAAGCCAGGCGGCGGCGCCCTTGACGTAATCGCAGGCGCTTTGGACCTGATAAATGAAATGCTGCATGTCAGGCGCAAGGCGGCTGTTCAGGAGCACGCTGATGTCGAACTTCTTCGCGGTCGCGTATTGCTCGGCCTTGTCGAGACAGTTTTCCAGGTTCTTCAGGTTCTGCGCGCATTGTGCAATCACGTGATGATACATGGCGTCCTTCCGTGCCTTGTAAGTCGCTTTGTCAGTGTAGCATATCTCACTGCACCGCCAGCAAGCATCGCGCCACGATCATGGTCGCCAGGGCGGACAGCGCCAGCGACCAGTGAATGCCGATCAGGCTGCCAAGCAGGCCGACCGAGATGCCGCTGAAGGCGCGCAAGCCGAGGCTTGCCATGTTGAACAGGCCGATGACGCGGCCGCGCATGTCGGGTGGGGCATTGATCTGGACCAGGCTCTGCGCCATCGCGTTGAACGACAGTTCGAGGAAGCCGGCGGCGAGCAGGAAGCACAGCGCCAGCACGTAACTATGCGAGAGCGCGAACACCGTCAGCGCGACGCCCCATAGCAGCGCGAGGATGATGGCCGTGCGCGGCCGCGGCGGCATCATGTTGCGCCCCTCCAGCGCCAGGCCGGCCAGCAGCCCACCGGCGGCGTCGGCCGCCAGTAGCATGCTGTAGGACACGCCGGGGTCGCCATGGCCGAGTTCGGCGGCGAAGCCCGGCATCTGCGAGCTATAGGCATTGCCGACGAAGAACGACGCCGCGCCGGCGAGCACCGTCATTGAAACGATCACGGTATGCTGCCTGACGTCGCGGATGGTGTTGACGATGTCGGCCAGTCCGCGCACGGCCCGGCGCGGCGGCGGTGTGCCCTTGCGAAAACGCGGACCGTAGGGCGCCTTCACCAGCCACAACACCAGCGGCAGATAGAAGATCGTGTTCAACATGATGCCGTGCGCCGGTCCGAGCGCGAGCAGGATCACGCCGCCGACGGCGGGGCCGACCAGGATCCCGAGATAGCGCGCCATCGCGTTCAGCCGCACCGCGCTCGCCAGATCGTGCGGGCCGACGATGTCGTAGATCAGCATCTGGTTAGGCGTCTGCCACAGCACCCCGGCGCAGCCATGGATCACCAGGATCACCATCGCCTGCCACATCTGCAAGCTGTCGGTGATGAAGAAATAGCCCCAGGCCAGCGAGGCAATAATGAACAGGCCCATGCCGACCTGAATCACGCGGCGCGGATCGAAGCGTTCGGCCAGCGCGCCCGACGCCACCGAGAACAGCAGGAACGGCAACCAATGCGACAGCACGGCAAAGCCGCCGAGCGCCGGCGAATGGAATTTCTGAAACACCACCCAGTAGCTGATCACATGCTCGATATTGTCGGCCATCATCGAGAACACATAGGTGATGAACTGCGCACGGAAGCCTGAGTGGCGCATCGCCGCAAAGGAGCGCGGGCCCGAGGGTGCGGAGGAGGGAGCTTCGGTCATGAGATCGGGAATTGCCTCAAGGATAGCGAGCGTACGCGGCGGCGCGCGCGAAACGTTTCCTTACAGCGCAGACGACAGCCACGCACAAGCTGGAGACTGAGCAGGTGACATGTGCGCTGCGCGCGTGTCCGCTCTGCCCTCAAGAGTAGGTGTCGTCAGTCTACGCGCTCGGGTCGGTTTGGGGCCATGGACAGGCATGCCGGATGCAATTTGCACAAGGAAAAAGCCGCCCGGATGTCCATCAGTCGCTGTGACGACGCTCGAAGAACAGCCGCACCAGTATTTTGTCGCCAATGATCTGCCCGAGCGATCGGAACGCAAAGTAAGGCATGAGAATAAGGAATATGATGAGAATTGTCGCGACGAACTGACGGAGCGTCCCACCCGCAATTCCGGAAACTGAGTGCATGATCGTTTCGCCGTGGATCGCCCCAACCACAATTTCCTCGATCAGCGTCAGGACCACCAAAAGCAAGAGGAAGACGAATGATTTGTGCAGCGTCGGAACGATGAGCGGCAGATTTTTGAATCTCTCTCCGATGTGAACGGCGCGTCCTACCAGCATGAATTTTGCACAGAGCGCGGCCTTGATGGCGGCAAGGCCGAGGTGATCATACGCGATACCTTGCGCCTGCAGAACCGCAGCTTTGAGGTAGATCACAACCGCAAAGCAAGCGTAAAGATAGATCGTGAGGATGGCGAACTCGATCAGTTCTTCGTTGATTTTCTCGCGGAACGAGGCTTTGGATTCTGCCCCGCTTTCCGACGCGGTATCCGACTGCGGAGATCGGGCCATCATGAAGCACCGTGTGGCTGTGAGCGGCAGAGCTTATCCGAGGGTCGTCAGTTCCACCACCCCGCCGCATATGGGGTGCCGGACGAGGGCTGACTTCCGAAGTGGGTCAAGAAGCGAAGTCTCCGCAAGATCAAATGTTTTCCGGTCTACCCCTCAAGAGCAGACATCGTCAGGCTACACGCTCGGGTCCGTTTGGTGGCACGAAACCGACGTGCGGATGCAATCGCCGTTTGTCCGCTGTTGGGGGAACACAGAACTAGCTCTGCCGCGGCTCGAAGACCGAGTTTGACCCGAATGGACTTCGATCCCACACTGCAGCTGGAGACCAAGCTGCGCCCAACCTTGTTATCGCAGGGTTGTCTCCATGACGCCTTGATTTCTGCACTATTCGAGAAGCAAATGGAGCAACATAACGCTTTGGAGGACCGGCGGTGCAGAGGTCCGGGCTCACGTTGTTGCTGATTGGACTGCTCGGGCTTGCGCTCGGCGGTTGCATGCAAGCGACACTCGCACCCTCGACGGATGCCAGTTTGACTCCAAGGGACCGGCAGTTACTGGCCCATCCGCCTTATGCGCAGGTAAATATCCCAGAGTCCTATCGTCGGCATATCGTCGACTATTCGCGCAGAGAGGCGCCGGGTACGATCCTGGTCGATAC
Source organism: Bradyrhizobium ottawaense (assembly GCF_900099825.1). Classification (NCBI taxonomy): domain Bacteria; kingdom Pseudomonadati; phylum Pseudomonadota; class Alphaproteobacteria; order Hyphomicrobiales; family Nitrobacteraceae; genus Bradyrhizobium; species Bradyrhizobium ottawaense. The sequence continues at coordinate 1,072,311 of NZ_LT629693.1, read as the reverse complement.
CGACGCGCGCTATCTCTATTACGTCCTGCCGCAAGGCAAGGCGATCCGCTACGGCGTGGCGGTGGGGGAGGAAGCGATGGCCTTCTCCGGCGTCGCTGCGGTTGGCCGTATGGCTGAATGGCCTGATTGGATCCCGACGCCGGAGATTCAGGCGCGGCTCGGTCCTTACCCGGCGCGTGTTCCCGGAGGTCCGGCTAATCCGTTGGGCGCGCGGGCGCTCTATCTTTACGAGGGCAACAAGGACACCCTGTACCGCATCCACGGCACCAACCAACCGGAATATATCGGCCAGGCTATATCGTCCGGCTGCATCCGCATGACCAACGAGGATGTCATCGATCTCTTTGATCGGGTGAGGCCAGGCGCGACTGTCGTGGTCCTCGCGCCGGGTCGGAGAGCATGGATGGGGCCCATCGCAGGTCCCCGCAGCTGATCAAATCGTCAGCAAGCGATGGGCTTTTGTAATTGAGTTAATCCGATGCAAACGTGGGTCCGAACGCTCGTTGCGATTGGCTTGGCGCTCACTGCTTTGAGCGCGATCTCCGAGCGAGTGCGCGAACCAGGCGTGACCGACACTGAAATTCGTATCGGCAATCTCATGCCTTATAGTGGAAATTTGGAGGTCTTCGGGGCGATTGGGAAAGCCGAAGCAGCGTATTTTGAGATGATCAACGAGCACGGCGGGATTAGCGGCCGTAAGGTGCGCTTTATCTCATATGATGACAAATCCAATCCGGTGACCGCCCTAGAGCTTACGCGCCGTCTTATCGAGGAAGACGACGTCTTGTTGATGTTCGGCTCTTTCGGAACTCCGGGCAACTTTGCCGTTCGCAGCTACTTGAATGAAAGGCAAATTCCTCAACTTTTTATCGCCTCCGGAGACGATCATCTGAGCGATCCATCGTCGTTTCCGTGGACAATGGGTTGGCAGCCCTCGTTTCGGGAAGAGGGGCGCATCTACGCCAACTACATACAGGCGTTCTACCCCGGAACCAGGATTGTAGCTCTTTGGCAAAACGATCAAGTCGGTCGAGAAATAGTCAAGGGGCTGGAAGACGGGCTCGGTAGTGTCGCCCGTATGATCAGGGTCGATATCGCGTACGATATCGCAGATGCGCATCTGGACACGCACGTATCGATCTTGAAGCAATCAGGAGCCGAGATTTTTGTGTTTGCAGGAGCGCCTGCAGACGCAGCGAAAGTAATTCGAATAGCGGCGGAGTTGAATTGGCACCCTGTGTTCATTTTGAGCCATATGGCTTCGTCGATTGCGACCGCGCTAAAGCCCGCTGGCGTGGAAAATGCTGTGGGCGCGATTACAGCCGCCTTCTTGAAGGATGCAGATGATCCAGCCTGGAAAGACGGAAAAGCCACAAAGGACTGGCAGTCGTTTGTTGACAAATATGGTCGGGCCGGAGGCAATGACGATGGCGCCGCCGTCTTCGGCTACGCGGCCGCCGAGACACTGGTACAAGTGCTCAAGCAGTGCGGCAATGACCTGTCACGCGCGAACGTCATGAAGCAGGCCGGGACCCTCAAAGAATACCAGGGCTCCGTTTTGCTCCCTGGGATCAAAATCAGCACGGGACCTCGGAACTTTCGGCCGATCGAACACCTGCGACTAGTTCAATTCGACGGCCGCACGTGGCAACCAATCGGCGATGTTCTCGAAACGGCTTTCTCCAACGTCGACAGGTAGCTGTGCCCGGGGAAACAACTGGTGCTGACCGTCAGGGTGCACCGTCACGTGCAGAAATCGACGACCTGGTCGTTTCATATGTCCCCCTGCAAGGCGACACCATTCCAAATCCCTTGGCTTTTTAATAGGCCCGGCATGTCTGTTCACGGCAAAAGCAGTCGTACCCTGGTCCGCCTTTGAGTCCGCTTCGCGCCCGACAACGGACATCTGGCAGCGGTTGAAACGAGGCCAATTCTTGACCGAATTTTTGAGCACGCATTCTGTTCGCCGGGGACCGTGTCGCTTCCCGTGCAAGCGGAAACTTCATGCCGGGCTGCGACAAAACAACCCGACGGGCAAATCACCAAAAGTCTGTCCAGCCCTTCGCGTAAAAATATTTCCGTTGCCGCGTCGGGCAAATCAGAAGTCTAACTCCCGCCAACCTGTCCCGCCAGAGGGGCGTTGGCCATCGTCGCGAACGAGGGGCAGGGGGCGGTGGACGCGACAGCACGCGAGACGAACGGGCTGTTGCGTACGGCGAAATCGTTTGGGTCCGACGCCCCGGTGCTGGCGTCAAGTGAGCGGAGCAATCCGCAAGCGATGGTGGCAAGAAAGCCGGTCACCAGGACGATCACGTATAAGCCGTAAAGCCATTGCGCGGGGAAGGCCGGAGTGTTTCCGCTGAACCTGTATGCTCGTGTGCAGTTTTGTTTTGCACAATCGCACGCGAGACCGCGGGTGCAGCGCGCACCCGGTCTTCCCTGCGCCCTCTGATTTCGAGGGCAAGGTTTCCAGCAAAACTCCGGGCGCATCGCGCCGCGAGAAAGCTCACTGCTGTCATCACCCGCCTTGTGCGCAATTGCGCACTGGGGCGGGTGATCCAGTATTCCAGAGACGCTGATGATGGAAGCGATAGGTCGCGGCGTACTGGATCCCCCGCATGCGCGGAGGATGACGGGTCTTGGGGAGCTTCGCTCTCTCCTCCGTCATTGCGAGGAGCGAAGCGACGAAGCAATCCATCGCGCTGCGCAAAGAAAGAATGGATTGCTTCGCGGAGCCTGTCATCGGGCGCGCATTCGCGCGACCCGTTGGCTCGCAATGACGTGGAAATAAAAACGCCGCCCGGAATTGGGCGGCGTTTGAATTCGGTCGTGCAGAGGATGTTGGCAGCTATTCTACACCAAAATCCCAAAAACTCAATTGCGGAAGCCCGGATCGAGCCGGTCGAGCTTGCGCAGCAGCGGCGGCCACACCAGGGTGGTGGAGCGCAATTCCATCCGATCGGGGTTGTGGAACACCTGCTCGTTCTTGTCGATCACGGCCTGTTCGACCGGATAGGCGGTGGGTCCCAGCATGCGGGTGCGCACCTGCATCGTGCAGGCCCGCTCCAGGTGATACATGCGTTCGAAGGCGGAGGCGACCGAACGGCCGACCGTCAGCGTGCCGTGATTGCGCAGCAGCATGTGGTTCTTGTCGCCGAGGTCCTTCTGCAGCCGCGGGCGTTCGTCGTGGTCCAGCGCCACGCCTTCATAGTCGTGATAGGCGAGGTCGTGGGTGACGAAATGCGCGGTCTGGTTCATCGGCAGCAGGCCTTCCATGCAGCTTGCGACCGCGGTGCCGTCAGGCGTGTGCAGATGGAGCACGCAGCCGGCGTCTTCGCGCACTTCATGGATCGCCGAATGGATGGTGAAGCCGGCCGGGTTGATGCTGTAGTGGCTCTCGGTGAGCTGGTTGCCGTCGAGATCGACCTTCACCAGGCTGGAAGCGGTGATTTCGTCGAACATCAGCCCGTAGGGGTTGATCAGGAAGTGATGCTCGGGGCCGGGCACGCGCGCCGAGATGTGGGTATCGACCAGGTCGTCCCAGCCATACAGCGCTACCAGACGATAGGCGGCGGCGAGGTTGACGCGCTGGTTCCACTCGGCGTCCGTCATGCCGGACGGGACTTCTATCAAGCGTGCTTCGGCTGGCGACATGGCCGGTTTCTCCCGCAGATGTTGATTTTCGCGGGCGAGCCTAACCCTGCGCCGGAACGGCGGCAAGGCGGCGGCAATGAGGGGCTGTTATGCCGGCCAGAGCATTTTCCAGCGAAAGCCTGCCCCGGACTTGATCCCCGGTTCGCGCCAGGAAAACGCGTCAAACCAAAAGCGTAGAGCCCCGTTCGGATTCCATCGGAACGGAAACGGCTCTACGGCGCCGGGATCGACAGCAGCGTCGAAATGGCGCGGCCGCGGATATCATAGACGCGCGCGAACACCACGTCGTCGCGCTTGATTTCCACCAGTACCGGCGCCGTTAGGCCCTTGCAGTAGAACTCGCCCAAGGTCATCGCGAAGTCGGCGGCGTGGCTGTCCCAGCCGATCGTGAAATCCGGGCCGAGCGCCACCTGCGCCGGACGCTGCGGGCCGCAGACCGCGACCTTCCATTTACGTCCGTGCGGCGGGGCTTCCTGACGCTCGTTGAGCTCTTCGCGCAGGCCGTCGGACGCCTGCTTCAGCGCCAGGCCCCAGTAATCCAGCATGAACAGACTGTCGGCGGTGCGAACCGTGCCGGCGATGTGGTTGAAGTGGGTGTATTCGTACGGATGCAGCCGGATCATCTCGCTGAGCGGCAGCAGCAGGCCGAAGGAGAAAACCGCCAGGGCGGCGGGCTGCCAGCTGCGGGCGTGTTGCTTCAGCCAGGTCATGCCCCAGCCGAACGCGACGCCGGCCAGTACCGTCATCGGCGGGATCACGAACACGAAATGGCGGATGCCGTTGTAGAGCGCCGGCCGCTTCACCATCGCGATGAGAAGCGGCAGCGTCGCCGCCAGCGTCAGCATCAACAGGATGGTCTTGCGGCGGGCCGGCACGTCGATGCGCGACAGCGACATCAGGGTGCCGACGACGCCTGCGGTCAATAGCGCCAGCAGCACCTCGGGAAGTTGCAGCGCGAACAGCGTCGGCAGATAGGACCACGGCATATCCGGCACCGATACCAGGGCACCGTCGAACATTTCCTTCCAGGGTTTTTCGAAGAAATGCGAGAAATAGGTCAGCGCCTCGAACGGATGACCGGGCTCCATGATCGACCACGGCCAGATCAGGCCCATCACGAGATAGCCGAACACGAGGCCCGGCATCAGCACGTAGACGACATGGGCGAAGCGATGTGCGGCCTCGCGCAGCCCTTGCGTGCGGGCCTCCGCCAGCAGCAGCGGCACGAAGCCGACCATCGCGTAGACCAGCGCCAGCCCGCCGAGAATCCGGCAGCCGATGGAAAGGCCGGCGCCGAAGCCGACGAGCAGGATGGTGCGCGGCGAGGGCGCGGGATATTCCTCGGCGAGGCGCACCAGGCCCAGCAGCAGGATCACCATGGCCACCGCGAACGGCGCGTCCTTCGGGTTCATGAACATGTGCCCGTAGAAGGTCGGGCACAGCACCAGCAGCAGCAGCGTCGCGAGCCCTGCCAGCGAGCCGCCGACGCGGCGCGACAGCCGCCACGTCACCGCAAGCCCGATCACGCCGACGACGGCGCCGAGCAGCCGGCGGGTTTCAAACAGTTCGAGCGGGATGACCTTGTGCAACAGCGCGGCCGCCATGTCGAAGCCGCCGCCATACATGTAGAGATTGGCGAACGACAGTGCGCCGGTATCCCTGAATCCGGAACCGTACATCTTCAGCAGAAGATCGGCATATTCAGCGTGGGTATAATCGTCCCAGCCCAGTCCGTAGTCGCGGAACGTGAGGCTTGCGATCAAAGCGACCACCACCAGCATCAACATGGCAAGGTCGTCGCAGGTCCGCTCCACCGAGCGCCGCGCAGGCGTGTCGAGGGCAGAAGTCGTGATGGATGACATGGCGATTGGTAACCCGGTGTCCCCTATGGCCCAGCTTTAGCGCTTTTGAGCCTCATTCCCCGGGGATCCATATAGCGTAGTTCCCTTAGCAAGTAATTGGGAATTGTGGCTAATTTTCCTGATGCGATGCAGCAAAGAGGCAGCAATTGGTAGTTAGTAGAAATACGGCCGCGGGTCTGAACGCGAGCTGAATGATGCCGCGTCGGGGCAGGTGGAAATATCGCGAGCGGAAAGCGACGTTTATGGAACCGGGCGCGCAATTGCCCGTTGGCGATGCACACAATATGACGGTATCGTGGCAATAGCGGATTGCGAGCATTTCGAGCGCAGCTGCGGGGGTGGGTTCGATGGTTGTTAGCATGTTGGTTGCCGGAATTGGCCTTGTTTTGGCGGGCCTGCTGGCGATCGGCTTCGGAATCCCGGTCAAGGAATTCAGTTTCGGCAACACGCTGATTCTCACCGGCGTGATGGGGGCTTGCTCCGGCGCGATCATGCTCGCGCTCGCGATGGCGGTCCGGGAACTGAAAACCATCGCGCGCCGGCTCGGCGCCGGAATGCCTGAGCCGCGCGGGGAAATCACGGTGCGGCCGGTGCTGCAGCCGGGTGCAACGCGGGATACTGTGCCCGATGGCGGCATGCTGTTCAGCCGTGATAACGGGCCGGCCGCGCCGAGCGCAGAACCGCCGCCACCGCCGCCATGGCAGGACGAGGCGGGCTCGCGCGATCGCCCGCCGGCGCCAGAGCCCGAACCGGCCGAGGCCGCCGCGCCGCCGCCCAAGGCCAAGCGCAATTTGTTGTTTTCGTCGACCTCGCGCAAAGAGCGCGAGCGCGCGCAGGCGCGCACCAGCGAGCCGTTGCCGCCGGATTTGCTGTCGGCGGATATTCGCCCGAACCCGGCAGACGCGCCGCCGCCGGTCGAACCGGCCGAGCCGCCGCCGGCGTCGTTCGACGATGCCTGGCCCAAGCCGGAGCGCGGGCGGGCCGGCGACATTCCGCCGCAGCGGCGCAGCGAACGGCCGCCACCGGCGCCTGAGGCCAGTGGCGCCCCAGCGCGCACTGGCGATCAGCCGGCGGTGACGGTGCTGAAATCGGGCGTCGTCGATGGCATGGCCTATTCGCTCTATTCGGACGGTTCGATCGAGGCCCAGATGCCGGAAGGCATGATGCGCTTCGCCTCGATCGACGAATTGCGCGCGCATCTCGACCAGCGGCCTTGAACGGTAATACTTGGGCGCCGGTCCGTATTGAAAATAAAACGCCGTTGTTCTTGTCAGATTCCCGGCAATCCGATCATATTCGCCAAGTCGTATCTGAAACCACTGATGTATAGTTGCGGCCGGATACTGTCCGGCCCGCGCGCCCAAAACACATTCGCGATTCCTAGGGAAGGTTGAGCCATGACCGACGCATCCGGCAAAACGCCCGTCGAACTGACCGCCAGTATCGTATCGGCCTATCTCAGCAACAATCCGACCCAGGCCTCGGAAATTCCGAACCTGATCAGCCAGGTTCATGCCGCCCTGCTGCGGGTCTCGAGCGGCCGGACCGATGCGCCGCTCGAACCGGCGAAGCCCGCGGTGTCGGTCAAGAAGTCGATCAGTCCCGAATTTCTGGTCTGCCTTGAGGACGGCAAACGCTTCAAGTCGCTGAAGCGCCACCTGCGCACGCAATACAACATGACGCCGGAGCAATATCGCGACAAATGGGGCCTGCCGCCGGACTATCCGATGGTCGCGCCGAATTACGCGGTGGCGCGCTCGCAGCTCGCCAAGAAGATGGGCCTCGGTCAGCAGGCGCGGAAGAGAAAGTAGCCGTCAGGAAGCCGCGGCGAGCGCCTCGCGCGCGTCGGAGCGAATCCGCTCGACCATCGACCGCAGGCCGTTGGAGCGCTGCGGCGTCAGATGCTCGCGAAATCCGAACTCGTCAAACACGGCGATCGCGTCGGTCGACAGGATCTGCTGCGGCGTGCGGCCGGAATACAGCGTGAGCAGGATCGCGATCAGGCCGCGCACGATATGCGCGTCGCTGTCGCCGAGATAGTTCAGGTGCGGTTCGCTGTCGGGGCCGCGGTCGAGCTGCTTGGAGAGCCAGACCTGGCTGGCGCAGCCGTTGACCTTGTTGGCGGCGGAGTGCTCGGCCTCCGGCATCGGATCGAGCGTGCGGCCGAGTTCGATGACGTACCGGTAGCGGTCGTCCCACTCGTCCAGCAGCGCAAAATTGTCCCTGATTTCGTCGATCGTCGTCATCGTGGCCTGCATCCGTTCTGAAGGCCTATATAGGGTGCGGGACACGCGAAAGCGACGAAAATGGAACCTGCTCCGTGGCGTTATTTGCGGCTACGGCGTCGGCGGAACCTGCCATTCGACCGTCATGTCGTCCGCTGTCAGGGTGTCGCGGGGCGAGGCGTTGGCGGTCGCGGCTTCCGCCTCGTCGGCATTGCCGATCGAGCCGGTGTGATCCGGCGACTTCTTGTCGGTGATGATCTTGTAGAGCTTGCGTGCGCCTTCCTGCGCGCGCTGGCCGATCACGGTCGCGGCTTGGCCGCCGACCTCGCAGGCTGCCGGCTGGCGCTTGCAGAACTGGCTCACGTCCGAGACCGCAGCGGTCGCGGCCGATACGGCCTCGGAAGCGCCGATCTGCGGCAGCTTGTCCGATTCAGGGGTCTTGTCCCTGGGCAGCAGCACGAGCACAAGCCCGAGCCAGAATGCCATGCGAAGCAGAAAGAACATCTCGCGATCCCGGTCGTCTCTTCTTGCTGCGGAGATGCCGCAGGTTGGTTCCTGATTAACAGCGCTCGATAAACCGCAAGTGTTTGCATTGAGGTAAAGGCGCAGAAAATTTGCTGAAAACTCGCGAAAAACCCGAATGAATAGATTCGGTGTAAATATTCGATTGATGGCGAAAACGTCCGAAAATGCGTGCGGGCGGCGCGTCCACCATTTCGAAACCATAGATCGATGCGGCTCTAAACCTGTCGTTCACCATCCGCGTCAAATGAGGGGTACGGATGCAGCGAAAGCTCCGCGAATGCGCGGTGTTTTCCGCTCCGCCGCCGGGCCTTAGCGTTCGCTTAAGTTCGCTCTGACACGGTGCGCGAAGATAAAGGGGGCGTTCCGGCGCGTCTGTTCGACGACCAAACCGAAGCGCGAGTGCTGTGACTGTTTTGAGTATCATCCGCGATTGTCTCGATGCGCTGCTGCATCCCTCCGCACGATATGATGCGCTGACACGCGCGCGTCATCGCGCGTTCATGGCGCCGCGGCTGCTTGGCAGCCTGGTCGCGCTGGCGGCGTTTCCGATCTATCTGGCGATGCGCGGCGCGCCCTCGGCGATCGAGGTCGCGGCCTTCGCCTGGCTGATCGCGCCGATTCTGCTGTCCTGGTTCCTGTCGCGCACCGGCCGTTACGAAGGCGCGCATATCCTGTCGTCGCTGGCTCTGGCGGGTCTGGTGATGATGATCGCCATGACCACCGGCGGCATCGAGTCCTTTGCCGCGGTCTGGCTGGTCGTCGTTCCGCTGGAAGCCGCGCTCTCGGCCTCGCGCCGGGTGGTCACCTTTGCCTCGACGCTGGCGTTGTCCTGCGCCGCGCTGTTGATCGCGCTTGGGCATTTTGACCTGCTGCCGGCCGCCGAACCGAACGCGGCCTTGCGCGGCGTCCTGATGGCGTCGGGCGTTGCCTCGGCAACGCTCTATGCCGCGGGGCTGGCGTTTGGCGCGGAATCGCTGGCGCGTACCAGCGTGTCGCTGCTCTATGTCGAGGAAGACCGCTATCGGTTGCTGGCGCGCCACATGAGCGACGTGATTTCGCGGCACAGCCGCAACGGCGCTGTGCAGTTCATCTCGCCCGCGGCCGAAGCCATGCTCGGCACATCGGTGGCGCGGCTCAATGGGCATGGCCTGTTCGATCGCGTCCATGTCGCCGATCGCCCGGCCTATCTCACGGCGCTGTCGGATGCCGCGCGCGGCGGCGAGGCGCGCAGCGTCGAGTTCCGTCTGCGCCGCGACGCGGTTCGCGGCCAGAACATTTCCGCCGATTTCATCTGGGTCGAGATGCGGTGCCGGCCGTTCGAGCAGGCTCAAGCGGAAGCCGAGGTTGTCGCCGTGATGCGCGATGTCACCGACCGCAAGGTCCAGGAGCAGGCGCTCGAACTGGCACGCACCGCCGCCGAACAGGCCGATGCCTCCAAGACGCGCTTTCTCGCCACCATGAGCCACGAGTTGCGCACGCCGCTGAACGCCATCATCGGCTTCTCCGAGATGATCGTCCAGGAAGACGTGCTGATGATCGACGCCGCGCGCCGCAAGGAATATGCGCAGCTGATCAACGATTCCGGCCAGCATCTGCTGTCGGTGGTCAACGGCATCCTCGACATGTCCAAAATGGAATCCGGCAACTTCGAGATTTCGCCGGAACCGTTCGCGCCACGCGCCGCGCTGGTCAACTGCTGCAACTTGCTGGCGCTGAAGGCGCGGGAGAACGGCGTCGACCTCGTCACCCGTGCGCCGGAAGATCTCCCTGACATGACCGGCGATCCTCGCGCGTTCAAGCAGATCGTGCTCAACCTCGTCGCCAACGCGATCAAGTTCACCGAGCGCGGCGGCAACGTGACGGTCCAGGCTTCGGTCGAGGGACCGCGGCTGATACTGCGCGTCACCGATACCGGGGTCGGCATCGCCGCCGACGATCTCAAGCGGATCGGCGATCCCTTCTTTCAGGCCGGCAAGACCTATCAGCGCAAGCACGAAGGCACCGGCCTCGGCCTGTCGATCGTGAAAGGCCTGGTCGGCCTGCACAATGGCGACATGAAAGTGCAGAGCAAGCTCGGTGAGGGCACGACGGTGGCCGTGGCCCTACCGCTGGTCTTCACGCCGCCAGCAGAGACGCCCTCGAGCAATATCGCGACACTCAAGCCGGCGTTGCGATCCGGATTACCAGACCAAGTCCATCAGGTGAAGAAAAGTGCCTAGACGTATTGACGACGATGAAGATATGCCGCGCCGCCGCCGCGGCGCCAAGGCGGTTGCGATCGAGGCCGAGGACGAGCGCGGCCTTATCATGCGCGTGCTCCTGCACAGCCCCAAAGACATGGTCGCGGGCTTGCTGGCCGCCGCCGCCATATGCGCCATCTTCACCAACGCGTTGTTCCTGCAGGCCGGCCGTCATCCGTCGCCGATGTTCGGCGGCACCGTCGTGAACTTGCCGGCGCCGCAACCTGCCGCCGCAAGCCCGTTGCCGCGTCCGCGACCGGTCGAACTCGCCGCCAAGCCGGTTGAATCCGAACCGGTCGAATCAAAGCCGGTCGAAGTAAAGCCCGCCGAACCCAGGGGCGCCGACAAGAACGCCGATGCCAAGAACGCCGATGCCATGACCAATCTCGTGGTCAAGTCGACCAGCGCGCCGGCCGCGGCGCCTGCCAATGTGATGCGGCCGCCGGCGCCGATCCCGGCACCTGCGCAAACCGCAGGCGCGCGGCGTGTCGCAGCGGTGCAACGCGCGCTGACCCAATATGGCTACGGCCAGTTGAAGCCGACCGGCGCCGTCGGCGCCGATACCCAGGCCGCGATCTTGAAGTTCGAGCACGCGCGCAAGCTCCCGGTGACCGGTCAGATGTCCGATCGCCTGGTGCGCGAACTCACCGCGATGACCGGACACCCGATCGACTAGCTTCCACTCGACTGCTGGCCTATACCGTCGCCACGATGCGATTGAAATCTGCCATATGGGTGGCCGCCTATCTGCGCCGCTGCCAGACCGAGGGCGTATTCGGCGCCGTGCGCAGGCGCGGCGCCGAAGAGGCCGGCGCGGTGTTCGTCAAGGTGGCCACGCTCGACGGCAATGCCATGCTGTATGCGCCCGCGCCGCAGACAGTTTATGACGAGAGCCGGCCGACCGAGCGTATCTTCACGTCCGCTTCCCCGCAGCCGGTGCCGGAGCAGGCCGTCGAAGAACGTCTCGCCAAGGAAATCCGTTTCGATCCTGACGTCTGGATCGTCGAGACCGAAGACCGGGCGGGGCGGCATTTTCTGGATCTGGCGAAGGGCTAAACGGTCTAGCGCTTCGAACCGTCGGTGCCGGTACGGATGCCCGGCGCGCTGCCGGGCTGCACGGCCGGACGCGTCTGGGGCGTGGTGACGCGGGCGCGGTTTCGCTCGTCGTCGTACAGCGCGGGGCGGTATTTGGCGCGGGTCACCGCCATGGTCGAGCCGCGCCACGCCGCCAGCATCACCAGCGCGGATCGTTCGGTGAGCCGGTCGTAGAGCCGCGACAGCCGATAGACGTTGTTCACGGACGAGCCGAATTCGGGATTGAGGAACATCAGCACGCGCTGGAACGCCGCACTCGGCATGTCCAGGGCACGGGCCGCGCAAGCCAATGGCTCGCCGCCGGGATCGTTGACCACCTGGGTCGCGATCCGCGCCGGCAGGATCAGGGCCTCGCCGATCTCGAGCGCAAAACTTTCGGCATCCTGGGCGTACGCGGCCATCTCCAGTATCTGGATGGCGCGCGTGGCGCGGGCGGCAGGTATCCGGGCCGAGGCCTTCAGCGGCGTGTCGGAGAGATTGTGCAGGATCAGCGCGCGTTCGCTGGCGCCGGCGGCGAAGAACATGTCGCTGATTTCGGCGGCATCGTTCGGCCGCATCGACAGGTTGGACGCCATTCGTAGTTGCGCCTCCGTCGGCGCCTTCACCGGCGCGGCTTCCGGTGCGGCCGTGGCGATGGATGATGCGACCGGCGCGATCTGGGCGGGATGCGAACGCCGCAGTCCGAGCTTGTCCATGATTTCGGCAGGCGTCGCGGGATAGACCGACAGCCGCGCCCGCACCGCCGCGCGCGTGGCGTCGTCGACCTGATCGATCAGGCGGGAGGTCAGTTCGACGAACTGCCGCTCCTCGTCGGAGGAATGGGCGCTCGCCTGTACGTAGAGGTCGGTCAGCACGCGCAGCAAGGTCGGGCGAATATCGACGCCCTCGCGACGCGAGAGCGTCATCAGCCCGTCGAAACCCGGAAATAATGGAGCTGCGGTCATGTCAGGTACGCGACTTCGGTCATCCTTCGCGAAAGCCTACGCGCGGCGCTTTAAGAGCCGGTTAAGGAAAACAACCTGTGAAATAATGCGTGAATTTTGCGGGTGTCGAATGAGACACAGCGCGGGTTCGTCGGTGGGGCGCCATCGCAAATTAAGAAGCCATTAACCATACCTTGTTCTTAATGATCGCATGTCGCCGGCCAAATCATGTCCGCGCGGCAACCAGAGAGAACCAACATGGGTACCATCATTGAATTCCCGGCAGATGCGGTTACGCGGCGGCTGGGCTCAAGCATGGATGGCGCTCCACGCGATGGCCTGGGAACCGTACTGATCCTTCCTGTGGTCCGGATCGAACGCGACGCCGGCGAGACCGGCGACGGACGCGGCCCGGAAGAAGGTACAGCCCCCGGACGCCGTCGCCGTCGGCGCCCCTGACAACGGACGTTTGAAATGCCGGAGATGCCCCATCCGACCCGGATCGCCGGGATTCGGTCACACCCGGCTCTCATGCTGCTGGCGGTGAGCGTGGCCCTTGGCAGCCTCCTTGGCGGCTGCAGCGGCGGCGATTTCGGCCGCACCCGGGGCGATTTCCGCAACGACGACATGCATCGCTGGCTCGGGGCGGAGGCAACCGGAAGCGTCGGGATGACGCCGTCGCAGTTCCAGCTCACCGAGAACGAACGCCAGCTCCGCGACTTCGCGTTTCCCCTGATCGAGCCGCCCCATTCGCGCCCCGCCTGGAAGAGCGTGTTCGGCGATTACCAGCCGCTGCCCTCGCCCTGGCGGCAGAAGGTGGTGTTCGACCGCACCACCTATGGGCGCGCTCTGATCGACGAGCCGCACCGCTCGCACACCTCGCGCTATCAGCAATTGATCGAGGACGTTCGCAACGACATTACCCGGTTCGAGCCGTTCTTCGCCACGGCGTCGCGCGTCATCGAACTCGACCGCAAGCGCAATGCCAGCCTGAAAATGGTGTCGGAACTGTCGGCGCGCGAACAGGCCGATGCGGTCGCCCGCATGGAAGAGAACACACTGATCGTGCAATGGGTCCAGCAATGCCTGGAGCGGCGGATCTCGTCCTATCGCTGGGCGCTGGAGCGGCTGGTGATCCAGACACCGGACAACATCGCCGCCGACGCCGACCGGCTGATCGGCGAGCTCGCCGCCCAAACCGCCAATCCGCCGGTCGCCGCGCAGCCGGTGCTCGGGCGCGCGGTGACGGTGAAGGGCTAACGTCTCGCTTTTCCGATCGTCTTGGCTCGACGGATCTTGGGCCGCCGTGGCCTTAGCTGCGCGATAAAGTTCTGCAGCGCCTCCGGCAGCGGCCGCGCCGCGCTGTAGGCGAGGCCGACCTGGCGCTTCACGTCGACGTCGATCTCGCGCACGGCGACATCCGCACGGCCGCGCGCCACGCCTTCCGGGACGATGGCGATGCCGACACCGGCCGCCACCAAAGCCATCGCCCAATCTTCCGACTCCGCGATCGCCGCAACTGGTTGACGCGGCGACGACGCCGCGCGGCCGAAGAATTCGCTCTGCTCGCAATGGCAGCGGTCGATCATGGCGACACCGGCCAGGTCGGACGTGCGCAGCCGTTCCTTCAGTGTCAGCGGATGCGATGGCGGCAGCGCCGCGACATAGCGCTCGACCCAGAGCGGAACGAAGTGCTCGCCCGGCTTGAGGATGTTCTTCGAAATGATCCGCGCGTCGGCGGCCTCGTTGATGCCGACGAGGCGGAGCGCGATGTCGGATATGCCGGTCAACGGCTTCAGCAAGGCGATGGTTCGGGGCATGTCGAGCGTGCGCATCAGGCCGAGCGTCAGCGCGTGTCGCGTCGACGGCTTCCGGAACAGATTTTTGGCGGCGTCCGCCTCGTCGATGATGCGGCGGGCGGCCGCATGAAATTGCTCGGCCGATGCGGTCGGCGACATGCCCTTCTTGTGGCGGACGAACAGCGTGGTGCCGAGCTCGGCTTCCAGATGGGTGATCGCGGCCGAGATCGAAGGCTGCGAGATGAAGCAGCGTTTCGCCGCCGCCGTCAGGTTGCGCTCGCTGAACACGGCGGCGAAGTAACGGAGCTCGCGGATATCCATAGTTATTTACTATCGATACTATCAGATATCAATATTTTACCTATGACATGGCGAATGGCAAGCAGGACGCCTGATTGCAGCCAGGGAGTTCGTCATGCGCGTCCACCATCTCAACACCGGCACCATGTGCCCCGATCGGCCGGCGGCTGGTGAACGGCACCGGCAGTATTTTTCAGCGGGCGCGCATGGTGTGCCACTGCCTGCTGATCGAGACCAATGACGGGCTGGCGCTGGTCGATACCGGCATCGGGCTCGACGATATCGCCAACCCGCCGCGGCTCGGACCGAAATGGGTGCGACAGACCACGCCCCGGCTCGACCCCGCCGAGACCGCGGTTCAGCAGGTCAAGGCGCTCGGCTATTCCCCGTCGGATGTGCGGCATCTGCTGCTGACGCATCTCGACCGCGATCATGCCGGCGGCATTCCGGACTTTCCTGACGCCAAGGTGCATGTCGATCGCCGCGAGCACGACATGGCGGTGTCGCATCGGACACCGGCGCCGAAGGGCCGCTACATCACCGACCAATGGAAGCATGGTCCGCAATGGGCGTTCTACGGGGAGGGCGGTGAAGACTGGTTCGGCTTCAAGGGCGTGCGTGCGCTCGGCGATCGCGAGCCTGATATTTTGATGATCCCGTTGCCCGGGCATACACTCGGCCATTGCGGCATCGCCGTGCGCACCAAGGACAAATGGCTGTTGCACGCCGGCGACGCCTACTTCTTCCATGGCCAGATTGAAGCTAGGCCGAAGATGCCGCTGGTGCTCGGGCTGTTTCAGCGCCGTGCCGATATGGATCGCGCGATGCGGATCGAAAATCAGGAACGGCTGCGGACGCTGAAGGCAACGCAAGGCGACACCGTTACGATCTTCAGCAGCCACGATCCCGTGGACTACGAGCGTTGCCGGTGCGGCTTGGTGCATCCATAGCGCTTTCGAGCGAAGCATGCCCTCGGACTTGATCCGTGGGTGGGTACCGGTTCGCGTAACGAAAACGCGTCAAACAAAAGAATCAGCGCCTGCCGCGTTGCGCCGGGACTGGTGGCGCCGGCGCAGGCTCGGGCTGTTTGACCGGCGGCGGTGCATCGGTCTGCACAGCGCAGCTCGATGCCGCGAGCGTCGCCTGCGCCTGCGGCATCAGGCCGGGCTCGGGCGCGAGTGCCTTCAGCAGGATCAGCCCGGTTGCGGTCGGCGAGTCGATGATCAGCCGGTCGGCGGCGGTGACTTCCTCGTCCTCGGGCAGTTCGTTGTGCTGGGCTTCCGTCATCAGGTCGAGTTCGATCACCTTGCGGCCGGCCGAGCGATCGTTGATGGCGTAATAGGCGACTTCGTTGCGGGTGTAGAACGACACCGACGTATAGGCCTGGCTGACCGGCACCGTGAGCTTGATCGGTCCGCCCGACAGGTCGTACCGGCAGATCGCCATGGCGAAGGCCGGGTCCATGAACGGCATCGGCGAATTGGCGGGATCGGCGAGCGGCAACGGCGTCACCGCATTGAGCTTGGTCGTCGGCGTCAGGCGCGAATAGGCGTCCTGGGAGGCGATGCGCGGCAGCGCCAGCACGCTGACGAGATGCACCACGCCGCCGAGCAGCACGCCTGCGATGATCGTGAACAGCAGCCGGATCATGGGCAGCCCACCGTTGTTATCGAGGGCATCGGCGCGTCGCGCTGCGTCCGTGTCGCCACGCCAACCGGCGTATCGTACAGCCGCAGCATCAGCGCGTAACGCTCGATGCCGCCGGTCGGCAGCCAGTTGCCGGCGCGCGAGCGCGCCGCGACGCGGATCTCGAAGGCGCCGTCGGAGCCGCGGACGATTTCCTGGCTGGTGAAGCCATAGCGCTGCAGCGAATTCGCGACCAGATGTCCCTTGCGGTCGAACAGCGTCAGCGTCCAGAACCGCGCCGCCGGCGTCACGCCGCTGACGACGATGTCGCAGCGGCCGTCGAGCGGCTTCTTCTTGTCGTCTGACGTGGCCGAGAAGGCGATGCCGTCGCCGGTGCCGATCGGCAACTCGCCGCTGCGCGCAATCGAGGCGCGCGAATAGGGATCGACATCGGCGGTGCCGCTCTTCGGCCGCGCCGTCCAGGCGCCGATCGTGAGCGTGCCGAGATCGGTGCCACGCGTTGCCGTCATGTAGGTCGAGCCGAGGCCGACGACGGTGGCCAGAATCAGCGCCAGCAAGGTGATGAAGATCAGCCGCAAAACCCAGTGCTCCGCAAAACCATTGCATCCGATTCCGGTTGAACCGGAATGTGGTGCTTAGTTTGTTTGCGCATGATCTCGCCGGAAAACCGGCTTCCACTTTTCCGGATCATGCGACTAGTTCTTCCGCGGCGCCGGCGGAGCCTGGTCGCCTGCCGCGGCGATATAGTTCTCCGGGAAGGCCAGCGCGCTGGAGGATGTCGGCTTGGTCGCCGCCGGTTCGGTGGCCGCGGTCTTGCCTGCGGTCTTGCCGGCGTCGTCGAGCAGCTTTTCGACGCGCACCAGGATATCCGCGCCGCGCCGCGTCAGCACCGGCGGTGGTCCAGGCTTGGTCTCCAGCACCCGCGGCGCACCATTGGCCGCGACGGTGGCGGGGGTGGTAGCCGGCGGCAGTTTCGTGCCCATGCCGATGCCTGCGATTTCCTTCACCTCGACGCCCTGATGCGCGACCACCATGATGTCGTGCCAGGTCTGTGCCGGCAGCGAGCCGCCGGTCATGCGGTTGGTCGGCGAATAGTCGTCGTTGCCGTACCACACCGCGCAGGTGAAGTTGCCGGTGTAGCCGACGAACCAGGCATCGCGATAGGCGTTGGTGGTGCCGGTCTTGCCGGCGGTCGGGATGCCGTCGAGCGCGGCCCGCCGCGCAGTGCCTTCGCTGACGACGTGGCTCATCATACCGGCCATGTCGGCGGCAACCGACGCGGGAATGGCTTGCACCGGCTTCTTGCCGTCGCGGTCGAAGCGCCAGACCAGGTCGCCGGCGCCGGTACGGACTTCCAGCACGGCGTGCGGCTTGACCGACTTGCCCTTGTTCGGGAAGGTCGCATAGGCGACCGCGTGTTCGAGCACCGTGACCTCATCGGAACCGATCGGCAACGACGGCGTGTCCGGCAGCGGCGCCGTGAGGCCGAAGCGGCGCGCCACCTCGACGATCTTGGCACGGCCGACCTTGGCCGGGTTCGGCGACTTGCCGCCGAGCGCAATCGACAGTTTTACCGGAACGACGTTGATCGAGCGAGTGATGGCCTGCGTCAGCGTCACCGATCCGGAATAGGAGTGGCCATAGTTCTGCGGGCACCAGTTGCCGATGCAGACCGGGCCGTCGACCACGATCGAGGTCGGCTTGAAGCCGTTCAGAAGTGCTGTCGTATAGACATACGGCTTGAACGACGAGCCCGGCTGGCGGTAGGCGTCGACGGCGCGGTTGAACTGGCTGGCACCATAGTCGCGGCCGCCGACCATCGCGCGAACGCCGCCGTCGAGATCGCCGACCACGGTCGCGGCTTGCGTCGCGTGATAATCGCGGCCGAACTGGCGCAGCTGGTTTTCGATCGCCTCTTCGGCGGCGTGCTGCACGTTCATGTCGATCGAGGTGCGGACCACGAAGACGCGCTCGGTATAGGATTTCGGGAAGGTGTCGACCAGCTTGCGCATCTCGTCGAAGGCGTAGTCGAGATAGTAGTTCGGCGAAGCCTCGTCGCGGCGGTCGACGGCGACGGCCGGATTGCGCCGGGCGCCGAACACCTGGCCTTCGGTCATGAAGCCGGCATCGACGAGATTGTCGAGCACCACGTTGGCGCGGGCGCGCGCGGCGGGCAGGTTGATGTGCGGGGCGTATTTGGTCGGCGCCTTGAACAGGCCGGCCAGCATCGCCGACTCCGCCAGATTGACGTCGCGCGCCGACTTGTTGAAGTAGAAGTGCGCAGCACCATCGACGCCGAAGGTACCGCCGCCCATATAGGCGCGGTCGAGATAGAGTTTCAGGATTTCGTTCTTGGTCAGGCGGGTTTCCAGCCAGACCGCGAGGAAGGCCTCCTTCACCTTGCGCTCGATGGTGCGCTCGTTGTTCAGGAACAGGTTCTTCGCCAGCTGCTGGGTGATCGACGAGCCGCCCTGGCGGACGCCGCCGGCCTGGGCGTTGGTGACGAGCGCGCGCGCGGTGCCGGCGATGTCGATGCCGAAATGGTCGTAGAAGCGGCGGTCTTCGGTCGCCAGCGTCGCCTTGATCAGGTTGTCCGGAAAATCTTCCAGCGGGATCGAGTCGTTGTGCTTGATGCCGCGGCTGCCGATCGGCGTGCCGTAGCGATCGAGGAACGTCACCGCGAGATCGGACTTCTTCAGCCAGTCGTCATCGGCGGTTTCGCGAAACGCCGGGATCGCCAGCGCCAGCATCAGGATCAGCCCGCCGAGGCCGATGGTGGCGGCTTCCGACAACGGCTCGATGAAGACCCAGCGCTTCCAGCGGCCGACATAGAAGCGGTCCATGAAGGTGGAATAGCGCTCATAGAGTTCGCGCAGGCCCTTGCCCGACGAGAACAGCGTCGAGTCGATACGCGCATCGAGATCCAGAAAGAAATTCCGGATCTTCTGCTTCCAGTGTGGAGGTACGATCTGGCGCACCGGGACCCTTGGTCATTTCGCAGGCGTTCCAGCGCCGGCCGGGCACTGTGGAGACGTCTTGCTTCGATGTTGCGGCAAACCCAAGGCGCTTTTGCGACCCGCTTGACGACCTGGGGGACTCGCGGCTGTTCTATCCGAGCGGGGGCCATAAACCAATGCTCCCGCTCACGATTTTGGTGGTCAGGACTAACGCTGCCCCGGCTTTTATGGGAACTCTGGCCGCGCCGCTTGCAACGGGGGTCCGCTACCCCCTAGAAGGCTGCAACCGAACCGACCCGGACCATATCCAGTTTCATGACCGCACCGCCCAAGCCAATCTCAGGCCAAGAGGGATTCTTCTGGAAAACCAAGACGTTGGAAGAGATGTCCAACGCCGAATGGGAAAGTCTGTGCGACGGCTGTGCGCGCTGCTGCCTGGAAAAGCTCGAGGACGAAGATACCGGCAAGATCTATTTCACCCATGTTTCCTGCAAGCTGCTCGATTCGGGGCTGTGCGCCTGCAAGGACTACAAGAACCGTTCCGACAAGGTTCCGGATTGCGTCCGTCTGACGCCCGAAAACGTCCGCACCCTGAACTGGTTGCCGCCGAGCTGCGGCTACAAGCTCGTCGCCGAAGGCCGCGATCTCTACTGGTGGCACCCGCTGATCTCGGGCGATCCCAACACCGTGCATGAAGCCGGCGTTTCCGTGCGCGGCCGGGTGCAGGGCACCGAGAACGAGATCGCCGATGAGGACCTCGAGGATCACATCGTGCAGTGGCCGGCGCTGCTGCCGAAGCGGGCAAAGCTGAAGAAGCGGCCGAAAGCCTGAACGTGAAAGCTTCGGCTTAAAGCCTTGAGCGCAAAGCTCTGAGCGCCGCTGATCGATCACATAAACGCGAAGATGCCCCTGCGGGATGCACCCATGCGCCCGGGGTGCTGCCCGGCGTGCGATTTCTCCCGTAAATAGAGCAGGAAATAGCGATTCCATTCCGGCCACTTTGGGCCGCGCAGAAGAATATTACGCTCGATATGAACAAGTTCGAACGGCAGGACTCTGCCGACCAGACGACATTGCCCGACGATTTGGCCCACGAGCTTTCGCACATCACGACCGAGGTCATCGAGATTAGCGATGCGCCGTCGCTGGCGCCGCGCGCGCCGCTGACCCCGGACGAGGTCCGCACCATCCTGATGAGCCTGCTGCTGACGATGTTCCTGGCCGCGCTCGACCAGACCATCGTCGCCACAGCGCTGCCGACCATCGGCCGGCAATTCAATGACGTCAGCAACCTGTCCTGGGTGATCACGGCGTATCTTTTGGCCTCGACCGCGGTGGCGCCGGTGTTCGGCACGCTGAGCGACATCTACGGCCGCCGCGTCATGATCACTGTTTCGCTCACCATGTTCACGGTGGGATCGATCCTCTGCGCGGTGGCGCCCAACATGCCCGTGCTGATCCTCGCGCGCGGCCTGCAGGGGCTCGGCGGCGGCGGCATCATGCCGGTGGTGCAGACCGTGATCTCCGACGTGGTCTCTCCGCGCGAGCGCGGCCAGTACCAGGCTTACTTCTCGGGCGTGTGGATGGCGGCCGGATTGCTCGGGCCGGTGCTGGGCGGCGTGTTCGCCGAACATCTGCACTGGTCGATGATCTTCTGGATCAACGTGCCGCTGGCGCTCGGCGCGCTGGCGCTGCTGCTGCCGAAGATGGGCAAGATTCCGGTGTTCCATCGCAAGCGCAAGGTCGACTGGCTCGGCGGCGTGCTGCTGATGGGGTCTGCTGTCGTGGTCATGCTGGTCCTGACCTGGGGCGGCAACCGCTATCTGTGGCTGTCGCCGGTGATCCTTTCCATGATCGGCGCTTCCGTGGCGCTGGCGTTCGCCTTCGTCTGGCATGCGAACAATGCCGACGAGCCGTTCCTGCCGCTGTCCTTGATGCGCGGGCCGATCGCGCCTTACGCCATGACCGCGGGTGGCTGTGCGCTCGGCGCCATTACCGGCCTTACCGTTCAATTGCCGCTCTATTACGAGGTGGTCTATCACCTCAGCGCCAGCGAGGCCGGTCTGGCGCTGATCCCGATTGCCGCAGTCTCGACCTGCGGCGCCGCGATCGCCGGCAAGACCATGTCGCGCGCCAAGCACTACAAGCGCGTGGCCGTCGTCGGCACCTCGATGGCGGTGGTTTTCGGGACCGTGCTGACGGTGACGACGCTGCCGCTGTGGGGATTCCTGATCGTGCTGGCGCTGTTCGCGCTCGGCCTCGGCACGACCTTTCCCGTCAGCGTGGTCTCGCTGCAGAACTCGGTGGCGCGCGCGCAGATCGGCACCGTGACCGGCGCAATGAATTTCTTTCGCTCGCTGATGTCGTCGTTCACGGTCGCGGCGTTTACCGCGATCCTGCTGATGGCGCTGGGGGCGGATATCTCGCTCGCCGGCGAACATCGCGGCTCGGTGAATTCGATTCCCGTAGCCGACATGATCTCGGCGTTCCGCTACGTGTTCGGTGCGGCCACTGCGCTGCTCGCCCTCGGCGCGGTCTGCATGATCGCGATGGAAGAACGGCCGCTGGCCGGTCCGGCTACGCCGCCGGCGGAGATGGCGGAATAAGATCGGGCATCGGGCAGGGCGCCTAGCTCGCCTTTTCCAGACGCGTATCGATCTCTTCCCGCAGCAGGGTGAAGTCGATCGGTTTGGTCAACAACCCGGTTGCGCCGCCTTCGATCGCCTTGCGCCGGGTGTCGGGGTCGCCATAGGCGGTGATCATGATGACGGGTACATCGGGCCGCATCGCCTTGACCTTGGGCAGCATCTCGAGCCCCGTCATCCCGGGCATGTTGATGTCCGACAGGATCAGGATCAGCGACTGCTCGATCGTGGCGGCGATGCGCGACAATGCGTCGGCCGCCGAATTGGCGAAATCCATCACAAAACGCTGCGCGCGCAAATCCTTGCGAAATTGCTGACGAAACAACGCCTCGACGTCGGGCTCATCGTCGACCACAAGCACCAAAATGTTCACGTCTGACCTCGGCTCTTGTTTGGAGGCGTGCTGGTCCTCGGCAGAACGATCCGGAACTCGGTGAATTGTCCGGGCTCCGTCTCGACGTCGATTGTGCCGCCATGTTGTTTGACGATGATGTCATGGCTCATCGACAGGCCGAGCCCGGTGCCTTCGCCGGCAGGCTTGGTCGTGAAGAACGGATTGAACATCTTGTCCTTGACCTCGTCGGGGATGCCGGTGCCGTTGTCGCGGATGCGGATCTCAACGCTGTCGCCGAGATCGCGGGTGGCGACGCTGAGCACCGGATCGAACGCGGCGTTGCCGGACTGGAGCCTGCGTTTGTTCACGGCATAGAAGCCGTTCGAAATCAGGTTGAGGAAGACGCGGGTAATTTCCTGCGGAAACGCCTCGATCATACCGGCGCTGGAATCGAAGTCGCGCTGCAGCGTGACATTGAAGTCGGGCTTTTCGGCGCGGGCGCCGTGATAGGCGAGGTTGAGGCTTTCATCGACCAGCGCGTTGACGTCGGCCGGCCGGTGATCGCCGGAGCCCTCGCGCGAATGCAGCAGCATGTTCTTGACGATGGAGTCGGCGCGCTGGCCGTGCTGGACAACTTTTTCCAGATTGTCCTTGAGCAGGTCGGTCAATTCGTCGACTTCCCGGCGGATTTTGTCGGCGAGCACGGCGGGCTTCAGCGCGTCGTTCAACTCGTCGGTCAGTTCGGCGGAAAGGGCCGCAAAATTGTTGACGAAGTTGAGCGGGTTCTTGATCTCGTGCGCGATGCCGGCGGTGAGCTGGCCGAGCGAAGCCAATTTTTCGGTCTGCACCAGCCGGTCCTGCGCGGTGCGCAGATTGTCGAGCGATTGCGATAATTCTCTGGTGCGCTCCTGGACCTGTTCGAACAGCCTGGCATTGCCGATGGCGATCACGGCCTGGTCAGCAAAAGTCTGCAGCAAGGCAATCTGTTTGTCGCTGAACGGATGCACTTCAATACGCCGAAGCACAATCGCTCCGATGCTTTCACCCTCGCGCAGCAGCGGTATGCTCAGGATTGTGCGATGGCCTCCCTCATGACGCGACATCTCCTGTGCTTTTGGAAATTGATCGCCTTCAGGGGATAGCAGGTCGTGTACATGAACCGGCTTCTTGTCGAGAAACGCACGTCCCGCGGTCACGTCGCGGGTGATTGGCAATCTATCGAGACTTGTCGGTATCGGACCCTGATGCGCGCTCAGGCGCAGATCGTCGCCGTCCCTAAGCCGCACCACGGCATCGTACGCACTGCAAAGCTCGCAGGCACTCTTGACAATGGCCTTGAGTACAGGCGCAACGTCGGTTGGCGAAGATGCGATTACGCTGAGGATATTGCTGCTCCCGGTCTGGTAGGTCAGCGCCTCTGAGAGGTCGCGGGTTTTCTCCTGCACCTCCTCGAACAGCCTGACATTGCCAAGGGCGATCACGGCCTGGTCGGCAAAGGTCTGCAGCAAGGTAATCTGTTTATCGCTGAACGGATTCACCTCCGTCCGGCGAAGCACGATGGTTCCGATGCTTTCGCCCTCGCGCAGCAAAGGTACGCTCAAGATACTGCGATGGCCCATGCGGCGCGACATCTCCCGGCCCTCGGGGAAATCGTCGCCTTCAGAGGAGAGGAGGTCGTGCACGTGCACCGGTTTTCGATCGAGAAACGCACGCCCGGCGGTCCAGTTGCGGTTGATCGGCCACTTCTCCAGACTCATCGGTATCGGGCCATGGTGCGCGCTGAAACGCAGGTCGTCGCCGTCCTTCAGGAGCACGACTGAATCAAAGGCGCCGCAAAGCTCGCAGGCACTCTCGACAATGGCCTTGAGAACCGGCCCGACATCGGTTGGCGAGGAAGCAATCACGCTGAGGATGTTGGCGCTTCCGGTCTGGTAGGTCAGCGCTTCGGAGAGGTCACGCGTCTTCGCCTGCACCTCGTCGAACAGGCGCACGTTCTCGATGGCGATGACGGCCTGGTCGGCGAAAGTCGTGATCAGTTCGATCTGTTTGGCGGTAAAGGGCTTGACGGCCAATCGGGTCAACGTCAACGCGCCGATCGGGATGCCCTCGCGCAGCAACGGCACGCCGAGGAAGCTGCGGGGATTGCCGCTCAGTTGCTGGCCTTCGAAATCATAGTCGGGATCGGCGAGTACATCCTCGACGTGGACGATGTGCCCTTCGAGCAACGTCCTGCCGGTGATTGTTCGCCGGTCCGGCGTCACGGGAGTGGCGCGCGCATAGTCCTTGAATTGCTGCGGAAAGCCGTACGACCCTGCCCGATAGAAGACGTCGCCTATCCGCCGGGTGATGGCGGCCATATCCGCCTCGCAGAGCCGGGCTGCCGATTCAACCAGCGTATCGAGCACCGCCTGCAGGTCGAACGCCGAGCGGCTGATGACCTTGAGCACGTCGGCGGTGGCGGTCTGCTGCTGCAGCGATTCGCTGAGATCCTCGGTGCTGGCGCGCAGTTCGCGAAGCAGCCGCGTGTTCTCGATCGCGATGACGGCCTGGGCCGCGAATTGCTTCAGCAGCGCAATCTGCTTTTCCGTGAAGCGGTCCGGCTCCTGCCGGAAAATCATGAAATTGCCGACGACGTGCTCTTCCTTTAGCAAGGGCACCGCGAGAAGCGAGCGCGCGCGCCCGAGGTCGACCAGCGCGCGGCGGTTGGGTTCGCCTTTGCGATAAGTATCCGAGTCGAGGAGGTCGTAGATTTCGACAGTCGGTTCGCCCTGCAGCAGCCGCGCGGGCGCCGTGCCCGGGCCGTAATCCAGCGGCTGCTTGCGCCGGTATTCGTCATAGGCAGGGGGGAGCCCATAGGTCGCAGCGGTATGGAACATGGCGCCGTCGAAGGTATTGAGCACGCCGAAAGCGGCGCCGCAGAGCTGCATCGCCTTGCCGAGCATGGCGTCGAATACCGGCGCAAGGTCGCCCGCTGAACTGCTGATGACGCTCAGGACCTCGGCCGTCGCGGTCTGCTGCTCCAGCGCCTCCTTTGTCTCGTTGAACAGCCGCGCATTTTCGATCGCGATGACGGCCTGATCGGCGAAGGTCTGCAGCAACTGAACATGGTGATCGGCGAACGATCCGGGTTGGACGCGCGTTACGCTGATGATGCCGATCGGGACGCCGCCGTTCATCAGGGGTACGAATAACATGCTGCGGAAACCATGCAGCCGCGCGATCTCCCTGATCGGCGCGTGCGGTATCTCTTCAGTGTCCGGGATAGGGAACGGCGTGCCGTGCTGGGCCAGCCTGAACCCCTCGAACTCATCGACAGGCGTGGGGAAATCCCCCTTGAGTGCTGCGTCGGCAGCCGGATTGACCGGAGTGAACGCGGCGAGATGGACGCTGCCATCGATGAAGCGGAAGACCGCAGTCGCGAACGCACCGACCAGGCGGTTGGCGCTGGTCGCAATCGCTTCGAACACCGGCTGCGCGTCCGACGGCGAGGAGGCGATCACCTTGAGGATGTCGGCGGTCGCGGTCTGCCGCTCCAGAGCTTGCTGTGTCTCGTTGAACAGCCGCGCGTTCTGGATCGCGATCACAGCTTGGTCGGCGAAAGTCTGGAGCAACTGAACGTGATGAGCGGCAAATGTGCCGGGCTCCGTCCGAGTCACATTGATCATGCCTATCGTGACCCGGTCGCGCACCAATGGGACCAAGAGAAGGCTACGGAAGCCGCGCATCCGCCACACGCTCCGAAAATTCTCCGGTACGGCGGGGTCGGTTTCTATGTCGGCGACATGGATAATCTCGCCATTGCGGGTTTGTTCGGCCCATGGCCCTGTCGACAACGGTCTGGGGAACGACCCCTTGAGGGCCGCATCGGCTGCAGGATTGGTTGGCGTGAAAGCCGACAAGTGCAGCGTATCATCGACGATGCTGAACACCGCGGTGGAGTAACCGCTAACCAGCCTGTTGGCGCTGGCCGCAATGGCCTCGAATACCGGCTGCACATCGGATGGCGAACTGGCGATGACCTTCAGGATTTCGGCCGTTGCGGTCTGCCGTTCCAGCGCTTCTCTCGTCTCGTTGAACAGCCGCGCGTTCTCGATGGCGATCACGGCCTGGTCGGCGAAACTTTGCTGCACCGCCAGTTCCTCGCCGGTGAAAGGTACCGGCCGATCGCGATGCACGATGAGAACGCCGATCGGGTTGCCCTCACGCCGCAGCGGTGTGCCCGACATGGCGCGGGTGCCTGCCGCGCGGGCGGGTGGAATACCGGGCCAGTCGACGATCGTAGGATCGGGATTGTCAAGGTCGGGAATGTGGATCTGCCGGTTTTCGCCCAGCACCATGCTCGGCAGGTTCCGGCCTCCAAGCCGCAGTCGTGCGGCCGACACTTCCGCAGCGATGCGCTCCGAACCGGCACCGACGTTGATCGACTGGCCCCATTCGCCATCCCGGGCGATGCGGATCGTGACGCTGGAAGCGCCGAACAGGCGCGCCGTCGTCTCCGCGACCCGTCGCAGCGCCTGTTCGGCATCACCCGAGGTGTTCGCGATGGATTGCAGAATCTCGGCACTGGCATTCTGGCGGTCACGCGCGATCGCCAGTTCGCTTTGCAGCTGGGCATTCTCCTGCGCGGTCGCAGCCTGCTGGGCAATCGCGGCGTCATGCGCGGCGAAACTGGATTCGAGCCGCTGCTCCAGCTCGGCAACCAGCTTGCCGAGATCGGCCACCACGTCCGGCGGAACCGCGGTCATTCGCTCAAATCCATTTCGCCCCGCAGGCCGAGAGAGGGGGCCAATTTGCAAGGAGACCCATGTTGGTCTTCGACTGGACCGATTATTTCATTCCGGACGCGGTCCGGCCAGCGCCATTGGGCCCTTTTCCAGAGCCGGCGCGCAAAAAAGTCAGACAAGCCAAGCGATTAACGCTCAGGTCCCGGGGCGGGAAACCTCGGTTTCCTTGCTGGTGATGAACTCCAGCAACACCGGAATGCCCTCCTGCGTCTTCGCAATGCCGCGCTTGATCGCCGGGATGATGTCTTCCGGCTTGGTCACCCGCTCGCCATAGCCGCCGAAGGCGCGCGCCATCGCGGCGTAGTCGCCTGAGATGTCGGTCGAGCGGTATTTCTCGGTCGAGATCGGCATCACCTTCAACTCAATCGCCATCGAGAAATTGTTCAGCAGGATCGACATGATCGGGATCCGCTCGCGCACCGCGGTCTCGAAATCCATGCCGGTAAACCCAATGGCTGCATCGCCCCAGACGTTGATACAGAGCTTGTCGGGCTTTGCCAGTTTGGCGCCCATGGCCAGGCCCAATCCATAACCGAGCTGTGTGGTCTTGCCCCAGCCGATGTAGGACAACGGCTCGACCGATTTCCAGAACGGCGAAAGCTGGTCGCGCGGACTGCCGGCATCATGGGTGATGATGGTATTCCTGATGTCGACGGTGTGCTGCAGGTCCCACAATACGCGATAGGGATTGAGCGGCGCGTCGTGATGCGTGAGTTTCGGCATCCACTTCGCCAGCCACTCCTGGTGCGAGGCCGCGATCTCGGCGGCGACCGCGCTCGCGTCGCGATCCTTCGCAACGGTCTTGCCGATTTCCTCCAGCAGCGCATCGAGCACCAGGGCGGCATCGCCGACCAGGCCGATCTTCGCCTCGACATCCTTGTTGAGATGGTTGGGATCGAGCGTCGAATGGATGATGGTCTTGCCTTTCGGCATCGCGATGCCAAACGAGGTTTCCGTAAACGAGCAGCCGATGCCGAAGATCACGTCGGCTTCGGCGAGGAATTTCGGCACCGCGCGCGGCACGGCAAGGCCGCCCGAGCCGAGCGACAGCGGATGCGTTTCCGGAAACGACGACTTGCCGCCGAGGCTGGTGGTGACGGGAATGGCGAGACGTTCGGCCAGCCGTTTGAGCTGCGGCCAGGCTTTTGCGTAATGCACGCCCTGGCCGGCATAGATCACCGGCCGCCTGGCGCCGACCAGTAACGCTGCGGCCTCCTTCACATGCACGGGGTCGGCGCCGTAACGGGTGCGCAGCACCGGCGTGTAGTTCAGCGGCTCCGGCACGTCCTCGTTCCACATGTCAGCCGGGATTTCGACGATCACCGGCCCGCCGCGGCCGTTCTTCAGCTTGGTGAAGGCGCGGCGGAAGATGTTGCAGACTTCGGCGGCGATGTTGATCGGCTCGGACGATTTCGAGAATGACCGCATCGCCTGGCTGGAGTTGAAGTTGGGGTCGATATTGGCGAGCCTGCGCGCATAGCCCATCGGCAGCACCAGCACGGGAACGGATTCGCCGTAGCATTGCGCCACGCCGCCCATGGCGTTTTCGGCGCCGGGTCCATGCTGCATGCAGAACGCGCCGATCGAATGGCCCGAGGTGACGCGCGAGATCGCGTCCGCCATGTGGATGCCGATGCGTTCCTGGCGCACCATCACCGGACGGATGTCGGCATTGGCGGCATATTCGATGAGATGGTTGACCGGGTAGCCGCAGAGGATCTCGATGCCCTCGCGCTTCATGATTTCCGCAATGGCGGTGCCGAGTTTCATGGCGGTCTCCCCTTGGATGTGGCGGGCCGGTTTGGTCCGGCCCATTTCCGACAGTTGGAACAGGATTTAACCGCCCGGTAAAGCGCAGGCGGCGCCTGCCTTCGGAAGTGCAGATATGCGTTTTGCCGCCCGGGGGCTTGACCCCTCCAAATGGCGGCGGCAACCGCCCGAGCAGAAGGCCTGGCGAGGTGAGGACATTACCTCGCTTCGCGCCGGCGGCCGAACAAATGGGCCATCAGGCCCAGAACGTAGTTCCTGATCGGGCGATCGGCCGCGGCCGGCGAGGCGGCAGCGTGCGGCGCTTCGAGCTCGTCGCTCAAAAGGCCGATATAGTTCTTTCGAGCCTCACGCTTCTGCGTGGCCATGTGCGCTCACTCCGGACGACGCCAATCGGGCGACCATGGAAGGGCGAGCCACACTCCAAAGTAAATTTTCCCGCCCGTATGAATACCGGGTGCGTTGCGTCGCCGGCTTAACCAATCGTTCATCCTGTTCATCAAGGCGTCATCAACCGTCTTCGCTTAGCGTTCCGTCCTGGCATGGCGCTGGAGAATCCCATGGAAAGCGCCGACAGGAGATTGGGATGCGCCAAATAATCAAGAAATTCTTTGACGATGAATCCGGCACGACCGCTATCGAATATTGCATCATTGCCGGCGGCCTCAGCATCGTGATCGTGACCGTCGTCAACGGCATCGGCACCGCCTTGAGCACCAAGTTCGCCGACGTCAGCACGTCGCTCAAGTAGCGGCAGATCGGCCGCGGCGTCATGCAGGAGCTGCTGTTTGGGCCTTTGCTTCTGACCTGGGGTCCGAAAATCATCGACTATGTCAGGCAATACCCGTGGCGCATTTTCGCCGCCGTACTGGTCTTCGTCCTGCTGATGGATCTGATGTTCAGGAAGCGGTCGCGCGGCAGTGGTGACGGCGGCGATTTCAGCGGATTGGATTTCGGTGGGGACGGCGACTGTGGCGGCGATTGAGGCCGGCGCTTAAATCCCGCGCCGGCGCTCGCGCGATCATCCGGCCTTCTTCGCGCGGGCGGTGCTGCGCACCGGCTTCTCGGCCTTCTTCGGCGCTTCTTTGGCATTTTCCTTGACGGCGCGCTTGCCGCCGCCGCTGATCGGCAGCAGCATTTCGCGCTGGCCCTCGACGCGCTTCTTCGGCTTCTTGCCCTTCGTTTTCTCTTGGACCTGGCCCTTGGCGGCGGGCGCCGCCTGCCTTTCGCCGGCAAGGCTGCGCTTGAGCGCGTCCATCAGATTGATGACATTGCCACCGGATTTCGGGGCGGCCTTGGCGGTCGTGCCGAGGCCGTTGCGCTTCTGGTTGATCAGGTCGATCAGGGCCTGCTCGTAGCGGTCCTCGAACTGGTCCGGCTCGAACGAGCCGGATTTCTGCTCGACGATATGCTTGGCGAGATCCAGCATGTCCTTGGTGATTTTGACGTCCTGGATGTCGTCGAAATATTCCTTCTCGTTGCGGACCTCGTAGGGGTAGCGCAGCAACGTTCCCATCAGGCCGTTGTCGAGCGGCTCCAGCGCGATGATGTGCTCGCGGTTGGTCAGCACCACGCGGCCGATCGCGACCTTGTTCATGGTGCGGATGGTTTCGCGGATCACCGCGAAGGCGTCATGGCCGACCTTGCCGTCCGGCACCAGATAATAGGGGCGGATCACATAGCGGCTGTCGATATCGGTTCGCGGAACGAATTCGTCGATCTCGATGGTGCGGGTCGATTCCAGCGCGATGTCGTCAAGCTCGTCCTTCGACACCTCGATGTAGGTGTCGGTGTCGATCTTGTAGCCCTTCATGATGTCTTCGTTGGCGACTTCCTCGCCGGTATCGGCATCGACCTTGGCATATTTGATGCGGTGGCCGGTCTTGCGGTTGATCTGGTTGAAGGAGACCTTTTCGGTATCCGAGGTCGCCGGATACAGAGCGACCGGGCAGGTCACGAGCGAAAGGCGCAGAAAACCCTTCCAGTTGGCGCGGGGGGCCATGGGATACTCCGAAGACGCTACAGACGACCGGCAATAATACCATCGGATGGCCCGGTCTCAAACATCGCGGGGCCGGGAATCTGCCAACGGCGTTAACCGTCGCCGGATCGGGGCGGCCCGTGCCTCCGGGCCGGCGGCTAGCGCCCGGGGACTATCGCCCCGGGGACTATCGCACCGGGGGCTGCGACCTTTTGGGACCGCCGTCCACAATCCTTGTGCCCGAAAGTTCGGAACAGGATCTCCGACCATGCGTTGCTTTTGACAGCCGGTGTCGACGCAATAGCTGGCAATACAGGCACTTACTCGAAGAGGTTCCCATGGCAACGCAGCGAGACGGCCGGATTGTCGAAACCGCGACCGAGGCTCGCCAGGCCGAACCCGGCCCGTCGGTGCTGGCGCTTTTGGTGGCTTCCACCGGGCTCGCGGTCCTGATCCTCGGCGTGGTCTGGTTCGTGTTCTTCCGGACCTGAGATCGCTGCTTCGATGCGTGACGGCGCATCACGGGATGTTCGCGAGCAGATTGTGCGGCCGGTTGTTGACGGCGCTCGCTTGGAATAGGACCGTCGCGGCATCGCAGCCGGAACCGCATCTGCCGCATGAGCTTTACCTATGTCATTCCCGACATTCACGGCCGCGACGATCTGCTGGTCCGCGCGCTCGCGGACATCTCGGCCCATCGCGGCGGCGATGGCGGTGTCATCGTTGCGATCGGCGACTACGTCGACAAGGGGCCGCACAGCAGAGAGGTCGTCGAGCGGCTGCGCGCGGGCATTGCCGGCTGGAATTTGGTGGCGCTGAAGGGCAACCACGATGCCATGATGGTGCAAGGCTTGCGCGATCCCGCGAAGCTGGCTTTGTGGATGGACAAAGGCGGCGCCGCGGCGCTCGCGTCCTATGGCGGCGACCCGTCCGCCGTGCCGCAAGCCCACATCGCGTGGCTCGACCAATTGCGACTGATGCACGTCGATGCCCATCGCGTCTACGTCCATGCCGGTGTCGATCCCGAGCTGCCGCTGGCGCAGCAGAGCGAAGCCACGCTGTTGTGGAAGCGCTATCCGACCGGATACGGCGGCGGGTTCGGCGCGCGCCACGTCGTTCACGGCCACGACAATGATCCCAATGGCCCATTGCTGTTCGACGGCCGTACCAATCTCGACACGCTGGCCTGGCGAACCGGCCGGCTGACCGTCGGGGTTTTCGACGACGACCGGCCCGGCGGTCCGGTCGATTTGATCGTCGTCAGGGGACCGCCGGCCGGGCTCTGACCGCCGCGGTGGCCTCTTGGGCCCCATGAAGAGGCATGTTAGGCCTTGAGCCGCATGACGAAAAAGTAACATTGCACCGTCTGCCCTGTTCATAGCCTGTTCACGCCGCTGAGCCTCATCTTGGGACCTGATATCGTGAAGCTCACTATTGGAGGCCAGCTTGCGCCTGCTTGTTGTCGAGGATGATCCGGATCTGAACCGTCAGTTGACGACGGCGCTGACCGATGCCGGCTATGTGGTCGATCGCGCGTTCGACGGCGAGGAGGGGCACTTCCTCGGCGACAGCGAGCCGTACGACGCCGTCGTGCTCGACATCGGCCTGCCCAAGATGGACGGCATCTCGGTGCTGGAGGCATGGCGCCGCAACGGGCGCGCGATGCCGGTCCTGATCCTGACCGCGCGCGACCGCTGGAGCGACAAGGTGCAGGGCTTCGACGCCGGCGCCGACGACTATGTCGCCAAGCCGTTCCACCTCGAGGAAATCCTGGCGCGAATTCGCGCGCTGCTGCGCCGTTCGACCGGTCATGCCCAGTCCGAGCTGACCTGCGGGCCGGTTTCGCTGGATACGCGCACCGGACGGGTCAGCGTATCCGGCAATCCGATCAAGATGACGTCGCACGAATACCGGTTGCTGGCCTATCTGATGCACCACACCGGACGCGTGGTGTCGCGCACCGAGCTGGTCGAGCATCTCTACGATCAGGACTTCGACCGCGATTCCAACACCATTGAGGTGTTCGTCGGCCGTATCCGCAAGAAGCTCGACGTCGATATCATCCAGACCGTGCGCGGGCTCGGCTACCTGCTGACGCCGCCGTCGCCCGGTACCTGATTTGCTCTTTCATGCGAGCATGATCTTATCCGAAAACCGGTATTCGTCCGCAGGCTCACGGCCCGCGGACATGCCTTTCGGGATCATGCTCTGATGCGCGGCAGCTCGCTCGCCACACGCCTGTTTCTGTCGGCCACCGCCTGGGTGGTCGTGATCCTGGTCATCACCGGCATCGTGCTGTCGTCGGTGTATCGCAACGCGGCCGAGCGTTCCTTCGACCGCCGTCTCAATCTCTATCTGCGCACCCTGATCGCCGAGGTCGCGACCCCGGACGAGCCGCCCGACCGTCAGTTCCAGTCGCTCGGCGAGCCCTTGTTCGAACTGCCGCTGTCCGGCTGGTACTGGCAGATCGTCCGCACCGACACCGAGAAAAGCGAAACGCGGGCATCGCGCTCGCTGTGGGACAAGAAGCTGCCGAAGCTCGAGGACCACGGCGCGGAACTGACGGCCGCCGGCATCCGTCTCGGCTATGTCGACGGTCCCGAAGGCCAGAGTCTGCGAATGGTGGAGCGGCCGGTCGATCTCGGCACCGACGGCAAATTCCTGGTCAGCGTGGCCGGCGACGCCACCGAAATCTTCGACGAGACCCGCAGCTTCGACTATTACCTCGGCGGTACCTTTGCAGCGCTGGGGATCGTGCTGCTGCTGACCACGATCTTCCAGGTCCGGTTTGGCCTCGCGCCGCTCAAGCGCATTTCGGAATCGATTGCCGATATCAGGTCCGGCCGCGCCGAACGGCTGGAGGGCGAGTTCCCGGTCGAAATCGCGCCGCTGGCACGCGAGACCAATGCGCTGATCGATGCCAATCGCGAGATCGTCGAGCGCGCGCGTACCCATGTCGGCAATCTCGCCCATGCCATCAAGACGCCGCTGTCGGTCATCGTCAACGAGGCCGCCGCGCACCCGATCGATCCCTTTGCCAACAAGGTGCTGGAGCAGGCCGACGTGATGCGCGACCAGGTGGCGCACCATCTGGAGCGGGCGCGCATCGCCGCGCGCGTCACCATCATCGGCACCGTTACCGAAGTAGCGCCCGCGCTCGAAGCGCTGCGCAGGACCATGGAGAAGATCCACCGCGACCGCGGCATCACGATCGAGGTCAGGGCCGATCCGCAAGCCCGGTTCCGTGGCGAGCGCCAGGATCTCGAGGAGATGGCCGGCAATCTCGTCGACAACGCCTGCAAATGGGCCACCTCGCAGGTTTTCATCGAGGTCCTGATCGAGGCTCCGGTGGCGCCCGGGGCGGGGCCGCGGCTGCGAATCATTGTCGACGACGACGGCCGCGGCCTGTCGGCCGCCGAGCGCGCGCAGGTCTCCCGACGGGGCCAGCGGCTGGATGAGTCGAAGCCGGGTTCCGGGCTCGGCCTGTCGATCGTGGTCGATCTCGCCGGCCTCTATGGCGGCAGTCTTGCTCTCGGCGACGCCCCGACCGGCGGCTTGCGGGCCGAACTGGTGCTGCCGGGGATATAGAGCGCTTTCGAGCGAAGCATGCCCTCGGACTTGATCCGTGGGTGGACGCCGGTTCGCAAAGCAATCAAGTTTACGCGGATTGCGTAGACTTATCTGCGCAGAAAACGCGTCAAAACAAGAGAAGCGAGGTATCCCCGTCGATGAGCGGAAACCAGCCATGCTGTCGCCGATTTCATCATTCCTAAACGACTTCTTAACGCGCACACTTTTAAGATCGCCATTGGACGCCTTTTGCCGTCCGGGATGACACACGCATATTCACGCCAGGCCCATGAGCCAGACATCGACCGAGCGTCTGAGGGACTATCTCGCCCAGCTCCCGCCACAGGCGCAGGCGCTGCTGATGCGGGAGTTCGAGCGCGCCATCGAGCGGGGGGAGGACGTCGCCGTCGCCAACTTCGTGCTGGAGCAGCTGCGCAAGGTGGTGCGCGGGGCCGAGGACGATGACGAAGCGCGGCCGCGCAGCGACGATCCGGCGCGGCTGTTGTTTCAGCCGCTCGAGCCGTTCCTGGTCGAAAGCAATTTTCCGATACGGCCAGGGCAGATCCGCCGCACGTCGCTGTCGCCGATCTGGCAATGGCTCGGCCGCGACGGCGCCGCCGATGCCACACGTGCGTTCGAAGCGTCGCTTGCCGAGATCAGGCGCAGCGGCTCGAACGCCGGTCTCGAAGCCGCAGCCCGCAAGTTTCAGGCCGCCGCAGCCGAGGCGATCGCGAAGATCTCAACCCCGGTCCCGGGCGTGGATACGCAGCGCGCGTTGTCGCGCATCGGCGCGCCCAATGTCGTCGAGGATTTGCTGTCGATCGGGGCCGTGTTGCAGACGCGCGAAGCGCTGGATGCGCTTGGCAGCCGGCTTCCCAGCCAGCTCCGGTCGTTTGGCGATTCCCAGATGGCGTCGGTGACCTCGGCGCTCAACCTGCCTTCCCTGCAGACGCCGCAACTGCTGCCGTTCGCGATATCGGTGATCATGCAGCGGCTGGTGGCGCCCTGGCAGATCATCCGGCTCGCGATCAAGATGGCGGCGTCGGACGATGAAGTTCGCGTTGCCGCCACTCCCTACGGCATTGCGGTCTCGATCGCGCTGCACGATCTGTCGTTCCTCGCGGCCTGCCTGCGCACCGATATCCGGCGCGGCCAGCTCGACAATGTCGGCGAGCAGCTGAAATCGCTTCACGACAGCGCGCGGGGCCTGCGAACCGAACTCGATCTGCGCCATGATTCGGCGTGGGGCCGCCAGCTTGCGTCGATCCGCGCCGACATCTCCAACTCGCTGCAGTCGGAAATCGACAGCGTCCCCGGCCGGGTCCGCCGCATCCTGCGTCAGCGCGCCGACAAGGACATCGGCTCCGCCCCCAAGGTTGATGCCGTCGAGGTCGAGGAAACCGCTGCGCTGATCGATTTCGTCGCGGTGTGCCGCACCTATGCCAGCGAACTCGCGATCAACGAGGTGACGCTGAGAACCTATTCCGACCTGCAACATTACGTCGAGCGATCGACCGAAAGCCTGGTGCAGTCGCTGCGGGGCGGCGACACCAAGTCGCGCAGCTACCGGCAGATGCAGGTCAAGGCCGCGATCCGCTTCTGCGAAGTGCTGTTCGGCCACGATTACGCGTCGCTGATGAGCCGGGCGGCGGAAAATGCCGTCGTCGTCGAGCGAAAAGCCCCGCGCGCGGGGTAGGGCGGTCAGCCGCGGCTTTCCGCGGAATCGGCCGGCTTTCCGGCCTGATTTGGCTCCTTTAATTGTCAATTGCCGGGCTTGCCGCCAGTGGTGTAAAGCGGCGCATCGGCGCTTGCCAGGAAAGTGCCGTTCCGCCCGGGAACCGCTTGATGACACTGTGGTTTGTGTTCGCGCTGATGACGGTCGCGGCGATTTTTGCCGTGCTCTGGCCGTTGAGCCGCGGGGCATCGGACGCCAGTGGCGGTACTGAGGCTGCGGTCTACACCGACCAGCTCGCCGAAATCGATCGCGACGTCGCCGCAGGCCTGATCGGCAGCCCTGAGGCCGAGGCGGCGCGGGTCGAGATCGGCCGCCGCCTGCTTGCCGCCGTGGACAGCGTTCGCGCGGCTCCGGCGCAGTCCAATCTCCGATTGCGCCGCGCCTCGGCCATCCTGGCGCTGGTCGCACTGCCGATCGCGGCGGTGACCTTCTACCTCTCGGTCGGATCGCCGCAGCTCGGCGATTTCCCGCTGGCTTCGCGTACCCGCGTCGCCGACGCCAACCAGCCGCTCGACAATCTGGTGGCGCAGGTGGAAGCGCATCTGGAGAAGAACCCGACCGACGGTCGCGGCTGGAACGTGCTGGCGCCGGTGCTGGCAAGGCTCGGCCGCTACGACGAGGCGATCCGGGCCTATCGCAATTCGATCACCTACAATGGCGACAGCGCCGAGCGCCGCTCCGACCTCGGCGAGGCCTTGATGGGCTCGGCCGGCGGCGTCGTCACATCAGAGGCCAAGGCCGAATTCGAGCGCGCGGTCGCGCAAAAGCCCGATGAGCCCAAGGCCAGCTATTTCCTGGGGCTGGCCGCCGAGCAGGACGGCCGCCAGGCCGACGCCGCTGCGATCTGGCGCGGGATGCTCGAAAAGGCGCCGGCCGAGGCGCCGTGGCGGCCGCTGGTCCAGGCCGCCTTGGTGCGGGTCGGTGGCCCCAATATGCCGGCGCTGTCGAACGACACGATGACGGCGGCCAAGGACATGAGCGAGGCCGACCGCGGCACCATGATCCGCGGCATGGTCGATCGGCTTGCGATCCGCCTGAAGCAGAACGGCGACGACGTCGAGGGATGGTTGCGGCTGGTGCGCGCCTATATGGTGATGGGCGACCGCGACAAGGCGGTGAGCGCGCTCACCGACGCCCGTCAGGCGGTTGCCAACGACGCCGAACGCTTGCGCCAGCTCAATGAAGGCCTGAAGAATATGGGGCTTGATGGCTGACATCATGCGCCCAAAGCGTTTTCGAGCGAAGTGGGCACCGGTTCGCGTGAAGAAAACGCGTCAAAATATAGAGCTCGGTTCTGATTCAATCAGAACCGAGTATCAGGACAGAGGAATTTCATGACGCGCAAGCAGCGGCGTTTGACGATGATCGGCGGTTCGCTCGCGGTGCTCGCGGTTGCGGCGGCGCTGGTGCTGAACGCGATGCGCGATTCCATCGTGTTCTTCTCCACGCCGTCGATGGCGGCCGAGAAGCATATTCAGCCCGGCAAGCGCTTTCGCCTTGGCGGACTGGTGCAGCCGGGATCGCTGGTGCGCGGCGACAATCTCGCGATCTCGTTTGCCGTCGCCGACGGCGGCGCCACGCTGCCGGTATCGTACAAGGGAATCCTTCCCGACCTGTTTCGCGAAGGGCAGGGCGTCGTCGCCGAGGGGGCGCTCGACGCATCGGGTGTCTTCAAGGCCGATACCGTGCTGGCAAAACACGACGAGACCTACATGCCCAAGGACGTCGCCGACGCCCTGAAGAAACAAGGGCACTGGAAGGACGATTACGGTGCGAAGCCGAGCGCCTCTGCGGCACCTCAGCCCGCGCAGGGAGCCATGCGGTGATCGCCGAAGCCGGACATTACGCGCTGGTGCTCGCGCTCGCGCTGGCGCTGATTCAGTCCACGGTGCCGATCGCCGGCGCCCGCTGGGGCGATACCGCGCTAATGAACGTCGCGCGTTCCGCCGCACTTGCGCAATTGCTGTTCGCGGCGGCCTCGTTCACGGCACTGGTGTGGCTTCACGTCACGTCGGATTTCTCCGTCGCCAACGTGTTCGAGAATTCGCATTCGTTGAAGCCGCTGATCTACAAGATCACCGGCGTCTGGGGCAATCACGAAGGGTCGATGCTGCTGTGGGTGTCGATCCTGGCGCTGTTCGGCGGCCTAGTCGCCGCCTTCGGCAACAATCTGCCGCTGTCGCTGCGCGCTTATGTGCTGGCGGTGCAGGCCTGGATTGCCAGCGCTTTCTATCTGTTCATCCTCGTCACCTCGAATCCGTTCCTGCGCATTGCCAATCCGCCGATCGAGGGCCGCGACCTCAATCCGGTGCTGCAGGACATCGGCCTCGCCGTGCATCCGCCGATGCTCTATCTCGGCTATGTCGGGTTTTCGATTTCGTTTTCGTTTGCGGTGGCCGCCTTGCTCGAGGGCCGGATCGACGCGGCCTGGGCGCGCTGGGTGCGGCCGTGGACGCTGATGGCGTGGATATTCCTCACGCTCGGGATCGCGATGGGGTCGTACTGGGCCTATTACGAACTCGGCTGGGGCGGCTGGTGGTTCTGGGATCCGGTCGAGAACGCTTCGCTGATGCCGTGGCTCGCCGGCACCGCGTTGCTGCATTCCGCGGTGGTGATGGAAAAGCGCAACGCGCTGAAGGTCTGGACCATCCTGCTATCGATCCTGACATTCTCGCTGTCGCTGCTCGGCACCTTCCTGGTGCGTTCGGGCGTGCTCACCTCGGTGCATGCGTTTGCGACCGATCCCACGCGCGGCGTTTTCATCCTGTTGATCCTGTGCCTGTTCATCGGCGGCAGCCTTTCGCTCTACGCCTGGCGTGCGTCGGCCCTGAAGCAGGGCGGGCTGTTCGCGCCGATCTCGCGTGAAGGCGCGCTGGTGCTCAACAACCTGTTCCTGACCACGGCCTGCGCCACCGTCTTCATCGGCACGCTGTACCCGCTGGCGCTGGAAGTTCTGACCGGCGACAAGATTTCGGTCGGCGCTCCCTTCTTCAACCTGACCTTTGCACCTTTGTTCGTGCCGCTGATGATCGCGGTGCCGTTCGGACCGTTATTGGCCTGGAAACGCGGCGACCTCGTCGGCGCGGCGCAGCGGCTGATCGCCGCCGGCATCGCTGCGCTGATCGCGATGGCGGTGCTGTTTGCGTGGATCCATGGCGGCAGCACGTTCGCGCCGCTGGCGATCGGGTTGGCGGTGTGGGTCATTGCCGGCGCGCTGTGCGATCTTGCCGAGCGCACGGGATTGTTTCGCGTTGGCTTCGGGATTGCGATGCGGCGTGCGCGCGGCCTGCCGCGGTCGACCTGGGGCACCGCATTCGCGCATGCCGGCGTCGGTGTGGCGCTGATCGGGATCGTCTGCGAAACCACCTGGAACAGCGAATATATCGCCACGATGAAACCGGACGACGTCGCAAAAGTCGCCGGCTATGAATTGAAGCTCGACGGCCTGACGCAGCGTCAGGGCCCGAATTTCCGCGAGATGATCGCGCAGTTCACCGTCAATCTGGACGGCGAGAAGCTCAGCGTCATGACGCCGTCGAAGCGCAATTTCACCACGCGGGGCTCCTCGACCACCGAGGCCGCGTTGCTGACGCGCGGCGCCAGCCAGTTGTATATTTCGCTCGGCGACACCACCGCCGAGGGCGCGATCGCGGTGCGGATCTATCACAAGCCGATGGTGCTCCTGATCTGGTGGGGACCGGTGCTGATGGCGTTCGGCGGCATGCTGTCGCTATCGGACCGCAGGTTGCGCGTCGGCGCGCCGAAGCCCGCGAAAGCCTCGCGCGCGCTGCAGCCGGCGGAGTAGTTTTTTCCTCATCCTGAGGAGCCGCGTAGCGGCGTCTCGAAGGATGAGGCCCGACTGTCGCCATCCTTCGAGACGCATCGCTTCGCGATGCTCCTCAGGGTGAGGAGAAACGATGCGGAAGCTGATTGCGATTTTGACCATTGTGTTGCTCGCGGCTTTTGCGGCTCCCGCCGCTTTCGCCGTGCAGCCCGACGAGATCATGGGCGATCCGGCCAAGGAGGCGCGGGCGAGGGACCTGTCGCGCGAACTGCGCTGCATGGTGTGCCAGAACCAGTCGATCGACGATTCCGAGGCGCCGCTGGCGCGCGACCTGCGGCTATTGGTGCGCGAGCGGATCGCGGCCGGCGACAGCGACAACCAGGTGATGGATTTTCTGGTGGCGCGCTACGGCGAGTTCGTGCTGCTGAAGCCGCGCGTCAATCAGCATACGCTGGTGCTGTGGCTGCTGCCGCCGCTGGCGCTGGCCGGCGGCGGGCTGGCACTCTGGCTGCACAACCGGCGCCGCCAGAGATCCGCCGGCAGCGGCGATCCCTCCTTGCAGCATCTGACCGAGGAGGAAGAGGCCCGGATCGATCGCCTGATCGCCGCCGAGTCCGCGCGGGAAAACCGGGCCTGATCCATAGCGTTCTCAGGATGGCAAGCGGGCCGGTTTGCGCTAAGACTTCCGGCCATTAAGAAAAGCATCATCAGGGGGAGATTTGAACATGGCCTTTTCGCTCTATGACGCCACCGTGGCGAACTACCTGCAGATCCTGGGCGGCCTCAGCGGCGTACTCGAGCGCGGCCTCGCTCATTTTCAGGAAAATAACATCGATCCGGAAACCATCGTCGAGACGCGGCTGGCGCCCGACATGCTGCCGTTCCGGTTTCAGATCATCTCGGTCGCGCAACACTCCCGCGGCGCCATCGAAGGCGTGCAGCAGGGCGTGTTCAAGCCGCCGGCGTTCAAGACGCCGTATGATTATGCCGGGCTGCAGGGACTGGTGGCCGATACCCAGAAAGCCCTGTCGGCCCTGACGCCGGAGGCGGTCAACGGGCTGGCTGGCCGCGACGTCGCGTTCCATCTCGGCGAACGGCAATTGCCCTTCACGGCGGAGGGCTTCCTGATGTCGTTCTCGCTGCCTAACTTCTATTTCCACGCCACCACCGCCTACGACATCCTGCGGACCAACGGCGTTCCCCTCGGCAAGCGGCATTTCATGGGCCGGCTGAACCTCAAGAAGGCCTGAGCTTGCTCCGTCATGCCCGGGCTTGACCCGGGTATCCGCGACTTACTTCTCTGTAGGTGCTGAAGACGTGGATGGCCGGGTCAAGCCCGGCCATGACGAGGATTCTGCTGGGGAGCGTATGCCCAGCTATGACGGGGAGGGTGTGGGAGCCCGTTCCGCCCTCCAAAAGCCGCTTTTCCGCCTGCGCTAAGCCATTGATT
This sequence comes from Bradyrhizobium ottawaense, assembly GCF_900099825.1. Classification (NCBI taxonomy): domain Bacteria; kingdom Pseudomonadati; phylum Pseudomonadota; class Alphaproteobacteria; order Hyphomicrobiales; family Nitrobacteraceae; genus Bradyrhizobium; species Bradyrhizobium ottawaense. The sequence continues at coordinate 1,031,034 of NZ_LT629693.1, read as the reverse complement.
GCCTGCGCTAAACTGCCGCATCCGTAACCTCCTTCATTACAAAAATTTAACCCCCCAGCCAGCGCGCGGTAAGGCGCGAAACCCCATCTTCAGTCCTGTCAGGTGCCCAGCCCCCCGCACCGTCGATTTCTGGATCTGGAGATTTCAAGCAATGACCGAACGTCCCGTCGATCTTTCCTCGCTTCCGTCGTATCAGGCCCCGCGGCGCACGCTGTTCTCGGCGCGCAAATTCGCGCTGATGGCTTCCGTTGTCGCCGGCCTCGGCGCCGCCGTTTACGGCTTCTCGCCGTCGCAGGGTCCGGTTGATGTGTTCACCACCGCCGCCCACGCGCAGGTCAACAACGAGGTGCGCAAGGTCGCGCAGCCGGTCGGCTTTGCCGACATCGTCGAGCGCGTGAAGCCGTCGGTGATTTCGGTCAAGGTCAACATCAACGAGAAGGTCGCGAGCAAGGACGACAGCGCCAACAAGGACGAAGATTCGCCGTTCCAGCCGGGTTCGCCGATGGAGCGCTTCTTCCGCCGCTTCGGCGGTCCGGACGGATTGCCCCCCGGCATGCGCGGCGGACCGCGCGGTGGCGGCCGTGGCGCCGTGACCGGCCAGGGTTCCGGCTTCTTCATCTCGGCTGACGGCTATGCCGTGACCAACAACCACGTGGTCGATGGCGCCGACAAGGTCGAAGTCACGACCGACGACGGCAAGACCTATAGTGCGAAGGTGATCGGCACCGATCCCCGCACCGACGTCGCGCTGATCAAGGTCGAGGGTCGCAACGACTTCCCGTTTGCCAAACTTTCCGACACCAAGCCGCGGATCGGCGACTGGGTGCTTGCGGTCGGCAATCCGTTCGGCCTCGGCGGCACGGTGACGGCCGGCATCGTCTCGGCGTCCGGCCGCGACATCGGCAACGGCCCCTATGACGATTTCATCCAGATCGACGCGCCCGTGAACAAGGGCAACTCGGGTGGCCCGGCGTTCGACGTGTCCGGCGAGGTGATGGGCGTCAACACCGCGATCTATTCGCCGTCCGGCGGCAGCGTCGGCATCGCGTTCTCGATTCCCGCCTCGACCGTGAAGAGCGTGATCGCCCAGCTCAAGGACAAGGGCACGGTCAGCCGCGGCTGGATCGGCGTCCAGATCCAGCCGGTGACGGCTGACATCGCCGACAGCCTCGGCCTGAAGAAGGCGGAAGGTGCGCTGGTGGCGGAACCGCAGGCGAACGGTCCGGCGGCCAAGGCCGGCATCGAATCCGGTGACGTGATTACTGCGGTCAATGGCGAGCAGGTCAAGGATGCCCGCGAACTCGCCCGCACCATCGGCGGTCTCGCGCCCGGCAATGCCGTCAAGCTCAACGTCATGCACAAGGGCCAGGACAAGGTCATCAACCTGACGCTCGGCCAGTTGCCGAACACGATCGAGGCCAAGGCCGACCTCGGCAAGGACGATGGCGGCAATGCGACCAAGGGTACCGACGTGCCGAAGCTCGGCATGACGGTCGCCCCCGCCAACAGCGTCGCCGGCGCCGGCAAGGATGGCGTCGTGGTGACCGAGGTCGACCCGAAGAGCGCGGCCGCCGAACGCGGCTTCAAGGAAGGCGACGTGATTCTCGAAGTTGCCGGTAAGAGCGTCACCAATGCCGGTGACGTCCGCGAGGCGATCAACGCCGCGCGCTCCGACAACAAGAACAGCGTTCTCATGCGCGTGAAGAGCGGCGGTTCGTCGCGGTTCGTGGCAGTACCGCTGGCCAAGGGTTAAATACGAGATGGAGGGTTTCGCCGGCATTGTCGCCCCCGCCGACGGCTCCTTCCGGGGAGCGGGCCAAGAGCTCGCTCCCACAGAGTACCTTTCGATGGAATACGCCCCCCTCCGTCGGAAGGGCCTAAGGGCGGTGGAGTCCCCCAGCTTCACCGCCCGCTTTTTTCCCTTATTTTTTTCACTTAATCGAGAGCGTTCCGGGTCGCCTTGCATCGGCAGGCGGCCCGCGCCATGGTGAGAGAAAGTCCATTCCCGTGACCGCAACCGCCCCCGAAATGCGCCTGTTGATCATCGAAGACGACCGCGAGTCCGCCGACTATCTGGTCAAGGCGTTCCGGGAGGTCGGTTATGTCGCCGATCTCGCCAGCGACGGCGAGGAGGGCCTGTCGATGGCCGACGGCGGCGACTACGACGTGCTGGTGGTCGACCGGATGCTGCCCAAGCGCGACGGCCTGTCCGTCATCGGTACGCTGCGCGACAAGGGCAACCATACGCCGGTCTTGATTCTGTCTGCGCTCGGCCAGGTCGACGACCGCATCAAGGGCCTGCGCGCCGGCGGCGACGATTATCTGCCAAAACCCTATTCATTCGCCGAACTGCTGGCCCGCGTCGAAGTGCTGTCGCGCCGTCACGGCGGTCCGGCCGAAGAGACCACCTATCGGGTCGGCGATCTCGAACTCGACCGGCTGTCCCACCGCGTGGCGCGCGGCAAGGACGAGCTGACGCTGCAGCCGCGCGAATTCCGCCTGCTCGAATATCTGATGAAGCATGCCGGCCAGGTGGTGACGCGCACCATGCTGCTGGAAAACGTCTGGGACTACCATTTCGATCCGCAGACCAACGTCATCGACGTCCATATCTCACGGTTGCGCTCCAAGATCGACAAGGGTTTTGAACGGCCCCTGCTGCACACGATCCGCGGCGCCGGATACATGATCCGTGACGGCATTCGGTAAACTGATCCGCACCACGGCGTTCCGGCTGACGCTGGCCTATTTGTTTCTGTTTGCGCTGTTCGCCGCGTCGCTGCTCGGCTATTTCGCCTGGAACACGCGCCGGCTGATCACCGAGCAGATCACGACCACGGTGAACGGCGAAATCGCCGAAATCAACAACATCTACACGCGCCGCGGTCTGCGCGGCCTGGACTCCACCATCCGCAACCGTTCGCTGCGGCCCGGCGCCAATCTCTATCTCGTCACCACACCGACCGGGACCGCGCTCGGCGGCAATGTCGCCTCATTGGCCCCGGGTGTGATGGGCTCAATCGGCTGGTCGGAGACCGCCTATCGAAGGCTCGACGACCAGGACACGGGTGATCACCGCGCGCTGGTCTACGTCACCCAGCTCGACAACGGTTTTCGGCTGCTCGTCGGGCGCGATCTCGAAGAGCGCCGGCGACTGTTCGGGATCGTCGCCCACGCCGCGCAATGGTCGCTGCTGGTCGTGATCGTGCTCGGCCTCGGCGGCGGCATCTTCGTGGCGCGTCGGGTGCTGCGCCGGATCGACGCCATGACCGGCACCGCCCAGCGCATCATGGCCGGCGATCTCTCCGACCGGTTGCCGGTCGGGCGCAGCGGCGACGAACTCGATCGCCTCGCCGAAAATCTCAACGCCATGCTGGAGCGCATCGAGGCGCTGATGGTGGGCCTCAAGGAAGTCTCCGACAACATCGCCCACGACCTGAAGACGCCGCTGACGCGGCTGCGCAACCGCGCCGAGGAGGCCCTGGCGAGCTCCGGCAGCGAGGCCGAGTATCGCGCGGCGCTGGAACGGACCATCGAGGAATCCGACGGCCTGATTCGCACCTTCAACGCGCTGTTGATGATCGCGCGGGCCGAGTCCGGACAGGCGCGCGGCAATATGGACGATTTCGACGCCGCCGACGTCGCCAACGGCATCCAGGAACTCTACGAGCCGCTGGCCGAGGACGACGGCATGACCTTGCGGGTCAAGACCGCGCCGGTGCGGTTGCATGGCAACCGCGAGCTGATCGGCCAGGCGCTGGCCAACCTGGTCGAGAACGCGATCAAATACGGCAAGCCGTCGCCGGTGGTGCAGCCGCTGGACGCGGCTGCCGCGGCCCGCAGCCGGGAGATTCTGATCGAGGCGCGGCGCGAGGGCGATTCCGTGCTGCTCAGCGTCAGCGACCATGGACCGGGAATTCCGGAAGGCGATCGCAGGCATGCCGTCGAACGATTCGTGCGGCTGGAAGCCAGCCGCACGCTGCCGGGCTCCGGCCTCGGCCTCAGCCTGGCGTCGGCGGTGGCGACGCTGCATGGCGGCGAACTCAGGCTTGGCGATTCGCATCCCGGCCTGGTCGCGACGCTGGCGATCCCGGCGTTGCCTGACATCGCGTTTTCGAGCGAAGTGGACACCGGTTCGCGTGAAGAAACGTCAAAACAGAGAGCTGGCGCCCGGGCCTGATTCAATCGGGCCCGTCAGGGCTCCCTCGAGCGACAGGCTTGCGGCTCAAACGCCGGATGTGCCACAGAAGGTGGCATGAATTCATCCGCGCCGGGCAACGCGGAAGGACATCGGTTGGCCGCGCGATTCGTGTGCGGGCCGCATGTCGCTGCCGCCAGCAATGCCGAACAGCATCTGAAAGACTGGCTCGCCGAACTCGAGCCGGAGCAGTCGGCTGTGATCGATGCGTGGCTGGACCGCCCGCATGCGAAGCGCATCCTGCTCGGGATCGCGGAATTCTCCCCCTATCTGTTCGACCTGGTCCGCGCTGACGCCGCGCGCCTGATCCGCGTGCTGGCATGCGACCCGGAGTCGCACCTCGCCTCGCTGATCGAGAACACCGCGCGGGACGTGCTCGCGGTGGGCAGCGAGACCGAGGTCATGCATCTGCTTCGCCGCATGAAGGCGGAAGCAGCGCTGTTGATCGCGCTGTGCGACATCGGCGGGGTCTGGCCGGTGATGCGGGTGACGGCGGCGCTGACCGATCTGGCGGTGGCCTCGGTACAGACGGCGCTGCGCTTCCTGCTGCGCCAGGAGGTCGGGCGCGGCCGGATGACGGCAGCGAATCTCGACCGGCCCGAGGAAGGCTCCGGGCTGATCGTGCTTGCGATGGGCAAGATGGGCGCGGGCGAACTGAACTATTCCAGCGACATCGATCTGATCGTGTTCTTCGATCCCGCCGCCACGTCGCTCGTTCCGGACATCGAACCGGCGCCGTTCTTCGTGCGGGTGACGCAGGCGCTGGCAAGGCTGCTGCAGCAACGCTCTGGCGACGGCTATGTGTTCCGCGTCGATCTGCGCCTGCGGCCGGATCCGGCCTCGACGCAGGTCGCGATGTCGATCGACGCGGCGTTGCACTATTACGAGCGGGAAGGGCGGACCTGGGAACGCGCGGCGATGATCAAGGCGCGGCCTTGCGCCGGCGACGCCAGGGCCGGCGAGGCGCTGGTGTCGGAACTTGCCCCGTTCGTCTGGCGCAAGCATCTGGATTTCGCGGCGCTCGCCGATGTCCACGACATGAAGCGGCAGATGCAGACCTATCGCGGCCAGAGCGAGATCGCGGTGGAGGGCCATAACGTCAAGGTCGGCCGCGGCGGCATCCGCGAGATCGAATTTTTCGCGCAGACCCAGCAATTGATCGCGGGCGGCCGGCATCCCGAACTGCGGGTGCGGTCGACGCTGCTGGCATTGAACGTACTGGCGAACAGCAACTGGATCACGTTCGAGGCGTGCCAGGAATTGACTGACGCGTACGAGTTTCTGCGCCGGGTCGAGCACCGCTTGCAGATGATCGCTGACGAGCAGACCCATGCGCTGCCCGACGATCGCGAGGCCGTGGAGCGCTTCGCAAACTTCTTTGGCTATGACAGCCGCGCTTCCTTCGCGAAAGACCTGCTCGGCCACCTCAAGACAGTGCAGGGGCACTACAGCAAGCTGTTCGAGGGCGATCCGACCGGCACGGCGAAGCTGCCCGACGTCGACTACAGCGGCGGTCCCGATGATCCGCGGTTGCTCGCGCATCTGGCCACGCTCGGCTTCAAGAAGCCGATGATGGTGGCGAAGACCGTGCAGCAATGGATGGCGGGCGATTATCGCGTGCTCCGCGGTGAAGTCACCAGGAATGCGTTCATCGAGTTCGTTCCCGGCCTGATCGACGGCCTCGCGCATGCCGAAGACCCCGACGACGCCGTGGCCGCGTTCGACCGGTTCCTCGGGGCGCTGCAGCGCGGCGGACGGCTGATTTCGCTGTTGAGCCAGAACCGCGATCTGGTGGCGCTGGTGGCGCTGATCCTCGGTGCGGCACCGCGGCTCGGCGACATGCTGGCGCGGCAGCCGCAGATCATGGACGGGCTGATCGATCCGCGCTTCTTCGGCGCGATGCCGGACCAGAAGGAATTGTCGGCACGGCTGGCGGCGACCCTGAAGGACGCGGATTCCTACGAGGAATTTCTCGATCGTCTGCGGCTGTTCGGGCAGGAGAGCCTGTTCCTGATCGGTACGCGCATCCTGTCCGGCACGGTGTCGGCGCAGCAGGCCAGCGTCGCCTTTGCCGACGTCGCCGAGGGCATCGTCAATACCGTGCATGGCCTGGTCACCGACCGCTTCGCGGCCCAGCACGGCCGGATCAAGCGGCAGGAGACCGCGATCCTCGCGATGGGCCGGCTTGGCAGCCGCGAGATGACGGCGTCCTCCGATCTCGATTTGATCCTGCTCTATGATTTCGACGACGAGAATCCCGATTCCGACGGCGAACGATCGCTGCATGGCGCGCAGTATTTCGCCCGCTTCACCCAGCGGCTGATCTCGGCCTTCACCACCCGAACCAATTACGGCGTGTTGTATGACGTCGACATGCGGCTGCGGCCGTCGGGCCGGGCCGGGCCGGTGGCCTCACGGATCGATGCCTTTGCGGACTATCAGGAGCGCGAGGCCTGGACCTGGGAGCACATGGCGCTGACGCGCGCGCGCGTGATTTCGTCGTCGCCGGCGTTTCGCAGGAAGATCGAGGACGTCATTCGCGGCGTGCTGACGCGGCCCCGCGATGCTGCGGGCACGGCCGGCGACGTCGCCGACATGCGCCGGGCGATCGCGCTCGAGAAGGGCGAGGACGACGTCTGGGATTTGAAACTGGCCGCCGGCGGCCTCGTCGATATCGACTTCATTGCGCAGTACCTGCAGCTGGTTCATGCCGCGGCGAAACCTGAAATCCTCAGCGTCTCGACGCTGCAGGTGCTCGACAACGCCGCGCGCCTCGGCGTGCTGCCGCAGTCGGAGGCCGAGATTCTGCGCTCGGCAACAAGGCTCTATCACGATCTGACGCAGATCATCCGCCTTTGCGTCACCGAAAAATTCAATCCGGAAACCGCAGGCGAAAACCTGCAGCGCGTGATGGCGCGTGCCGGCGACACCCCGGATTTCTCGACGCTGGAAGCCCGCGTACGGGAAACCCAGGCCGAGGTGCGACGGGTGTTTCTGGAAATTGTCGGGTGAATTCGGAGGGTGGGTTAGGCGAAGCCGTAACCCACCAAATCCTTGCGCCGGTGAGAAAAGTGGTGGGTTACGCTTCGCTAACCCACCCTACGCGCTTAGCCGCGGGCCGAAACCTCTCAACGTCATTGCGAGGAGCGTAGCGACGAAGCAATCCATTCTTTCTTCGTGCGGCGCGATGGATTGCTTCGCTTCGCTCGCAATGACGGCTTGGGCTCTTCGAAAACTGAATCACTTATCCGCGCGAGGCTCTCGCTTACCCTCCCCTGGAGGGGGAGGGTCGACGCTCATGCAATGAGCGGCGGGGTGGGGTGACGGTCTCTCCTTGCGAGCAGTGCCCGAGGAGAGATCACCCCACCCCGTCTCACATTCCGCTACGCTCCATGTGAGCCGACCCTCCCCCTCCAGGGGAGGGTAAGTTTGCCCCCTACGTCTGCTTCAGCGTTTCCAGCGCGTCCCGCACGTTGGGATCGAGCCCGGCGCCGCCGCTGTCGAGATGCGCAAAGATCTGCTTTCGCATCCGCGGGTCCCAGAATTTCCGGATGTGTTCGGCCACACCCGCCACCGCCTGGTCGTGGCCCTGGCTCCGGAAGAACCAGCCGATCTGGTTGGCCATGTAGATCAAACGCTCAGGCGACGACATGAATTGCTCCGCTGGCGCCGGTCTTGAGTTTAGGCGCGTTTTCCTCGTTCCCCTTGATCCGCTCCGGGTGGGTGAAGACTTCAAACCCATCCGCGCGCGCGATGGCGGCGAGCGTGATGCCGGCGGCATCCGCCATGCGGACGGCGAGCGCGGTAGGCGCCGACACCGCGACCATCATTGGGGCGCCGATCGCAGCCGTCTTTTGCACCATCTCGACCGAGACCCGGCTGGTCAGCAGCACCATGCCGTCGCCGGCCACAACCTTGTCCTGGGCCAGTGCACCGGCGAGCTTGTCGAGCGCGTTGTGGCGGCCGACGTCCTCGCGCAGCACGACGATGCCGCGCGCCGGGGTCCAGAACGCGGCGGCATGCACCGCGCGGGTTTCGATGTTTATCGCCTGCAGCGGCGCGAGGCCGGCCATCGCGGTCATGATCTCGCGCGACGAGAACGAGGGGCCTCCGGTAACCACTGCCGCAGGCCGAACCGCCTCGGCGATGGAATCGATGCCGCAGATGCCGCAGCCGGTGGGGCCGGCGATGTGACGGCGGCGATCGCTAAGGAGTTCTGCCTTCGACGACGCCAGCCACATCCGCAACTCGATACCGTCGTCGAGTTCGACGATGTCGACAGAGGCGATCTCGTCGGCGGACTGCACGATGCCCTCGCTGAGGCTGAAGCCGATGGCAAAATCACGCATGTTCTGCGGCGTGCCCATCATCACGGCGTAGGTGCCGCCATTATAGGTCAGCGCCAGCGCGGTCTCCTCCGGGATCAGGCGCGCGCCTTCACGGAGGCTGCCGTCACGCCATATCTTTCGATCCGCCATGTAGACCGGCTCGGGCATCCGTTACTCCGCGGCTTCCGCCGGTGCGATCCGGCGCGAGTGGCGGGCCTGCTCGTCATAGGCCTTCTGCCAGTCGGACGGGCCGTTGGAGGGCGAAATCTCCACCGCGGTCACCTTGTATTCCGGACAGTTGGTGGCCCAGTCGGAATATTCAGTGGTGATGACATTGGCCTGCGTGTCCGGGTGGTGGAACGTGGTGTAGACCACGCCCGGCGCGACGCGGTCTGTGATCTCGGCGCGCAGCGTGGTCTCGCCGGCGCGGCTCTTGAGCCGCACCCAGTCGCCGTCACGCACGCCGCGCTGCTCGGCGTCGTGGGGATGGATTTCGAGCCGGTCCTCGGCATGCCAGACGACGTTCTCGGTGCGGCGGGTCTGTGCGCCGACATTGTATTGGCTGAGAATCCGCCCCGTCGTCAGCAGCAGCGGGTACCGTGGCCCGGTGCGCTCGTCGGTCGGGATGTATTCGGTGATGACGAACTTGCCCTTGCCGCGGACGAAGCCGCCGATGTGCATCACGGGCGTGCCTTCCGGCGCCTTCTCGTTGCAGGGCCATTGCACCGAGCCGAGTTCCTCGAGCTTGGCGTAGGACACGCCGCCGAAGGTCGGCGTCAGCGCCGCGATCTCGTCCATGATCTGCGACGGGTGATCGTAGTGCATGTCGTAGCCCATCGCCTTGGCAAGGCCGATGGTGACTTCCCAGTCGGCCAATCCGTTGCGCGGGGTCATCACCTTGCGGACGCGCTGGATGCGGCGTTCGGCATTGGTGAAGGTGCCGTCCTTTTCCAGGAAGGTCGAACCGGGCAGGAAGACGTGGGCGTAGTTCGCGGTCTCGTTGAGGAAGAGGTCGTGGACGATGACGCATTCCATCGACGACAGCGCCGCCACCACATGCTTGGTGTTGGGATCGGACTGCAGGATGTCCTCGCCCTGTACGTAGAGCCCCATGAAGGTGCCTTCGATCGCGGCGTCGAACATGTTGGGAATGCGCAGGCCCGGTTCCGGGTTGAGCTTGACGTTCCACATCGCCTCGAACTGGTCGCGCACCGCATCGCCGGAGATGTGGCGGTAGCCCGGCAGTTCGTGCGGGAACGAGCCCATGTCGCAGGAGCCCTGGACGTTGTTCTGGCCGCGCAGCGGGTTCACGCCGACGCCGGGTCGGCCGATATTGCCGGTCGCCATCGCAAGGTTGGCGATCGCGATCACCGTGGTCGAGCCCTGGCTGTGCTCGGTGACGCCGAGCCCGTAATAGATTGCGCCGTTGCCGCCGGTAGCGAACCGCCGCGCGGCTTCGCGCAGGTCCTTCGGGTCGACGCCGGTCATGATCGCGGTGGCTTCGGGGCTGTTGTTGTTCTGGGCGACGAAGGCCGCCCATTCCTCGAACTCGCTCCAGTCGCAGCGCTCGCGCACGAAGGCCTCGTCGACCAGGCCTTCGGTGACGATGACATGGGCGAGCGCGGTGAGCACGGCCACGTTGGTGCCGGGCATCAGCGGCAGGTGCAGCGCCTTGACGTGCGGCGATTCCACCATCTCGGTGCGGCGGGGATCGATCACGATCAGCCTGGCACCCTGGCGCAGCCGCTTCTTCAGCCGCGAGGCGAATACGGGATGGGCGGACGCCGGATTGGCGCCGATGATCATCACGACGTCGGTATGCTCAACGGAATCGAAATCCTGGGTGCCGGCCGAGGTGCCGAACGTCGTCGACAGGCCGTAGCCGGTCGGCGAATGGCAGACGCGGGCGCAGGTATCGACATTGTTGTTGCCAAAACCGCCGCGGATCAGCTTCTGCACCAGATAGGTTTCTTCATTGGTGCAGCGGGACGAGGTGATGCCGCCGACGGCGTCGCGGCCGTATTTGGCCTGGATACCCTTGAACTTCGCGGCGGCGAAGCCGAACGCTTCGTCCCACGACACTTCGCGCCAGGGATCGGCGATCGCATCGCGGATCATCGGCTTGAGAATGCGCTCCTTGTGGGTGGTATAGCCCCAGGCGAAGCGGCCCTTGACGCAGGAGTGGCCGCGATTGGCCTTGCCGTCCTTGTAGGGCACCATGCGCACGACTTCCTCGCCGCGCATTTCGGCCTTGAAGGTGCAGCCGACGCCGCAATAAGCGCAGGTCGTCACCGCCGAATGCTCGGGCTGGCCGATCTCGATGACGGATTTTTCGGTCAGGGTCGCGGTCGGGCAGGCCTGCACGCAGGCGCCGCAGGAAACGCATTCGGAGCCCAGAAAACTCTCGCTCATCCCAGGCGACACGCGGCTGTCAAAGCCGCGGCCGGAAATCGTCAGCGCAAAGGTGCCTTGCACTTCCTCGCAGGCGCGGACGCAGCGCGAACAGACGATGCACTTCGAGGGATCGTAGGTGAAGTACGGATTGGATTCGTCCTTCGGCATCCAGTTGTCATTGCTGCAGCCGTCGGCCTTGGCGAACACATGGTTTTCGCCCTCGTAGCCGTAGCGGACGTCGCGCAGGCCGACGGCGCCCGCCATGTCCTGCAATTCGCAGTCGCCATTGGCGGCGCAGGTCAGGCAATCCAGCGGATGGTCGGAGATGTACAACTCCATCACGCCCTTGCGCAGCTTCTTCAGCCGCTCGGTCTGGGTGTGGACCACGAGGCCGTTCATGGCCGGCGTGGTGCAGGAGGCCGGCGTGCCGGCGCGGCCCTCGATCTCGATCAGGCACAGGCGGCAGGAGCCGAACGCGTCGACCATGTCGGTGGCGCAGAGTTTTGGGATTTGCGTGCCGGCTTCCATCGCCGCACGCATGATCGAGGTGCCCTCGGGCACGGTGATGCTCTGGCCATCGATGGTGAGCGTGACCATCGTCTCGGACTTCGAGCGCGGGGTTCCGAAATCGGTTTCCTGGATCAGCGACATGGCGATCTCCTATTCCGCGGCCTGAAGTTTGGTGGGCGCCGGGCCAAAATCTTCCCGGAAATGTTTCAGCGCGCTCGACACGGGGTAGGGGGTGAAGCCGCCGAGCGCGCAGAGCGAACCGAATTTCATGGTGTTGCAGAGATCTTCGACCACGGCGATGTTCTCGGCTACGCGCTCGCCGCGGCGGATCTTGTCGATGGTCTCGACGCCGCGGGTCGAACCGATCCGGCAGGGCGTGCACTTGCCGCAGGATTCGACGGCGCAGAATTCCATCGCAAAGCGGGCCTGCTTGGACATATCGACGCTGTCGTCGAACACGACGATGCCGCCATGGCCGATCAGCCCGTCACGCGCGGCAAAGGCCTCGTAGTCGAACGGGGTGTCGAACAATGCGCGGGGGAAGTAGGCGCCCAGGGGACCGCCGACCTGAACCGCGCGGACTTCCCGGCCGGTAAAGGTGCCGCCGCCGACATCGTCGATCAGTTCGCCGAGCGTGATGCCGAAGGCGGTCTCGAACAGGCCGCCATGTCTGATATTGCCGGCGAGCTGGATCGGCATGGTGCCGCGGGAGCGGCCCATGCCGAAGTCCGCATAGGCCCTGGCGCCGCCGGCGAGGATGAAGGGGATCGCGGCGAACGACAGCACGTTGTTGATCACGGTCGGCCGGCCGAACAGGCCCTGGTGCGCGGGCAGCGGCGGCTTGGCGCGGACGATGCCACGGCGGCCTTCGAGGCTTTCCAAGAGCGAGGTTTCTTCGCCGCAGACATATGCGCCGGCGCCGACCCGGACTTCGAGGTCGAAGCTGTGGCTGGAGCCGCCGATTTTGGCGCCGAGATAACCGGCGCGCTTCGCCGCCGCGATCGCGGCGTTCATCGCGGTCACCGCATGCGGATATTCCGAGCGGACGTAGATGTAGCCCCTGGTGGCGCCGACGGTAATGCCGGCGATGGTCATGCCCTCGATCACGACGAAGGGATCGCCCTCCATGATCATGCGATCGGCAAACGTGCCGCTGTCGCCTTCGTCGGCGTTGCAGACGATGTATTTGCGATCGGCGCTGGTCTGCGCCACGGTTTTCCACTTGATGCCGGTCGGGAAGCCGGCGCCGCCACGCCCGCGCAGCCCGGATGCCGTGACGTCGGCGAGGATCTCGTCCGAGGTCAGTCGCAACGCCCGCTCCAGGCCCCTGTAGCCGTCATGGGCGCGGTAGTCCTCGACCGACCGGGGGTCGATCACGCCGCAGCGGGCGAAGGTCAGGCGGGTCTGGCGCTTGAGCCAGGGAATCTCGTCCGCGACGCCAAGCCGCAACAGGTGCGGACCGTCGGCGGCCATGGCATCGAGCACGGACAGCGCCTCAGCCGGGGTCACGGGGCCGAACGCGATCCGGCCCTTGGGGGTTGCGGCCTCGACCATCGGCTCCAGCCAATAGAGCCCGCGCGATCCGGGCCGGACGATTTCGATGGCAAGGCCCCGTTTACGGGCGGCCTGTTCCAGCGCTTGGGCTACTTCATCGGCGCCGACCGCAACCGCGCCGGCATCACGGGAAACGAACAGGCGCATCGTCATCGCTGCGCCTCCGCAACCAGCGCGTCGATCCGCGCTTCGTCGAGCCGTCCGATGACGCGGCCGTCCAGCATCGCCGAGGGCGCGGTGGCGCAGAGGCCGAGGCAATATATCGGTTCCAGCGTAACGCGCGCGTCGGCGGTGGTATGTCCAAGCGAAATGCCGAGCCTGCTTTCCGCGCGCGCCGCAAGCGCATCGCCACCGGCGGCCTGGCAGGCCTCGGCGCGGCACAGTTTCAGTACATGGCGCCCGGCGGGCTGGTCGCGGAAATCATGATAGAACGTGAACACGCCATGGATCTCGGCGCGCGACAAATTGAGCGCCGCGGCGATCATCGGAATCGCGGGCTCCGGGACGTAACCGAAGGCTTCCTGCAGCGCGTGCAGGATCACTAGCGTCGGACCCTCAACCTTGTCATGTTCGGCGATGATCTCGGCGCCGCGCGCCTCGTTCCAGGGTTCGTAGGCCGGTGTCATCCGCGTTCTCGCTCAGGAGTTATGGCCCGCGGATCAGAATTGGAATTGCTCCAGATATCAATAAAGCTGTCTCATGCTGCGATACGGAAACGCTATCAATAGGCTGTCGAAATGAGGCGATATGAAATCGCGATGACGGAACTGCCGCGCGTTCGGGCCGCCGCTTTTGGCGTAGGGAGGCCGCGGCGGCCGTGGTATTCGTGACGGCGGAACAGCCGGATTCACGGTCAACTTTTGAGGCACATTTCTTGATCGACAAGCTTGAACTTCTGCTGGCGCTGGCCAAGGAACGGCACTTCGGACGGGCTGCGGAGGCCTGCGGCGTCACCCAGCCGACGATGTCGACCAGCCTCAAGCAGCTCGAGGAAATCCTCGGCGTCATGCTGGTGCAGCGCGGCTCCCGTTTTCAGGGCTTTACGCCGGAGGGCGAACGCACGCTCGACTGGGCGCGACGGATCGTCGGCGATGCCCGTGCGATGCGCCAGGAGATCAACGGCCTCAAGGACAAGCTCTCCGGCGAGATCAGGCTTGCCGCGATCCCGACCGTGCTCGGCATGGTGGCGTCGCTGACGACGCCGTTCCGCGCCAAGCATCCCGATGTGCAGTTTCAAATCCGCTCCTGCACCTCGGCGGACGTGCTGGGGCTTCTGGAAAATCTCGAGGTCGATGCCGGACTGACCTATATCGAGAACGAGCCGATCGGCAAGGTTCGCACTATTCCGCTCTACAACGAAAGCTATCGTCTGCTGACGGCGCCCGATGCGATGTTCGGCGATCGCGAGCAGGTGACCTGGAAGGAGGTCGGGCAGGTGCCGCTGTGCCTGTTGACGCCGGACATGCAGAACCGCCGCATCATCGACCGCGCGCTCAAATCGGTGGGCGCGGAAGCCGTTCCGACGCTGACGTCGAACTCGCTGCTGGTGCTCTACACCCACGTCAAGACCGGGCGCTGGGCCAGTGTGATGCCGGCGAAGCTGGCGGAGACGCTGGGACTGGCGGACGCGGTCCGCAGCATTCCGATCGTCGACCCCGTGGTCAATTACAGCATCGGCCTCGTGATCCCGCAGCGCGATCCGATGACGCCGTTGATCGCAGCATTGGTGCAGGTCGCGCGTGAGGTCGCGCCGACGCTGGAATAGGCCGCCGGCTCAGGCCGCGGCCGACAGCTTCGCCTTTTGCGGATCGCGCGGCAGGGTGATGCGCACGACGGTGCCGTTGCCGAGCTTCGAGCGCAGCCGCATGTTTCCGCCGTGCAGGTTGGTCAGCGACCGCGCGATCGCCAATCCGAGGCCTGAGCCCTGATAGGTCTTGGTGAGCTGGCTCTCGACCTGCTCGAACGGCTTGCCGAGCCGCCGCAGCGATTCAGGGGCGATGCCGATGCCGGTGTCGGCGATTATGAGCACGATGGAATCCGCCAGCACCCGGCTGCGGACGGTGACGCGGCCGTCGTCGGGGGTGAACTTCACCGCGTTCGACAGCAGGTTGACGAAGATCTGCTTGACCGCGCGGCGGTCGGCCACCAGCGAGATCGTGTTTTCGAGATCGGCGTCGAGCGTCAGATGCTTGTCCTCGGCGCGGCCGGAAACCACCCGTACCGACTCCGCCACGATCTTCGACAGATCGAGCTGCTCCATGTCGAGCTTCATGCGGCCGGCCTCGATCTTCGACATGTCGAGGATGTCGTTGATGACCTCGAGCAGGTATTTTCCCGATGTCAGGATGTCGTGGCAGTACTCCTGATACTTGTCGGAGCCGAGCACGCCGAACATGCCGCTGCCCATGATTTCGGAGAAGCCGATGATGGCGTTCAGCGGTGTGCGCAGTTCGTGGCTCATATTGGCGAGGAATTTCGACTTGGCCTGGTTGGCTTCCTCGGCGCGATTCTTCTCCTGCGAATATTTCTCGGCGAGGTCGGCAAGCTCGGCCTGCGATTTCTTCAGGTCGAGCACGTTGGCGCGCAGCCGGCTGTCGTTGTCGATCAGCCTCCGCTCGTGCTCCTTGATGCGGGTGATGTCGGTGCCGACCGAGACGTAGCCGCCGTCCTTGGTGCGGCGTTCCGAGATGTGCAGCCAGCTGCCGTCGTCGAGCTGCGCCTCGAAGGTGCGCGCGCCGGGCGCGTGGATGCCGGCGTCCTGCAGCCGGGTCCGGACTTCCGGCATGCTGCCGACCTCGATCACGGTCTCGTAGGACGTGCCGGGTGTCACTGCCGAGTCCGGCAGCTTGTGCAGGCGCTGGAAATGCGAGTTGCAGAGCACCAGGCGGTCTTCCGCGTCCCACAGCACGAAGGCTTCCGGGATGGTCTCGATGGCGTCGCGCAGCCGAAGATCGGCCTCCACGGTCTTCTCGGCGAGGCTCTTCTGTTCGGTGATGTCGACGGCGATGCCGATCAGATGCAGGCCGCTGTCGGCCGCAGCCTGGCTGAGTTCGCAGCGGACCCGCAGCCAGATCCAGTGGCCGTCGGTGTGCTGCATGCGAAAAGTCTGGTCGATGTGCTTGAGCTTGCCGGAGATCAGCTGATCGGCGATGTCGAACAGGTTGATGTCGTCGGATTTCACCAGCGCGTTGACTTCGCCGAAGGTGAGGAGGTCGTGGCGGGAGTCCAGCCCCAGCATGGTGAACATCGACTGCGACCAGAAGATCCGGCCGCGCGACAGGTCCCAGTCCCACAGGCCGCAGCGGCCGCGGTTGAGCGCGGTGTCAATCCGGCCGCGCACGGCGTCGTTGATCAGGTCGCCCTCGCGGGCGCGGGTCGATTGCCAGTGGAAGGCGAAGCCGAGGATCAGCACGACGAACCCCGTGGTTGCGGAAAGCGTCACCGAGAGCGCGGCATCGGATCCCCAGAGCGGATCGTTCTTCTCCTGGATCACGATGACCTGGCCCGGCAGCGCCTTGACCAGCTTTGAGATCGCCATCGCGCCGCTGCCGTTCGGCAGCGTCATGTCGTTGACGGTGCCCTGCTGGCCGGGTGCCGCCAGCAACTGCGCGGTGCTGATCACGTCGAGCACGCGGTCGCTGCCGCCGGCGCCTTCGGTCGGGACACTGGCCAGCACGCGGTTATCGGCGCCGGTGACGATGACGTGACGGCCGGTGGAGACGGCCCAGCCGGGAATGAGATCGGGCAGCAGGGCCTGCAGCCGCTCGAGGTTGGCGGCGCGGTCCTGCCGGACGGCGGCGAGGCGATCGATGCGTTCGGAGAGCAGGTCGGTGAGGGCGGCGATGTCGCGCTTGGTCGCGGCGCGCTTCTGCCGGCTCTGGTCGATCACCTGCACGAAGGCGCCGAGGCAGATGGTGATCAGGAAGGCAATGATCAGGGTGGGCACGGCGCGGCGCAGCGCCGGTTCTGCGGTAAGCAGTCTATGGTAGGCCGGTTTTGCGATCGACTGCGCCAATCCCTTGATCGAATCGGATTGGACGCACGCGTTCGCCGCATGCGCACGCGCCATGCTGTAGACCCCCACCAGGTGATTTTCTGTACACCGTCCGGAACAACCCCACGTCGCTTCCGAATCACAGCGATTTGAATCCAGTTTTCCGGGGCTGTCGAGAGTCAACAATTCGTTAATTCGAAATAAATCTTGTCCAATGCAAAATAAGGATTCCAAAAGCGAGTCCGAAACGGGAACGGACCCGCAAGACTACGTGCGCGGCGGCTCGGCGTGGCTGATAACGCGCTTGATGGAGGGAAAGGCGCGGCGCAACGCGCGCTCGATCTCGTCGACGTTCTCGTGCACCTTGATGACGCTCATCGACGGGGCGGCGCGGCAGTGGAAGTTGACGATCTCGCCGGCGTCGGTGTCGCGGACCCGTACATTGTGGATGTCGTGGATGGCGCCATTGGCGGCAAACCGCGTCAGCGCGGCCTTGATGGCCTCGACGCGCCCGGGCGCGGCGTCGGTGCCATGGGGCAATTCCGGCTCCAGCGGCTCGATATGGGTGTCGACCTCGACGTCCTCGCCGAAGTCGTCGCGGATGCTGCGCTCCAGGTCATGGGCGATGTCGTGCGCAGCCACAAGCTCCATGTCGCCGTCGACCTCGAGGTCGATAGAGACCGTCAGCCGGCCGCCGACGTCGTGCACCGTGACATGGTGGATGGCGAGGCCGGAATTGCGCGCGATCACCATGATGCGCTCGCGCACGCTCTCATTGTCGCGCGCGACCGGGACGGCGGTAAAGGTCAGGTCGGCATCGCCAAGCGCCTTGCTGACGGCCGCCTGCGCGTTGCGCTTGATCGCCTCGACCCGGTCGATCGGGGTGGTGCGCGGCACCTTGGCAATGGCGTCGATGAAGTGGGTGGGCCCGACCATACGAACGCGCAGGCGCTCGACATCGACCACGCCGGGCACCGAGCGGATCGCGGTGATTGCTTTCTCCGAGGCGCCTTCCGGCGCGCGGTCGAGCAGGGTTTCGATGGTGGAGCGGCCCAGCCGCAGGCCGAGCAGGGAGATCACAACCGCGACGCCGATGGCGGCTGCCGCATCGCCCCACCAGTACCCAAGCCCTGAGAGCGCGAGCCCGATGATGACGGCGAACGATCCGAACACGTCGGAGGCGAAATGCAGCGCGTCGGCGGCGAGCGCCTGGCTCTTGGTCGCGCGCGCCGCGCGATGCAGCGCCCACGCCCGCCAGAAGTTCACGGCGATGTCGACCACCAGCACGATGAACGGAATCGCCGACAGCGCCGGCGGCGGCGTTCCCTCGTGCAGCCGCGCATAGGCCGCGACCAAAATGCCGCCGGCCAGCACATAGAGCATCGCGATGACGCCGAGTGCCGACAGGCTCTCGATCTTGCCATGGCCATAATGGTGCTCGTCGTCGGCGGGCTTGTCGGACACCCGCACCACCATCCAGGTGATGACGGTCGCCACCAGGTCGACAGAGGAGTGCAGGGCCTCCGAGATCAGCGCCAGCGAGCCGATCGCAATGCCGACCACGAATTTGGCCGCGGCCATGCTGGCGCTCGCAAAGATCGAGATCGCGGCGACGGAGGATTTGGTGGAGTGATTGTTGCTCATGCGCGGCGGTGTAGCAGGGCAACGTGCAAGATCAAAGCGCCGATCAAAGCCGCAATCGCTACTCATTCGCAGGAGCTGTGTGTTGCGAATTGTTCCGAATTTAAACGGCGGTGTTGGGTTAGGTGAGGGGGCCGTCATGGCGAGCGCAATCCATTTTCTGCACCGTCATTCCGGGGCGATGCGCAGCATCGAACCCGGAATCTCGAGATTCCGGGTTCGTCGCTTCGCGCCGCCCCGGAATGACGTGGATAGACACACATTCTCATCCTCGCGGCGTTCTGCCCGAGCCTTGCAAATTCATGTCGCCCGAAAATAAGAGGGCGCAGGGAATGCCGGGGCGCACGCTGCACCCGCGGTCTCGTACGCAAAGGATAGAAAGTGACGCGCACGAGCATACAGGTCAGCGGAAACACTCCGACATTCCCTGCGCGATGGTTTTACGGCTTATGCCGTGCTCACCCAGGCGACGAATTCTGTTCTTGTCACCGTCGCCGGCGGATTAAGGCTGACCGGACCGGTTGGCCCGACTTCGCCTCCGCCAGCTTGACATCAGCAACGGATGCCAGGCCCACACGGTTTTACCGTACGCAGCAGCCTGACTTCGCCCGAGGGCTTCGCCAGACTATGGCGCCGTTCGTCTGCACGCCGCTTGATCGCTCACGGGAAACCCGCCCTGCAATTGCGCCCGCGCCGACGCTGCCGCGTCCACCGCAACCTGCCCCTCGTCGTGACGACGGCCGACGCCCCTCTGAGCGGGACAGGATGGCGGGAGTTGTACGGGTGATTTGAGGTGGAGTGGAAGAGGAATATTTTCTTCCGGGAGGGTTGACCAACATCTGGGGTGATTTGCCCGTCGGGCAGAATAGGTGTCGTACGCTCGCTTAATAATGCCAATCGGTCGCGCGCATGCGCTTGCGGCTCATATTGAATAGGACTGACATAGACGTCGGGCGTCAGCGGCAAACCGATCTACCTTTGGTGGACAATGACACGATGCGAACTTATTGTACGGGCCTCGACAATACGGTCGATCTTCGCCAATTGAAGTTGGTCAAGAACTACACCGAATTCCTCAAGGTCAGTACTCATGGCGCGCGCGGTAATTTCAAGCCTTCGATACTCGTCGGACGCGCTATCAAAATCAATAATTGAAGCACTGCAGGCTGCTGGTCCTTTTCAAGACGACGACACGTCTGTCATTTATTACGATTATCCGATTTATTCAGACTACGATAAGTCGCTTTACAAGCCCGACATTTGCTTGTGGTCTGCCAATCACGGGTTCTTCGTTATCAAAAATTGCGACTCGGTGTTGATTGATCTTTCCGCGACCGTTCTTGGTCAATTCGATGTCGAATTATCCGACTTCGCCAGCCTCTTGTATTCAAGGTTCGTCAAAAGCAGAATTTTGCGAAAAAGTATTCAAGTACTTAAGTTTGAAATCACGCCGATCATCTACGTCAACGGTTCGGCTAAAGAAATCAGTTCGCCTGAGCTAAACAGTAAGCTGGTTACCTCTCAAGAGTCGTTACTTCAACTACTCACGGTGGAAACTGAAAGTGTTGGCGTCGAAGTTTACAACGAAGTCCGTTCAATTATCGAGGGGGCAAAGGCTCTTGCGCCTGCCGTAAAGCCTGCCTCCGCACCACCTCTAGGGCGGGCGGCTGCGATCATCGCCAAATTGGAGCAGGATATACACAATTTCGATGTCACCCAACGTCAAGTTGCTCTGTCACTTGTGCCCGGGCCTCATCGAATACGAGGGTTGGCCGGATCCGGAAAAACTATAGTGATAGCTATCAAGGCAGCTCTGCTGCATCTATCGGAGCCAGAAAAGAAGATACTGGTCACGTTTTTCACCAGAAGTCTTCGAGATACGTTGAAAACGTTGATTACGAAATTTTACCGCCATATGAGGGATGAGGATCCCGATTGGACTCAAATTCACGTAAAGCATGGTTGGGGAAATTCTCGGGCTGGCGGAGTATATTCCGAAGCCAGTGCTCGTTCTGGTCAGATGCCAATGTCTTTGCGTGATGCTCGACGCAAGTCGAACGATCCCTTCGGCTACGCGTGTGGTGAGCTCGTAAAGTCTGATCGAGTGAAGCCATTCTACGATTACGTTTTTATCGATGAAGGGCAAGACTTTCCAAATAGCTTTTATGAGCTCTGCTACCTCATCACGCAACCGGCCGAAATTGAAAAAAATATTGTCTGGGCATATGACGAGTTGCAAAATATTTTGAACATCAAGATGCGATCCGCGGAGACATTGTTCGGCGCTGACGCATCGGGGCGACCCAGGCTTTCTCTTGAGAGGGCGTCGACCAAAATTCCAGCAGGACAAGTGAACGATACTGTTCTTACGAAATGCTATCGTAACCAACTTGAAGTGTTGGTCACTGCACATGCCATGGGATTTGGCATCTACTCAAAACAAATTGTTCAGATGCTCGAAGATGAGGCTCATTGGAGTGCGGTGGGCTACGAGCTGATTGAGGGGAAATATGAGATCGGTAGAAACGTAGTTCTTCGACGTCCTGCAAAAAATTCTCCAGTCTCAATTTCTGGAGAGCTATTTCCGCTTATTTCGTCGTTCGCGGCTGACGATTTTTCGAGTGAAATTGACTGGGTAATAAACGAGATAAAAACTCTTATCAACGAGGGTGTGCAACCCCACGCGATAATGGTCATCACCCTAGATGATCGAAATGCAAAGACCTATCTTGCGCGCATCTCGAACCGGCTGGGTGAAAGTGGAGTAGCAACCAACAATCTGTTGGCCGATCCCTATAGCGATCCTCCATTTTGGATGAGCAGCATGGTCACTCTTTCAACCGTGTATCGCGCCAAAGGAAACGAGGCCGCTGCCGTATTCGTTGTCGGTGTTGATGCGGTCGAAATGTCCGTCCGAAGAGGCAGAAACAAGGTCTTCACCGCCTTCACCCGAAGCAAGGCGTGGTTACGCATTTCCGGAGTCGGCCCATTTGCAAATAAGTTGATCGGTGAGGTCGATGAGGCGCTTTCAAGAGTACCAAATTTGGAATTCGAAGTTCCGGATCGAACTAAAGTAGATATGATCCAGCACGACATTAGCCGGAGGACTGAAAAGATTAAGCGTGTTCGCTCCCAATATTTAGATCAGCTAGATCAACTCGGAATTAGCGAGGGAGAAATCGCGGAATACGTTGAAGGTGGCGGTCGTGGATCGAAGAAAGTTTAATAAGTCGATCCTGGCTAGTATCCAGTTAGCCGAGAAGCTCGGGTTGGAGCCGCAGACTATCCAGCCCTCTTCGCTTCCAAACAATTCGCGATTGAGATCCCTTGTCGATGATGGGGCGACATATCTCACCTATTACCAAGAGACGGTCGATTTGCGGCATTTGAATTTTTTCGTCGGCGATGGCGACATTCTACAGTTTTCGTTTTTTGAGCAGGGGCGTTCGTTCTCGCTTAGGTTGCGTTCTTTGGTTCTCCTTATCGCCCCGTACAAAAGCCACTCGAATTAGTCGCAGTTGAATCGGGGGGAGATGACCCGACTTCGATAGTGCAAGACGTAAACGTCGGTCGCTCTGACCTCGATGACGCTGATGTGTCCATAGAAAATCAGGAGGATGAGACAGTTGAAGAGAGCGTTCCGGAAATCGAGGACGAGGCGCTCGATGGGGGGCAGGGCCAGGCAGAAATAAACGGAGCTGGCTTAAGCTTAAGGTACGAATACGCCGAGGACGAATATAGAAGGTTAGTTCATCCCTGCGCGCATCTGCATATTGGTTGGCAGCGGGAGGGGCGTGTTCCGGTGAGGCGTGTATGGACACCCGAGCTGTTCGCTGGATTCGTATTTAGAAATATGTTTGCCGATTCGTGGTTTAGGTCCCAAGATGGAAATACTCTTGACATGGACGGAT
Source organism: Bradyrhizobium ottawaense (assembly GCF_900099825.1). Lineage (NCBI taxonomy): Bacteria > Pseudomonadati > Pseudomonadota > Alphaproteobacteria > Hyphomicrobiales > Nitrobacteraceae > Bradyrhizobium > Bradyrhizobium ottawaense. The sequence continues at coordinate 1,008,504 of NZ_LT629693.1, read as the reverse complement.
ACGAATCTGAGATCTTCTTCAAACGCGAGAAGAGAAGTATCCAACGTGTACATGAAGCCATGTTTCACGAGTTTGAAGCCGAAGTTGTGTTTCTAGATTAGCGCGCAAGGTGGGTAACTGAAGTCTTGTCCACTGCCACCGCATCGCTAGATGTGGTCGCGGATTACGCTGCGAGATCGAGTATGTGGTCAGAGCACGGCCTGCATCGACAAATTGCTGGCTTGGGATCGCCTCAAGCCACCGATGCCGGCGCGTCGGCGACCGGGCCGGGTCTATCGTTTCACGGGGATAGGGGCTTTCAGCGCCTCATCGCCCGCCGGCGTAATGCAATAGGTCCGGCCGTCGGCCTGCTTTTCGATCCAGCCTTTCGCCTGCATGCCCGCGATGACCTGCTTGCCTGCGGGATGCAGTCGTTCTGGCGGAAGGCCCCGGGTGAGGCTCATCCTTTGTAACGCGGTGCGTTCGGTGGCATGCGGAATGTGACGAGGCCGCGCAGGCATCTATTTCTCCTTCAATCTTCAGCCCGGGCCACGACGAAACCGGGGCAATTCGCTAAATCCGTCGCCGGTCAGCGATATCCCGGGGTCAGCCTTCCCACACCGTGTTCTGCCCGGCGACGGTCAGAAAAGGCCGGTCGTCTCTGATCTCGACCAGGCCGAGCTCCACGAGCTGTGATACATGCGCCTGGTTCAGGATGAACCAGCGCTTTCCGGCAATATCCTTCATCGTCCACCGCAGATCGATCGCATCGAGGCCAAACCGGGCCAGCGGGTCTTCGTTGTCTTCCATGGGGTGCTCCATCTTTGGCAGACAGACTCCCGAGGCGGGCACAAGTTCCATTCAGTCGAAACCGCCGGAAAGTGAGGGCAAGGGCGGCTGCGCCGATGGCGCTGACCTGCCGCGACTAAAACTTCGTGTCAATGTCGCTCACGGATCGCGTCAGTCCTGCCTGGCCTGGCTGACGCGGATGGCCCGCCAGACATTTCCATTGGGAGCCACATAGCGTCCGGTTTTTTCGCACGCTGCGATTCGGAACGGCTCATAACAGGCGGCTTTAGGGTTGCCCCACTTCACGACGCACGTCTGGGCGCGGTCGCCACAGCTTTCGGCGGTCGCCAGCGTGAACGAGGCGATCGACAGAGTGAGGGCGGCGATGCCGGAAATGACGAGCCTCATGTCAACGGCTCATTCGACCAAATCGTAGTGCTGACACAGCTCGGGGGTGATCGTATCAGCCTTGACCTGGCAACGGTGAACCTCTGCCGACTGGTTCCCGTAGATGGTGGCGTGCCAGCCCGCTTCGGGATCGCGGTGAACGGTCACACGAAAGTCACCGGCGCCAATTCTCGTTTTCACGATATCTTCCAGCTCGGTCGCGGTTTTGGTCTGCTTGTCCATGCTTTCCTCCGCTGGTTTGGCAGTGCATAGGGCGGATCAGGGCCCTTGTGCGCCGTAGCTCACAGAGCGAAGGCGGAAGCTAATCCGCATCCGAGTTGGGACGCAACGGCGGATTGCGCCGGAACCCGTGATCGGGCCGCGCTTTGCGTGAAACCGTTGAGCTAATCCGCGCTATGCCCCGACCCGGGCGCTGACAAATTTTGCAGAAGATGCAGCGCTTCCTCGCCCCTGTGCTCCGGCACGAACAAATGATCGTGGTAAAACGCCGAGACCGCGTTGACGCTGATGCCGGCTCTCGCGAGGCGGGCCGTGATCGCCGCCAGGAAGCCTACCGCCTCCAGCGAGGAATGAACCGTCAGCGTAATCAGGCGCGAGGCAAATTGATGGGGTAGCCCGATGCGTTCGGCTTCCTCCTGCCGGCTCACGAGGGTGGTTCCTTCCGCTTCGCGGAAGGTGAGCAATGGTCGGATGGTGGCTGGAAGTTCCTCGCCTTCGGCGATCGTGCAGAACACGAAGATGCCGTCATGCATTTCGGGTTTCATGTCTCGTAATAGCGTCGCGAGATCGCGTTCAGCTGCCATGGCGGTGGGCCTGCACGTTGCGAGGAGGGCGTAGGGCGGATTAGCCCGAAGGGCGTAATCCGCCGTTACACGTCGGCGAAGAAGGCGGATTACGCTTCCGCCTTCGCTCTTCGAGCTACGGCGGACAAGCCGCTAATCCGCCCTACGCACTACGAACTCAGGTCTTGCGCATCTTGCCGAGCAGGAAGTTGTCGTAATAGTTTTCCGCGATCTGCGTGTAGAACATCAGTTCCTTCATATACGCGTCGTGGCTCTCCTTGGTGCGCTTGAACAGCGCGCTTTTCTCGGCCAGCTCGTTCAGATGGTCCTGCGTCGCCTTGTAGCTCGCCTCCATGACCGGTTGCGGGAACGCACGCAGCTCGGCGCCGCCAGCGATCAGGCGCTTGAGGGCAGCCGGATTGACGCTGTCGTATTTTTCCAGCATCCACGCGCCGGCGGCGGAGCCGGCCTGGTTGAGGATCGCCTGGTATTGTTTGGGAAGTGCTGCCCACTTCTCGTCATTGACGATCATGTGCAGCATGGCCCCGCCTTCCCACCAGCCGGGGAAGTAGTAGTACTTCGCCACCTTGTAGAACCCGAGTTTTTCGTCGTCATAGGGGCCGACGAATTCCACGGCATCGATCGTGCCCTTCTCGAGCGCCGGATAGATGTCGCCGGCGGCGATCTGTTGCGGCACGACGCCCAGCCGGGCGAGCACGTGGCCGCCCAGCCCGGCGATGCGGAATTTCAGGCCGTTGAGGTCCTCGACCGTCTTGATCTCCTTGCGGAACCAGCCGCCCATCTGCGTGCCGGAGTTGCCGCACAGGATGGCGTGCGCCTTGAAGGGTTTCAGCGCCTCGTTGACGAGCGCATCGCCGCCGCCGAACGCCCACCAGGATTCCTGGTGGCGGTGGTTCATGCCGAACGGCGCGCCGGTCGCGTAGGCCAGCGCCGGCTCCTTGCCGATGTAGAAATAAAGCGGCGTCTGCGCCATCTCGACGGTCGCGGTGCCGACGGCATCGAGCGCCTGCAGGCCCGGCACGATCTCGCCGGCCGCGAAGGTCTGGATCTGGAACTTGTTGTCGGTGGCGTCGGCGACGTATTTCGCAAAGGTCTGCGCGGTGCCGTAAATCGTGTCGAGCGATTTTGGAAAGCTCGACGTCAGCCGCCACTTGATCTCGGGCGCTGATTGCGCGATCGCAGGTGCTGCCACCAGCGTGGTCGCGCCGGCCGCGGCGCCGGCTGTGAGGAACGTACGGCGTTTCATTGCGGTTACTCCGTTAGAACTTTGTAGGATGGGTGGAGCGAAGCGATACCCATCAGTACCGCCCGTGTGGCGATGGGTATCGCTTCGCTCCACCCATCCTAAACACTTGCCGGATTAATGCCGTACCACGATCTTGCCGAGGTGCTGGTTGGCTTCCATGTGCTCGAACGCCTTGCCGATCTCGGCGAAGGAAAAGACCTTGTCGATCGGCAGTTGCAGTTTTCGCGATTCCACCGCGGACCAGATGTCCTTGCGAACCTCGTTGAAGATCTCGCGGACTTCCTCGATTGAGCGGGTGCGGAAGGTGACGCCGATATAGTTGATGCGGCGGGCGGCGTGCAGGTCGAAGTTGAAATCGGCATGGGTGCCGCCGAGCCGGCCGACATTGACGATGCGGCCCTTGATCTTGGTCGCCTTGAGGTTCTGGTTGGCGACCGCGCCCGACACCTGGTCGACGATCAGGTCGACGCCTTCGCCGTCCGTCGCCTTCAGCACCTGATCGACCCAGGCCGGATCTTTTGAATTCACCGCGAGGTCGGCGCCAAAATCCTTCAGGCGGCCGCGGCGCATCTCGTCCGTCGAGGAGCCGATCACGAGCTTGGCGCCCTTGAATTTTGCGATCTGCATCGCCATCAACCCGACGCCGGAGCTGGCGCCCTGGATCAGCACGGTCTGGCCTTCCCTTAGGGCACCCGCGGTGACGACCGCGTTGTGCATGGTCGCGAGCGCGACGGGCAGGGTGGCTGCTTCCTCAAAGCTCATGTTGCCCTGCGCCGGCAGATGAAACAGCCGGCCGTGATCGGTCAGCGCGTATTCGGCGAACGCCGCACCGCCCGATCCCATCACGCGATCGCCGACCTTGACGCCTTTGGCGTCGGGTCCGAGTTCGGCGACTTCGCCGGCCCATTCCATGCCCAGCACCGTGCCGACGCCGCCGGCCGCGCCATGGGCGTGGCCCTTGGTCATGCCGAGGTCGGCACGGTTGAGGCCGTTGGCCCGGACATGCACCAGCACCTGCGTGCCCTTCGGCGAAGGTTTTGCGACATCGGTGATCTCGGCGCCGTTGGCGCCGTAAACATAGGCCTTCATGGGAATACTCTTTGTTGGAGCTTTATTGAATTGGATCGAGTCGGCGCGCGGCGGGCGAGGGGACTCTTTGCGCGTCCCTGTGCGGAGGCACCCCCACCCATAGCCGATGCTCCGCATCGGCGTTCTCATATCAAGAACGGCGGCCATAGGCCGCCTGTGCCTCCCCCACGAGCGGGAGAGGGGGATCATTTCCTTATTCCGCGGCCTGACGGCTGGCGCCGGACATCATGCCTTCGAGCCGGCTGCGGATGATGGCTTCGGCTTCGCGCATGATGCGCGACACCAGTTCGGCGCAGGTCGGGATATCGTGGATCAGGCCCTGGACCTGGCCGGCCGACCAGATGCCTTCATCGGCATCGCCCGACGCGTAGACCATCTTGCCGCGGGCGCCGGCGACGAGTTCGCGGACGTCCTCGAACTTGGCGCCTTCCTTCTCCATCGCGACGACCTTGGTCGAGATCGCGTTCCTGGCGACGCGCGAGGTGTTGCGCATGGTGCGGAAGATCAGTTCGGTCTCGCGCTCGTCGTTGGCGACGATCTTTTCCTTCACCAGCTGATGGATCGGGCTTTCCCTGGTGCACATGAAGCGCGTGCCCATGTTGATGCCCTCGGCGCCGAGCGCCAGTGCGGCAACGAGGCCGCGGCCGTCGCCGAAGCCGCCGGAGGCGATCATCGGAATCTTGACCTTGTCGGCAGCGGCCGGGATCAGGATCAGGCCGGGGGTGTCGTCCTCGCCGGGATGGCCGGCGCATTCAAAGCCGTCGATCGAGATCGCATCGGCGCCCATCCGCTCCGCCGAGAGCGCGTGGCGAACGCTGGTGCATTTATGCAGGATCTTGATGCCGTGCTTCTTGAATTCGGTGACGTGCTCCTGCGGCTTGTTGCCGGCGGTCTCGACCATCTTGATGCCGGCCTCGATGATGGCCTGGCGATATTCGGCGTAGGGCGGCGGCTTGATGGTCGGCAGGATGGTGAGGTTCACGCCAAAGGGCTTGTCGGTCAGGTCGCGGCAGCGCGCGATTTCCTTTGTCAGGTCTTCCGGCGTCGGCTGGGTCAGCGCGGTGATCAGGCCGAGCGCGCCGGCATTGGCGACGGCGGCGACCAACTCGGCGCGGCCGACCCACTGCATGCCGCCCTGGACGATCGGGTGCTCGACGCCGACGAGTTCGGTAAAGCGCGTCTTGATCATGTTGGCCCTCTGTTTCCCGGCTGTTTCTGTGGCGCGGAATATCGCGCACGCTTGTTTTCGGGAAACAGGATGCCGTCCGGCCCGGCAAAAGTCTACCGGGCAGGGGTGGTTAAGCCCATGCGGAAATGCGGGGAGGGCAGACGGCCGCTGGCCCTCACCGGGCCGTCGATTCGCGTGGGTTACAATCCAAAGTCGCGCAATTGAATCCGCGCGCTCAGGCCGCGCTGGCGGCCGGCTTCGCGGCGCGGGCCTCGTCGTCGTACGCGCTCGAGATGTCGCGCATGCTGATGACGCCGATCAGGCTGTAATTGTCGATCACCGGCAGGTGGCGGATGTGCGCGCGGTTCATGATGTGGCGCACATGCTCGAGCGTATCGGTCGAGTTGCACGACAGCAGCTGCTGCACCGAGATCAGTTGCGAGACCTTGAGGTTGGCGCCGGCAGCACCATGTTCGGCAATGGCGCGAACCACGTCGCGCTCGGTGAACATGCCGACGGCGGTGTTGCCCTCGGTGCGGACAACGTCCTTGACGACAAGCGCGCTGATATTGCTGGAGCGCATCAACTGGGCGGCAATGGCAACGGTCTCGTTCATGCGAACCGTGGCGACACGGGCGGCTTTCTTGCGCAGGACATCTCCGACTTGCATGGCAACCTCCTAGTGTGGGTCAGGCGGGGATTCTGGTATACATAATGCCAATTGTCAACTCGGAACGATCGCAGCATCTTCCCTATTTTTGTAAATAAACAGGCAGCATCACTGACGTTTAGGCCGTCCGCCGGCGCCCGCTGTCGCGCCTTGGCAGCGGCCAAGACGAGCGACTTGTATTTTGTATACCTATTAGCGGAGCCGCAAAAAAAGCGCACCGGAGTGCGCCTTTTCGATCTCGGGGTAACGTGAAGCCGTCTCGCTCAGGCCGTCTCGCTCAGGCCGTCTTGGCATTCCCAGCGGCGGCCTCGTCGGCCGCGGTTTCGTTGCCGAGGATGAAGTTGCGCCGCATCGGCTTGATCACGAACAGCGCCATCAAGGCCGCGGTGGCGTTGAGCGCAACGGCCATCACGAACACCGCCTGCCAGCCGTAGCTGGTGGCGACGATGCTGGCGAGCGGCACCAAGAGCGAGGCGGTGCCCTTCGCCGTGTAGAGCATGCCGTTGTTGGTGGTGGCGTATTTGACGCCGAACGTATCGCCGCAGGTGGCGGGGAACAGGCTGTAGATTTCGCCGAACACGCCGAAATACACCGCGGTCGCCAGCACGAAGACAACCGGTACATGGCCATAGGCCGACAGCGTCAGCAGCATCAGAGCCGCCGTGCCGAACGCGATGAACATGGTGTACTCGCGGCCGATATTGTCGGACACCCAGCCGAAGAACGGACGGCCGAAGCCGTCGAAGATGCGGTCGAGCGAGATCGCAAAAGTCAGTGCCGCCATCTGGAAGCCGGCGAGGCTGACCGGCGTGTTGGCGATCTTGAAGTCGTGCGCGATCGGCGCGATCTGGGCTGCCGTCATCAGTCCGCCGGCCGCGACCATCACGAACACCGCGTACATCACCCAGAAGATCGGGCTACGCAGCACCTGCGGCGGCGTGAAGTCGATCCTGGTCTGCGGCAGGTTGAGCTGTTTCTTCTTCGCCGGCATCGCCACCGTCGGCGGGCGAATGAAGAAGGCGAGGATGAAAACGATCAGGCCCTGTCCGATGCCGAAATCGAAGAACGCGGCCTGATAGCCGCTGGCGCTGATCATGTTGGCGATCGGCACCACCGTGATCGCGGCGCCCGCGCCGAAGCCGGCCGCGGTGGCGCCGGCGGCGAGGCCGCGGCGATCGGGAAACCACTTTAGCGCGTTGCCGACGCAGGTGCCGTACACGGCGCCGGCGCCGATGCCGGCGATCACGGCCGCGGTGTAAAGCAGCGTCAGCGAGTCCGCATATGAATTCAGGATCCAGGCCAGCGCGATCATCACGCCGCCGAACATCACGACTTTGCTTGGGCCGTACTTGTCGACGAACCAGGCCTCGACCGGCACCAGCCAGGTCTCGGTCACGACAAAGATCGTAAAGGCGAGCTGGATCGCCGCGCGGCCCCAGTGGTGCTTGGCGTCGATCGGATCGACAAACAGCGTCCAGCCGTATTGGAGGTTCGCAATCATCGCCATGCAGACGATGCCCATCACGAGCTGAAGCCAGCGGAAGCCGCTGGAGGTGGGCGCTGCCGGCGTGGCGGCCGTTGTGCTGGAAACCATGTGCCCTCCCAGGCGCGTTGCCGTTTGTGACTTAGTGTCGCAAAGGTTGTGACTGATCGTCACACGCATTGGTCGGATGCTGGTATATTATATTCCAGGATGCAAGCTAATCATTGGTTGCGGCGCAGCATCCTCCCCGGGCAAATCGCGCAGCTCCTGCGCGAAAAGGCCAGGCCGGGCCAAAGGTAAGCCGAGCCCAGCCGCAACAAAAAAGCGCCCGACCCTGGGGTCGAGCGCTTCGTTTGCAACAGGTTTTTCGCTTCAGGAGGCGACCGCCTTGGCCACCACCGTCTTGCGCCATGGCTTGAGCACGAGGATCGCCAGCAGCGATGCCAGGATGTTGGCGCCGGCCGCAATGATGAAGACGTTGTCCCACGTTCCCGAGGATTGCTGCATGTAGTTCGCGATCGGAACCAGCAGCGCCGCGGTGCCCTTTGCGGTGTAGAGCAGGCCCGCATTGGTGGTCGCGAATTTGGCGCCGAAGGTATCGGTGCAGGTCGAGGGGAACAGCGAATAGATCTCACCCCAGGCGAAGAACACGAAGCCCGACAGGATGACGAACCAGACCGGATCGTGGCCCAGCATGTAGAGCGCCCAGATGCCGACGCCTTCCATGCCGAAGGCGATGAACATGGTGTTCTCGCGGCCGATCATGTCGGAGATCCAGCCGAAGAACGGGCGCGTCAGGCCGTTGAGAACGCGATCGATGGTGGCGGCGAACGTCACCGCCGTCATCGTCATTCCGATCAGGGTGACCGGGATCGCATCGACCTTCCAGTCGACCGCGATCGGCTTGAGGTTCGCCGTGACCATCAATCCGCCGGCGCCGACGATCACGAACATCAAGTACATCAGCCAGAAGATCGGCTGGCGGATCACTTCGGTCGGCTGGTAGTTGCGGCGGGTCTGGATCACGTTGGCATTGGCGATGACCGCCGGAACCTGTCCGGCCTTCGGCGCCAGCAGGAAGAAGGCGAGCAGCACGATGAGGATGCCCTGGCCCAATCCGAAATAGAGGAAGGTGGTCTGGAAGCCGGAGTCCTTGATCATCGCCTGGATCGGCGCGACCGTCAGCGCCGAGCCTGCGCCGAAACCGGCGGCGGTGATGCCGGCGGCGAGGCCGCGCTTGTCGGGAAACCATTTCAGCGCGTTGCCGACGCAGGTGCCGTAGACGCCGCCGGCGCCGATGCCCGCCACGATCATCCCGAGGTAATAACCGTTCAGGGTGGTGGCCTCGGCGTTGATCACCCATCCGATGGCGCACAGGATGCCGCCGATGAGAACCACGAGGCGCGGGCCGTATTTGTCGACGAACCAGCCTTCAACCGGCACCAGCCAGGTTTCGAACAGCACGAACAGCGTGAACGCCCACTGGATCGAGGCGCGATCCCAGCCGAATTTCTTCTGGATGTCGGGGACGAAGAAGGTCCAGCCGTACTGGTAATTGGCGATCATCACCATCGCGGCGACACCGATCGCAAGTTGCGTCCAGCGATAGGTATCGCTCACACGCGCGGCTGTCGGAACTGTTGCCTCAACCATATCCGTCATTGCTCCTCCCGAAGCGCGCTTCTGTTGATAGGTGAGCGCTATGCCGCCATTTTGGTATCCGATATGCCAAGGTTCAAGCGAATTGGCGCGGCCGCACGGGATGCGTGCTTATATGTCGCAGCACGCGTGACCGGCGACAAAGGCGGCGCGACGGCGCCATAAAAAATGGCCCCGGTGATCGGGGCCATTGGTCAATAGTCGAAGGCTGGGGAGAAGCCGGATGCCATCCACGGGAAACTGCGATGGCAGCCCGTGATTCGCAGGGGCTCAGAGACCGAAGTGGGGCAGGTCGCCGTTACGGTTGGAGATGCGCGCGCTGGCCATCAACAGGCGGTCGATCGTCGCCATCAGACGTGCGAACAGCGAGCTGGAGGGTACGAGGTCGATGGATGCAGTCTTGGACATCTGGGTCCCCTTTTCTTGAAGTGCGGAACGGCTCCGCTTCGTGATCTGGGGTCAATTTATGTATACCAGATACCAGTCGCAACAGACTTGTTTGCATGGCAGCAATCAAGAGTTTGCAATGCAACATAAATAGGGCAATTGGCATTCCAGATCATGAAAAGGCCGCCGGAAACCGGCGGCCTTAACAATCCCTTGGCCGATACTGGCAGGCGAGACGGGTCTATTCGGCCGCCTGCTTGCGCGGCGGGTCGAGCGCGCCGGAATCGTGGATTTCGGCGACCTGGTGGTCGGAGAAGCCGAGCACCTGGCGCAGGATTTCGTCGGTGTGCTCGCCGAGCAGTGGCGAGCGGGTGACGTCGCTCGGGGAGTCCGACAGCTTGATCGGGTTGCCGACCGAGATGTACTTGCCGCGGGTGGGATGGTCGACCTCGACCACGGTGCCGGTGGCGCGCAGCGACTGGTCTTCCGCGATCTCCTTCATCGACAGGATCGGCCCGCAGGGGATGTCGTCCTTGTTGAGGATGTCCATCGCCTCGAACTTGGTCTTGGTCATGGTCCATTGTTCGATGCGCGCGAAGATCTCGTTGAGGCGCGACAGTCGGGCCGGCGGCTTGGCGTAATCCGGATGGGTCTTCCAGCCGGGCTCGCCGATCACGTCGCAGATCTTCTCCCAGACCGGCGCCTGGGTGATGAAATAGATATAGGCATTGGGATCCTGCTCCCAGCCCTTGCACTTCAGAATGCGGCCGGGCTGGCCGCCGCCGGAATCGTTGCCGGCGCGCGGCACCGCGTCGCCGAACGGAATGCCTTCGCCGAACTGGCTGTATTCCTTCAGCGGACCATGGGCGAGGCGCTGCTGGTCGCGCAGTTTGACGCGCGCCAGATTGAGCACGCCGTCCTGCATCGCGGCGGTGACTTTCTGGCCCTTGCCGGTGACGGTGCGCTGATAGAGCGCGGTGACGATGCCGAGCGCCAGATGCAACCCGGTGCCGCTGTCGCCGATCTGCGCGCCGGTGACCAGCGGCAGGCCGTCGCGGAAGCCGGTGGTCGATGCCGCGCCGCCGGTGCACTGGGCGACGTTCTCATAGACCTTGCAGTCTTCGTAGGGGCCGGGGCCAAAGCCCTTGATCGAGGCCACGATCATCTTCGGGTTGATGCTCTGGATCTTCTCCCAGGGGAAACCCATGCGATCGAGCACGCCGGGTCCGAAATTTTCCACCAGCACGTCGCAGCTCTTGATCAGCGCGGTGAGAACTTCCTTGCCCTTGGGGTTCTTGGTGTCGAGCGTGATCGAGCGCTTGTTGTGGTTCAGCATGGTGAAATACAGGCTGTCCACATTGGGGATATCCTGCAACTGGCCGCGTGTGATGTCGCCAACGCCGGGACGCTCGACCTTGATCACGTCGGCGCCGAACCAGGCCAGCAACTGCGTGCAGGTCGGTCCGGACTGGACGTGGGTGAAATCGAGAATGCGAACGCCCGTAAGCGCCTTTGTCATCGTCTTGCTCCTTCTACTCTCTCTGTTGCCGTCATGCCCGCGAAGGCGGGCATCCAGTATTCACCGTCGATTCAGTCGGGCACAGCCTTCGTCACACGATGGTTCGGCGCTTACTGGATTCCCCGCCTCTGCGGGGAATGACGCCGATGGGTCAATCAGTTCACTTCTTCTTCAGCGCGCTTTGCGGATTGAGGTTGCCGATGCGGCCGCTCTCGCTGCCGGCCGCCGGATCGATCACCGCGTTGATCAGCGTCGGTTTGCCGGAATCCATCGCCTCGTTGACGGCGCGCTTCAGTTCGTCGGGCGAGGTGGCGTTGACGCCGACGCCGCCGAAGGCTTCCATCATCTTGTCGTAACGCGAGCCCTTGACGAACACCGTCGTCGCCGGATCGGAATTTGCCGAGTTGACGTCGGTACCGCGATAGATGCCGTCATTGTTGAAGATGACGATGCAGATCGGCAGCTTGTAGCGGCAGATGGTCTCGACCTCCATGCCGGAGAAGCCGAACGCCGAGTCGCCTTCGACCGCCAGCACTGGCTTGCCGGTCTCGATCGCCGCGGCAATCGAATAGCCCATGCCGATGCCCATCACGCCCCAGGTGCCGACGTCGAGCCGCTTGCGCGGCTTGTACATGTCGATGACGCCGCGGGCGAGGTCGAGCGTGTTGGCGCCTTCGTTGACGAAGATCGCGTCGGGCCGCTCCTTGACGATGGTGCGCAGCGCGCCGAGCGCGCCGTGATAATCCATCGGCGAGGCGTTGCTCATCAGCTTCGGCGCCATCTTGGCGACGTTCTCGTCGCGCTTCTTGGCGACGGTCGAGAGCCAGTCGGCCGGCGCCGGCGACCAGTTGCCGCCCATGGCTTCGAGAAATGCCGACACGCAGGAGCCGATATCGCCGACCACGGGGGCCACGATCTCGACGTTGGAATCCATTTCCTTCGGCTCGATATCGATCTGGATGAATTTCTTCGGCGCATCGCCCCAGGTCTTGCCCTTGCCGTGCGAGAGCAGCCAGTTGAGACGGGCGCCGATCAGCATGACGACGTCGGCATCTTTCAGCACGGTGGAGCGCGCCGCGCCGGCGGACTGTGCATGGGTGTCCGGCAGCAGGCCCTTGGCCATGCTCATCTGCAGGAACGGCACGCCGCTCTTTTCGACGAACTTGCGGATGTCGTCATCGGCCTGCGCGTAGGCCGCACCCTTGCCGAGGATGATGAGGGGACGCTTGGCGCTCTTGAGCACGTCGAGCGCGCGCTTGACCGCCGACGGCGCCGGGATCTGCGCCGGCGCTGCGTCGATCACCTTGACCAGCGACTTGGCGCCGGCCGCCGCATCCATTACCTGGCCGAACAGCTTTGCGGGCAGATCGAGATAGACGCCGCCCGGACGGCCCGACACCGCGGCGCGGATCGCACGCGCCAGGCCGATGCCGATGTCGGCGGCATGGAGCACGCGGAACGCCGCCTTGCACAGCGGTTTGGCAATCGCGAGCTGGTCCATCTCTTCATAGTCGCCCTGCTGCAGGTCGACGATTTCACGCTCGGACGAGCCCGAGATCAGGATCATCGGAAAGCAGTTGGTGGTGGCGTGGGCGAGCGCGGTCAGGCCGTTGAGAAAACCCGGCGCCGAGACGGTGAGGCAGATGCCGGGCTTCTTGGTCAGAAAGCCGGCAATCGAGGCGGCGTAACCTGCGTTCTGCTCGTGGCGGAACGACAGCACGCGAATGCCCGCCGCCTGCATCATGCGGCCGAGGTCGGTGATCGGGATGCCCGGCACGCCGTAGATGGTGTTGATGCCGTTGAGCTTCAGCGCATCGATGACGAGATGAAAGCCGTCCGTCAGTTCTCCTTGCAGCTCTTGCTCGGAGCCCGGTGCTTCGGTCTTGGTCGCGGTGTTCAGCATCGGATTCTCTCCCTGATCGCTTTGGTTCGGACGACTTTGATCGTCTTCTGATGCGAAGTTGCTTCTATGTAAAAAGTTCTTGGCCGTGCGCCTCGACATAGGCGGCAAGGCCCAGCGTGTGATCGCGTGCGCGCTTCTCGGCGAGCTCGGTATCGCGCGCTTCCAGCGCCTCGATGATGCCCATATGCTCGGGGAGGGATGTCGCGGTGCGATCCGTGCGACCGATGGTCAATTGCCGGTAGCCGCGCACGTGCAGCAGGATATCGTTGGTCATGTCGACCAGTACGGGCGATTCCGACAACGAGATCAGCGCCTGGTGGAAGGCGATATTGGCCTTGGAATATTCCTCGATGTGATCCTGCGGCAGGCGGTCCTTGCCGAAATCCTTGAAGAAGTCGCGCAGCGCCGTGATGTCCTTCTTGCGCGCGGTGGTCGTGATCAGGCGCGCGGCCATGCTCTCGAGCGCAGCCCAGGCGCGGATCATGTCGACGATCTCGGCCTTGGTGCGGCGGACCACGACAATGCCGCGGCGCGGCACGGTCTTGACGAAGCCGTCCTGCTCCAGCATCGCGATGGCTTCGCGAATGGGGGTGCGGCTGACGCCGAGGCGTTCGGACAGTGCGCGCTCGTCGAGCATCACCTGCTCGGGAGTCGCATAGATGTCCATCTTGAGAATAGCTTCCTTCAAGGCGTCATAGGCCTTGTTCTTGAAGCTCGTCTCAGGCGCAATCCGAACGATCGTGATATCTGCCTCGGGCATAACAGGCGAAGCCTTGGGTTGTTTGCGTGCGGGCACGATTCGTCTCCATCCATGGGAGACATCTTGTAGCAGAAGATTACCGCTTAATTTTTGGCATACCAAATACCACCATGTCAAGTTGCCCGTGTTTTCAGCGTTTCCACAGGATCATGCGGCTTGACAATCTCTCCGCTGGCATACCAAATGCCATAAAATAGACGTCCCCCGGAGGAAACCAATGTTGAATTCCAAAGATGCGGTCCGCAAGGTTCTCGATGCGGTCAAAGCGGACAAACGCACCAGCCTGACGGCGCCGGAAGGCAAACTGGTCTGCGATGCCTACGGAATCCCGGTTCCGAAGGAGGGGGTGGCGAAGTCCGCCGCCGAAGCCGCCAAGCTGGCTGATGGCATGGGCTTCCCGGTGGTGATGAAGATCGTCTCGCCGGATATCCTGCACAAGACCGAAGCCGGCGGCGTGATCGTCGGCGTCAAGACCGCGGCCGACGCGGAAAAGAGCTACGACACCATTCTGGCCAATGCGAAGAAGTATAAGGCCGATGCCAAGATCGAGGGCATCCAGGTGCAGCAGATGCTGGCCGGCGGCACCGAAGTCATCGTCGGTTCAATTACCGACGGATCGTTCGGCAAGCTGGTCGCGTTCGGCCTCGGCGGCGTGCTGGTCGAAGTCTTGAAGGACATCACCTTCCGTCTCGCGCCCGCGACCAAGGACGACGCGCTGTCGATGCTGGACGGCATCCAGTCCCATGACATGCTGAAGGGCGTGCGTGGCGGCGATCCCGTCAACCGCGACGCGCTGGCCGACGTCATCGTCAAGGTGTCGAAACTCGTCAGCGACTTCCCCGAAATCGTCGAGCTCGATCTCAACCCGGTATTCGCCACCAAGAAGGACGCGATTGCCGCGGACGTGCGCATCGTCGTCGATTTCGACTACAAGCCGCGCCCGGCGCCGCGCCCGACCGAAGAGATCGTCGTCGCGATGAACCGCATCATGCAGCCGAAGGGCGTCGCCGTGATCGGCGCCTCCGCCGAAGACGGCAAGATCGGCAATTCCGTGATGAAGAACCTGATCAACGGCGGCTACAAGGGTGAGATCTATCCGATCCACCCCAAGGCCCCCGAGATCCTGGGCTACAAGGCCTACAAGAGCGTCAAGGACGTTCCCGGCGTGATCGACACCGCGGTGTTCGCGATCCCGGCAAAATTCGTCGCCGGCGCCTTGATCGAATGCGGCGAGAAGAAAATTCCCGGCGCCGTGCTGATTCCGTCGGGCTTTGCCGAAGCCGGCGCGCCCGAACTGCAGGCCGAGATCGTCGAGATCGGCAAGAAGTACAATGTCCGCCTGATGGGGCCGAACATCTACGGCTTCTACTATACGCCGGCCAATCTCTGCGCCACGTTCTGTACGGCCTACGACGTCAAGGGTTCGGCGGCGCTGTCGTCGCAGTCCGGCGGCATCGGCATGGCGATCATCGGCTTCTCGCGCTCGGCCAAGATGGGCGTCTCCGCGATCGTCGGCCTCGGCAACAAGTCCGACATCGACGAGGACGATCTGCTCGCCTTCTTCGAGCAGGACCCCAACACCAGCCTGATCGCCCAGCATTGCGAGGACCTGAAGGACGGCCGCGCCTTCGCGGAAGCCGCCAAGCGCGTCTCCAAAACGAAGCCGGTGATCGTGCTCAAGGCCGGCCGCACCTCGGCCGGCGCCAAGGCGGCGGCGTCGCATACCGGCGCACTCGCCGGCAACGACAAGATCTATGAAGACGTGCTCAAGCAGTCCGGCGTGATCCGCGCCCGCTCACTTCGCCAATTGCTCGAATTCGCGCGCGGCGTGCCTGTCTTGCCGACCCCGAAGGGTGAGAACATCCTGATCATCACCGGCGCGGGCGGTTCGGGCGTGCTGCTGTCGGACTCCGTGGTCGACAACGGCCTGTCGCTGATGGCGATGCCGCCGGACCTCGATGCCGCCTTCCGCAAGTTCATCCCGCCGTTTGGTGCTGCCGGCAACCCGGTCGACATCACCGGCGGCGAGCCGCCGATCACCTATGTCAACACCGTCAAGCTCGGCCTGTCGGATGAGCGCATTCATGCGCTGATCCTCGGTTACTGGCACACCATCGTGACGCCGCCGATGGTGTTCGCGCGCAACATGGTCGAAGTGAAGAAGGAGATGGAGGCCAAGGGTTTTGTGAAGCCGATCGTCGCCTCGCTCGCCGGCGACGTCGAGGTCGAGGAGGCCGCCGAATATCTCTACCAGAACGGCATCCCGTCCTATGCCTACTCGACCGAACTGCCGGTCGAGGTGCTCGGCGCCAAATACAAATGGGCGCGCGGCGCCGGCCTGCTGTAACGATCGATACAAGCCTCATGATTCAAATGCCGCCGGAGTTCCGGCGGCATTTTTGTTTGGAACCGGAACCGTTCGGGAACTGCTGGCGTGATGACATTAGCGGCAGCAGGAACCGGAACATCTCATGTCTCCGTTGGTTATGACGCATCGTCAAATCACTGGAGGACACGATGAACAAACGTCTTGTTGTTTCGCTGGTAGCGGCTTCGCTGCTGACCTCGGGCGCGGCCTTTGCGCAATCCACCACGGCAACGGGAGCCGCCAATGGCGCGGCCGCGGGCGGCTCGGTTGCAGGCCCGGTCGGCGAGGTCGTCGGCGGCACCGTAGGTGCGGCAGTCGGCCTGGGCCTGGAAATTCCAAATGCGGTGATCACGTCGGTGACATCAGAGCGCGCACCCTCGGTGACGGTGCGTGAGCGCGTCGTGGTCGGCGAACCGCTGCCGGAGGCCGTCGAGTTGCGGCCGGTGCCGAGCCATACCGAATATCGCTATGCCGTGGTCAACGATCGCCGCGTGATCGTGGAGCCGCGCACGCGCAAGGTCATCAAGATCATCGATTGATGATCGGGATTATCGACTAACGGGTGAAAGCCCGACGACCGATCGATCCTCGCGGGGCATTCGTCCCGCGGGGATTGTCGTATCAGGATGGGCTGGCGCCGGTTTGCCGGGTACGGCGGATGATCCAGTCCAGCGCGGCGGCAGCGGCAAGCCCGACGCAGGCCGCCAGCGCATCGACAATAAAGTCTTCGAGGCGGGCATGTCGTCCGGGCATCCAGAGCTGCAGGAGTTCGAGCACACCGGTGAGCCCGACCGCAAGCACGGCGGTCAGCCACCGGTTACGCGTGTAAGCGAGGCCGAAAGCGAGCCCCAGCAGCACGAAGGCCAGCGCATGCTCGCCGTCCTGTCCGAGATCGGAATGTGGCCGGTAGCCGGGTGGTCCCAGCGTCGCGAAGGCGACGGCGGCCGCGAGACACCAGGCGAAGAGGCGGAGGATGATCGTCATCGCGACGGCATAGCATGACTTGCGACCGGATATGACGCCAACGCGAGATCGTGATGCGCTTTGGTTAAGGCGCGATATCAGTGGTTAATGGCCAAGCCTTAAGCGGTTTGCCTATAGCAGTTCCCGCACGCCCATACCGTGCATGAAGCGCTCGCGGATCTGCACGGGATCGCGGCGGGTGGTTCCAGTGCCGGGCTTGTCGTCGATACGCACGCCGATCAGCGTCGGGCCCGAGGCCGACATCGATTGCTCGATCAGGCGCTCGAAATCTTCCTCATCCGCGGCCCAGGCGCTGTTGGTTAGACCGCTGGCGACTGCGATGGCGACGAGGTCGGCGACGGCGGCCGCCGGCGTCGGCTGGGCGCCGGTAATCTGGTAGACGCCATTGTCCATCACCACCATGGTTAGGTTCTTCGGCGCCAGCGTCGCGATCGTCGACAGCGAACCGAGTTGCATCAAAAGCGAGCCGTCGCCCTCGAGCGCGAACACGCGGCGCTTCGGCTGCGCCAGCGCCACGCCAAGCGCGATCGGGAAGGCGAGGCCCATGCTCCCAAGCATGTAGAAATTCTGCGGCCGGTGGCCGGCCGCCCAGAGGTCGAAATTGGTGTTGCCGATGCCGCCGACGACGGCTTCCTCGTTCTTCAGCTTGGCAACCAGCCGCGAAGTGACGTCGAACCGGTTCATGATCTTGGTATTGCGGGCGGGATTGTTGGCGGCGGTGTTCATGAGATCGCTCACTTGTCCAAGACTTTGCCGCCGGTCAGGAGCGGCGAGAGGATCAGCGCCACCGGCGCCTGCGTGGTGAGGGCCTGCTTGATCGAGCGGTCGACGATGAATTCGAATTCATCAAGGCGTGTGCAGGTGTGATGCTCCATCGCGAGCGAATCCAGCACCGGGCGCATGGTACGGCACACCAGCGACTGGCCGTAGTTGAATTCGCCAAGCGTGCCGCGTTCGGACACGAACATGATCAGCGGGATCTGGTAGGGGATCGCCAGCGACGCCAGGATATTGGCGAGCGTGGCAAAGCCGGAGGTCTGCATCAGCACCGCGCCGCGCATGCCGGCCATCCAGGCGCCGGAGACGATGCCGACGGCTTCTTCCTCGCGGGCGGTGGGAAACGTAGTGAAAAAAGGATCGGCGTGAATGTTCTTGATCAGCGTGGTCAGCACGCGATCCGGAACGTAGGGCACCAGCCGGATGTCGTTGCGTTTGAGCGCCTCCAGCACGATGCCGTGCCAGGTCTTTTCTGGCCCCTTCTCTTGCGCGCTCTGGGGCGACGTATGTGCCTCGGCAACCGCCATCTTGGTCTCCCTTTACCCGCGACGATCTTTCGTTCGCGCATCGTTTGAGCGCCGAACTTGACGTTCGCGGCGGGATTGTCAACATGCTCTCGCGTTACCGTGATCTGCTGACTTGCCGATGCCGTCGGTATGCCACCATGTGAAACGAGAAGTAACGAACAACACGGGGAGGACGCCATGGCCAGATGGTTCCGGACGGCTGCTTTGCGGTCGCTTAGGTCGACGCGTTAGCCTATCCCCGCCGCCAACCCTGCAAACGCCGTGATTTTCCGAACTGAAAGTTGCCTGCCAAAATGACCGTCAACAGCAAGCGCGTGTTCTACGTCAAATATCTCGCCCACCCGGTTTACGAGGAAATCATTAAAGCCCGTCCCGACGTCCGGCTGGACCGGCTCGAGAATGAGAGCCCGGATGCCGTCTCGGCGCCGGTGCTGGCGGCGGCGCATGCCTATCAGATCGGGGCGGCGCGCGACGAGCTGGCGCCGCATTTCCATGTCCATCGGGACCTGTTGCAGCGGGCGCCGAACCTCCTGATCGTTTCCTCCAACGGCGCGGGCTTCGACCCCGTCGACGTCGACGCCTGCACGGCAGCGGGCGTGCTGGTCGTCAATCAGTCCGGCGGCAACGCCAATTCGGTCGCCGAGCATGCGCTGGGCATGCTGCTGACGCTGTCCAAGCGCATCATCGAGGCCGACCGCGCGCTGCGGCGCGACGCCCATGTCAATCGCAACGCGCTGATGGGCAACGAAGCCAAAGGCAAGACCATCGGCATCGTCGGGATCGGCAATGTCGGCCGCCGCATCGCGGAGCTGTGCAAGGGCCTCTTGCACATGAAGGTGATCGCCTACGATCCTTTCCTGAGCGCCGAGGAAATAGCGGCGCGGGGCGCGGAGAAGGTCGAACTCGACGACCTGATGCGCCGATCGGATTTCGTGTCGATCTCGTGCCCGCTGAACAAGGATAATCGCGGCATGATCGGCGCGCGCCAGTTTGCGCTGATGCAGCCGCATGCGTTCTTCATCACCACCGCGCGCGGCTTCATTCACGACGAGAAGGCGCTGTATGACGCGTTGCGCGACAAGCGTATCGCCGGCGCCGGCCTCGACGTCTGGGACAAGGAGCCGCCGCCGGCGGAGCACCCGCTGCTGCAGTTCGACAACGTGCTGGCGAGCCCGCATACCGCCGGGGTCACCAAGGAAGCGCGCGAGAACATGGGCCGGATCGCGGCCGAGCAAATTCTCGACGCGCTCGACGGCAAGCGCCCGCCGCGCGTCATCAACCCCGAGGTATGGCCGGCCTACGCCAGGCGTTTCGAACAGACATTTGGGTTCGCACCGAAATAGGGCTGTGGGCGACATGGCCGAACCGGAAGACCGCTTCCACGAGTCCCAGGGACTGCGGCTGCATTATGCCGACTGGGGCAACGCGACCGCGCCGCCGCTGGTCCTGATCCATGGCGGGCTCGATCACTGCCGCAACTGGGATGCGATCGCGCGGGCCTTGCAGCCGCACTTCCATGTCGTGGCCCCGGATCTGCGCGGGCACGGCGATTCCGAATGGGCCAAGGGAAGCAGCTACACGCTCGCCGACAACGTCGTTGACCTCACGCGCCTGATCGCGGTCGCGGAGTTGAAGGATGCCGCCATCGTCGGCCATTCGATGGGCGGCATGGTCGCGCAGGCCTATGCCGGAACGTTCCCGGAGCGGGTGTCGCGGCTTGCCGTGCTTGACGGCACATTCCTGTCCTATGCGAGCCCAGCGCCGATCGACGAACAGATGTCGCGATGGATCAAGCAGCTCGATCGGATCGCACAGCACGAACCCACGGCCTTCAAGACGATCGAAGAAGCGGCGCTGCGGTTGTCGGGGCGCAACAAGCGGCTGACGCCGGAACAGGCGCTGCATCTGGCCCGCCACGGCGTTCGGCAGCATGCCGATGGCCTCTATCGCTGGAAGTTCGATCATTACCAGCGGGCGAGGGCGCCCTATCGATTGTCGCCGGACGACTATATCGGCCTGTGGTCGCGCATCCGTTGTCCGACGCTACTGATGTGGGGCAGCGAAAGTTTTCTGGCCGATCCGGAGGCCGCCGGCCTGCTGGCACATTTCAAGCACGCCGAGATGCTGAAGATCGCCGGCGCCGGGCACTGGCTCCATCATGACCGGCTCGATGAAGTGCTTGCGGCGTTGCGGCAGTTTCTCGGCGTGTCGGCCTGAGCAGCGCCGTTACAGAAACGCGAACCTGAAGGCCTCGCCGTGCGATACCACCCGGCCGGCGGTCGCCGCCGGAAAATGCCCGGTCAGAAGAATGCTCGGCGTATCGGCGAGCCTTTCGAGCAGTTTGACGCGCGTGGCCAGTGCCATGGCCTTGTCATAGTCAGCCGCATTCGACAGCCAGGGCGCGGCGCACTGGATCGGGTGATGAATGACGTCGCCGGACATCACGGCGTGATCGTGCGCGCCGCGGAGGTCGATCATCATGTTGCCGATGGTGTGGCCGGGCGCCGGAACGAAGCAGAAGGTGGCCTCGCGATCGTCGAACACACAGTGGTCGCTGTCGACAAATTCAGCCTGGCCGGCCGCGACGACGGGCAGGACCGAATCCACGAATGCCCCGCGGTTAACAGCGCGTTCCGGATTTTGCCGGTGCTGCCGGTCCCAATGGTCGTATTCCGTCCTCCCCATCAGGTAGCGCGCCTTGGGGAAGGTCGGCACCCAGCGTCCGTCGACCAGCCGCGTATTCCAGCCGACGTGATCGACATGCAGATGGGTACACATGACGAAATCGACGTCCTCGGGCTGCACGCCGAGTGCCGCCATGTTTTCGATATAGGGCTGGTTGAGCCGGTGCCAGAACGGCGCGCCCGGACGCTCCTTGTGATTGCCGCAGCAGGTATCGACGATGGCGGTCCAGCGTGGCGTGCGCACCACATAGGAATGGTGGCTGAGAATGAAGCGTCCGGTCTCCGGCTCGATGTAGCGGTGATCGAGCCAGCCGCGATTGGCCGCGATCACCTCGTCGGTAACGTTGGCAAACAGGAATTCCTTGTCGAGCGGAAGGGCCGGTATTTCCACCAGCCGGTCGATCCGCATGTCACCGATGGTGAGTTGTCGCATTGGACTATCTTCCGGTGATCAATTTTTCAGCAGTTCGCCGAAGCCGACCCATCGGGTTCCGTCGAAACGGATCAGTTGCAGCACGGTCATCGGCGTATAGCGTTCCGGCGAGTTGTTCACCGCGGTCCCGTTGATGAGCATCGGCAGCCGAAGGTCCTTCAGGCTGGTCGCCTGTTTCATGACATTGGCGCGCGTCAGGTCGTTCCCGGCAGCCTTGAGGGTCGCAACCAGGGTCTGCGCAATGGTGTAGCCGTAGACATTGAGCCAATCGCTCTTGTTGGCGTCCGGCAGATACTTGTCCATGAAGGCCAACCATTCCTTGTAGCCGGCATCGTCCTTCAGGCCGGGATCGGTGCTGTCCTTCAGATACTGGCTGGAGATGACGCCGGTCGAACTGTCACGCCCGGCGGGCTCCAGCACGCCGCTGATCGAGGCCGAGACGTTCGAGATGATCGTGACCGGCTTCCAGCCGATTTCGCCGATCTTGCGGATCGCCTGCGCTGCAAATTTCGGCGTCGCCGCCACCAGCACGACATCGGCGCCACTGCTCTTGAGCGTCAGGATCTGGGTATCGACCGTCGGCGAGGTCGTCTCATAGGGCGCCCTGGCAACGATCTGGTCGCCGTTGCCCAGGCCCTCTTCCAGCGCCTTCAGATAGTCCTTGCCGAGATCGTCGTTCTGATAGAGCACCGCGACCTTCGCGCTCGGATGGCTCGCCTTGATGTACTTGGCATAGGCCAGCGCTTCGTCGCGATAGGTCGGCTGCCAGCCCACCGTCCACGGAAAATTCTTCGGATCGTCCCACTTGGCGCCGCCGGAGCCGAGAAAAAGCTGTGGCACCTTCCTGTCGTTCAGGTATTTGTGCACGGCGCTGTTGGTCGGCGTTCCGACCCCGCCGAAGATCAGCAGCACCTCGTCGCTTTCGACCAGACGCCGCGTCTGTTCGACGGTCTTGGGCGGGCTGTAGGCATCGTCGGCGATGATCATCTGGATCTGCCGCCCGTTAACGCCGCCTTCCGCATTGACCTTCTTGAAATAGGCTTCGGCGGATTTGGCGATCTGCGCGAAGGCTGAGACGGGACCGCTCAGCGGCGCCGTGGTTCCGATCTTGATGGTCTTGTCGTCGGCGCCGGGATCGTATTTCGCCGGGGTCTGCGCCAGCGCGGGGACGGCGGCGAGCATCGACAGCGCGACGCCAAGGGCGGGTAGCTGGACTCCGGGAAATTGGCGCATCGGTATCTTCTCCCTGTTGTTCCGCTTCTTCGGGCGGCTCCGCGCGGCTGGCCAGCGGCTGCTAACGAACGATCGTTCGTCTGTTGACTATCGAACGAGCGTTCGTTAGTCAACGTGCATGATCGCACCCGCTTCCAGCGCGGCCGAAACGGCTGCACCCTCGACCCGCGAGCGTATCCTCGCCGAGGCGCTGAACCTGTTTGCCCAGAGCGGTTACGGCGGCGCCTCGATGCGCGAACTGGCGCGCCGGGTCGGTGTCCGCGAGAGCAGCCTCTACAACCATTTTCCCGGCAAGGCCGCGATCCTCGAAGCGATCGTCAGCGAATTCGGCCCGGCCAGCTCGGCGAGCCGGCTCGAGGCGCCGCGCTATCGGCAGCTTCGGCAGCAGCCTTCAGCATTCTGCCGGCAGTTTGCGCTCGATCTCGTCGCGCAATGGTCGGACCCGCGCGAGCACCAGTTCCAGAAGGTCATCACCGCGGAACGCAACCGGGTGCCGGGCATTCGCGCGAAATTCGCCGACCAGTTCTATTCGCGCGAACAGAGCCTGATGACGGACTATTTCCGCGGCTTCGCGCTTGCCGGCCTGATCTCGACCACGGATCCGCGCGAGATGGCGCGGCTGTTTGCGGCCGGTCTCATCTTCATTCGCCTCGAACACTTTGTGATGGGCGCGCAGCCGTCGCCCCACAGCAAGGTGATGGAAGCGGTCGATCATTTTCTGGCATTTTTCCTGTCCTTGCTGGCAGTCAAGGATATCGACGGGGCCGCCGCGGCAAAGCCGGGCAGGGCGAAGGCAAAACAAAGAAAAACCAAGGGAGAGACGCGTGGCAAGGTTACCCCTGATTGATCCGGAGCAGACCGCCGGCGATATCCGCACGTCGTTCGACAGGATGCCGGTCAAACTGAACATCTTTCGGATGATGGCGCATGCCGAAGCCAACATGATCCCGGCGATGCGGCTCGGCAATTCGATCCTGCATCGCCAGAAGCTTTCCGCCGTCAACCGCGAATTGCTGATCCTGCAGGCAGCCCACCTGGAAGGCGGCGCCTATGAATGGCGCCAGCATGTACCGATCGCGCTCGGCGTCGGCGTCACGCAGGCCCAGATCGATGCGCTGGCGCAGAATAATTACGAGGACGGCGCTTTCAACGCGGCCGAGCGCGCGCTGTTGCGGTTCGGGCGCGAAGTGATCGAGAACGTTCGCGTTCCCGCCGGGATATTCGCGCCGGTGCGCGATCATTTCAGCGACCAGGAGATCGTCGAATCGATTGTCGCGATCGGCTTCTATATGATGATGGCGCGACTGACGGAAGCCACCGAGACCGATCTCGATCCGTCGGCGGGCATGGCCGTGTTCAACGTCGGCAAGGGCCGGCCGACCTAGATCGCCCGATCTGCCGCTTGCGGCATCTTGCAGCTCAAACCGATGCGAGACGAGAAAATGTCAGACAAGATCCGTTACGTTCGCGAACCGAGCGCGGAATCCAGGGGTGAAGCGCCGGGTCGCGGGCGGCTTCAGGGCCGTCGCATTCTGGTCGTCGGCGGCGGGCAGCGCACCTTCGATGCCGAAACCGATCCGGTTGGCAACGGCCGGGCGATGTCGCTGGTGTTTGCCAGGGAAGGGGCCCATGTCGCGGTGGCCGACATGAACCGCGCCAGCGCCGACGACACCGTCGGGCGCATCACAAGTGAGGGCGGTCGCGCCTTTTCCATCGAGGCCAACATCGCCCGCGAAGGCGATGTGAACCGGATGATCGAGGAGGCGATGAATGGCCTCGGCGGCCTCGACGGCATGGTGCTCAATGTCGGCATCGGGATAGGCGCGCTCGGCCTTGACGGCGTCGACCTCGGGGAATGGAACGACACCTTTGCGGTCAATCTCACCGGGCCGATGCTCTGCTGCCGCAAGGCGCTGCGGCACCTCGACCCCGGCGCGTCGATCGTGTTCATCTCGTCGATCGCCGGCCTTCGCTCCGGCTCGCGGCTGGTTGCCTATGACACGTCGAAGGCGGCGCTGGGTGGCTTGATGCGCAACGTCGCCAAGGAAGGCGCCCGGCGCGGCATCCGCGCCAATATCGTTTGTCCGGGCCTGGTCGATACGCCGCTCGGTCGTCATACCAGCGCCGGCCGGCCGTCGCGCAGCGCTTCCGGAGCGCCGTTCGGGCGCATGGCGACGGGTTGGGAGATCGCCTACGCCGTGCTGTTTTTCATGTCCGACGACAGCGTTTACGTCAACGCGCAGACGCTCGCGGTCGATAGCGGCATCACCGGATTATAGTGCGGAACTCGGGAGAAGATTTGCTCCGCCGCCGGCTCAATCGGGGCAATAAATCCACTGCCGGCGGGCGTCCGGACGATGCGCTCGTTGCTATTTTCGCTGGGATCTCGACTAGTTAGCCGCGCGAGACCATTTTCCGTGGTGCGCCTAGTGGCGGGAACGATTGTTCCGCCGGCGCAGATGGAAGATGTGAGATGCAACAGCTTCGTTCATTGCTGCGCGGCGCGCCGTCCCGGATCGGGCGTCGGCTGTCTCAGATCGTCGCTATCGCCGCCGCCAGCCTGCCGGCCGCCGGCGCCTGAGCTGCCTCATCCGCTCGCAGCCCGAAGGCTGAATCCGGCAATCCCTGCTCGGCTTTCCTGCGACAACGCTCGCTTGAACAGCAACACAAGCTCTGCGGCAACTCGTGGTCATTGACGGTCGGGTATCGACCCGTCGTCGCGCGCGCATCAATGCGGAATTCGTCAAGGCGGTTCGATATCGGGAAGTCGGCAAGCGGTTGCGCCGTTCGCAACTTTATCGCTGTTCCCCGTCGGCGCTTTTGCGCCTCAGCAGATAGACATCCATGATCCAGCCGTTGTTCTCGCGCGCTTCGGCGCGGGCCTTCAGGATTCGCGGCCCAGTTTCCGCCAGCGGGCCGGCAAGCGTGATCTGTTGGGGCATGCCGACATAGGCGCCCCACCAGATGGTCACATCGGCGGGATCGACGTGCTGGAAGGCGCAGTCGCCATCGAGCATCACCACCAGCGTATCGGCGCCAGCGGGCCAGCCGGCATCGCGCAGCCGTCTCCCGGTGGTGACGAGAAAGGGCGCACCGATTTCATTAAGTGGAATCGCATGCGAGGCCGTCAAAGCCTGGATCGAGGTGATGCCCGGGATCACCCGGACGCTCGGTGCAGGGTTCAGGCGCGAAGCAATACGCAGCGTGCTGTCGTAGAGCGTCGGATCGCCCCAGACTAGAAAGGCTACGGTTCCGCTGCCTGAAAGTTCGGACCGGATGGTATTTGACCAGACATCGGCGATGGCGTCGTGCCAGTCGTCGACACCGCCGCGATAGTCCGGGTTGCTCTGGTCGCGGCGAGGCAGGTCGAATTCGACGATTCTTGCGGCGGGATTCGTCACCACTTCGGTGCAGATCGAACGGCGGAGATCGGCGAGGTCAGCCTTGTCCGCGCCCTTGCGCGGGATCAGGATCAGATCGGCGGAATTAAGCGCCCGGATCGCTTGCAGCGTCAGGTGCTCGCGATTGCCGGTGCCGATGCCCACTAGGAGAAGTTCGATCATCTGGCTCCCAAATGAAAACGCGGCCGACATGGCGGCCGCGTTGGTCTTTGAGCCCGCGGATCAGGCCGCGTGATAGAGCCGCTGCGTCACCAGCGGCGAGCCGCGCAGCGCATGCAACGACTTGGCCGCGGCCAGGATAGCAAGATCGGCCAGCGGTTCGATCAGGACGACCGCCATGTAGGCGGCGCCGAAGCTTGCGACCGAGGACAGGTTCGCCGCGCTGAAACCAGCGCCATAGATCGCCCAGAACGCCACCCAGGCCACGACTCCGCCCTGATAGGCGGTCGAGAGCGTCAGCGCCTGGCTGTATTTCAGGTCGACATAGGCGGTTCCGGGCGCGATCACCCGTCCTGCCAGCGCGTGAAGCGCGAACAGCGGAACCAGCAGCGTGGTGACGTTCATGCCGTATTGCGGCAGATCGATCGGCGAGAAGAACAATCCCTGAATCAGCAGGCCCATTGCCAGCCCGATCGCCGAAGGCGCCGCGCCGAGGATCAGGAACAATGTCGAGCCCAGGATGAAGTGCACCTCGGAGACGCCGACCGGAAAATGCGGCATGACCTCGAAGAAGATGAAAACGCAGACGGTGGCGATCGCGCTGCGCAGGAGCAGCGATACCGGCCCCTTTTCGCCGATCGAACGGACGACGGTTCGGAGCGCAACGGCGCCCGCTGCTGCGGCGGTCGCGTAGCTCAGTACGATCTTGCTGCTGTCGACGAGACCGGGTTCGATATGCATGAAGTCCTCCGTGCCGTCTTCCCCGACGGCGGTTGGTGTAGCGAGGCAGTTTTGGTGCAACATGCACCAGACGGCAGGTCTCCTGACTTGCGGGTTGTCGCCGCTCCGGACCTTCCCGGCCCGATTTGGACCAGTGGTATTTTCCGGGGCAGCTCGCCGCTCACAGTTGCGGGGGCAGTCGCGGATTCGGCGCCTGATGGCTACGCCTCACCGCATTCCCTTTTCATCCCTTCGGCTTTTCAGGCCACGGGGAACCGTCATCGCTAGCGTTGTCACCGGCCTCAGGCCAAGTCAAGGGCGGCCCGTTGCCAGCGCACCGTACAGGATCAAGGCAGGGGTGCTGCTGTCTTCGGCCGCCATCAGATCGGCCAACTCGGCAACCGTCGTGCGCCTCAGCTGCTGGTCGGGATGGCTGACGGATTCGGCCAGCATGGCAGGCGTATTTGCCGGCAAGCCCGCTGCGATCAGCCGCCGTGCCAGTTCCGGAAAAGTGCGCTTGCCCATAAAGACGGCTGTTGTCGCCGAGGGGTCGGCCAGCGCCGCAAAATTCAATTGTTCGGGAAGTGCGCCGGTGACGTCGTGACCGGTGACGAATTGCACCCGCCGCGACTTGAGCCGTCGGGTCAGCGGCATGCCGGCTGCGGCCGCCGCGGCGCAGGCCGAGGTGATCCCGGGAATGATTTCGTAGCCGATACCGGCCGCCGACAGCGCCTCGATTTCTTCTTCCAGCCGCCCGAAGATCCCGGCGTCGCCGGATTTCAGCCGCACCACCCGTTCGTGTGTCGTCGCATAATCGACCAGCAGCCGGCTGACATGCTGCTGCCGCGGCGACACCCGGCCGGCGCGCTTGCCGACGCTGACCAGATCGGCCCCGGTGCGGACATGCGCCAGGATCGGGCCTGCAGACAGATCGTCGAACAGGACGGCGTCGGCGGCCTGCAGCCGCGCCACCGCCTTCAGCGTCAGCAGTTCGGGATCGCCGGGGCCGGAGGAGACAAAGGAGACGAAGCCGGTCATGTCGCCTCCGCGATCAGGTGAAAGAACGAACCGGTGGCGCGGCCGCCGCCGTCGAAGGTTTTGCTCGATCCGGTTTCCGGCACGGCGGCGCCTGATGCGTCGACCACCTGTGCGAGCGGCGCATCGTTGTGTTCGAGGATGCTGGCATAATGGAACTCGTGCCCCCGCAACCGGGCGCCTTCGCGGTAGCCGGGAATCGGCGATACCAACCGCGCGAGGCGATAACCGAGATGCATGCGCCGCTTCTCGAACGAAGTGATTAGCTTGAAGAAACCCGCCATCTCATACCGCGTACCCGAGGCGTCGATCAGGCACTCGCCCATCGCCATGTAGCCACCGCACTCGCCATGCACCGGCCGGGTCTCGGCAAAGTTTCGGAGCCCTGAACGGAATCGGGCCGAAGCCGCCAATCGCCCGGCATGCAGTTCCGGATATCCGCCCGGCAGCCAGCAGGCATCGGCCGAGGTGTCGGGCGCTTCGTCCGCCAGTGGTGAAAACGGCAGAATCTCCGCGCCCGCCGCGCGCCATCCCGCCAGCAAATGCGGATAGATGAAGGAGAACGCCGCGTCGCGCGCCAGCGCCACGCGGTTGCCCGGCGGAGAAATGTTGACGCTTGCCGCGTCTGCTGTTTGAGCCTGCGCGGCAATCGCGCGCAGCGCCGGCAAATCCACGTGCGCGGCGATGAAGGATGCCATCTCGGCCAGGATCTGCGCGAGGCGAGGCTGCTCCTCAGCCTGCACGAGGCCGAGATGGCGTTCCGGCAGCGCAACTGACTCCTGCCGCGGCAACGCGCCGAGCACGCGGATCCCGGCGGCTTCCATGCCGACGCGCGCCAGCGCCTCGTGCCGGGGGCTTGCGACCCGATTGAGGACGACGCCCGCGAGTGCGACGTCCTTGCGCAGCGTGGCAAAGCCGAGGGCTGTCGCCGCCGCCGATTGCGCCTGGCCGGATACATCGAGCACCAGCACCACGGGCCAGCCCGCCAGCGCTGCGATATCGGCGCTCGCGCCGGTTCCGGTCTCGCCGCGTGACGCGACGCCGTCGAACAGTCCCATTGAACCTTCGGCTAGCACCAGATCGGCGCCATCTGCCGCCTGCATCAAGGCGCCAAGGTGCGTCGGCTGCATCGCCCAGCTATCGAGGTTCAGCGAAGCTCGCCCGGACGCCGCGGCATGGAACGCGGGATCGATGTAGTCGGGTCCGCACTTGAACGGCTGCACGGAAAGTCCCTGCGCGCGAAACGCCGCCAGCAGGCCCAGCATCAAGGTGGTTTTGCCCGTACCCGAGGCGGGCGCGGAAATGACGAGGCCCGGCGGGATCACGCGTCCTCCGGAAAACGGGGATCAATGCCGACGGGGCGAAAGCGGCGATCGTAGTCGCCGGCATAAAGCCGGCTTTCGTCGAAATCCTCGGCGCCGATCGCGCGGCCAACCAAAATCAGCGCGGTGCGCTCCATGACCCCGGCAACGGCGGCATCGAGGGTTGCGAGCGTCGCAACGACAACACGCTGATCGGGCCAGCTCGCGCGCCAGACCACGGCCACGGGGCAGTCGGCGCCGTAATGCGGCGTGAGCTCCGCAATCACCTTGTCCAGTACGTGCACCGACAGATGGATCGCCAAAGTCGCGCCGGTGGCGGCAAAGGCGCTGAGGTTTTCGCCCCCCGGCATCGCCGAGGCGCGGCCCGAGGTGCGCGTCAGCACCACCGATTGCGCCACGCCGGGCAATGTGAGTTCCGCACCGAGGGCCGCCGCCGCGGCGGCAAAGGACGGCACGCCGGGCGTGACGTCATAGGGAATGTTGAGCGCGCGCAACCGGCGCAACTGTTCGCCCATCGCCGACCAGACCGACAGGTCGCCCGAATGCAGCCGCGCCACATCATGCCCCGCGGCATGGGCCGACGCGATTTCCGCGATGATCATGTCGAGCGACATCGGCGCGGTGTCGACGATCTTGGCGCCGGTCGGGCAGTGGCTCAGCAGCGCCTTCGGCACCAGCGATCCCGCAAACAGACATACCGGCGACGACGCAATCAGATCGCGGCCACGCAGCGTAATGAGATCAGGCGCGCCGGGACCGGCGCCGATGAAATGCACGGTCATGGGCCGTCTCCTTCCGCGATCGCCGCCGTCGCCATGCCGTCGGCCGACACCGCGCGCGGTCCCAGCAGCCGTGCCGCGGGTCCTGCCGCCGCCAGGGCTGCTGCTTCGGCAAGACTGCCGGTGCCGAAACGCGCCGCCACGCGCTCCGACCTGGTCTCGGTTTCAACCGCGGCCAGCGCGCCCGGCGTGATGGCCCGGATTGGCAGGTGCAATTCCGCGGCAAGTGCGACCAGTGCCACAGCCTCGGCTTTTTCGACGGCGGTGGCCAACGCCATCACGCCATCGGGACCGCCGGCCGACGTCAGTGCGCTGCGCAGCGAGTCGATCCCGGCCGTTTCGCGAAAACCGATGCCCGCGATCTTCATCGCACCACTCTCCACTGCACCAGCGGACGCGAGGGCATCCAGCCGCGCATGCTTCCCAAGGGGGCCGCTTGTGCAAGCTCGATGCGCAGCAATTCGCCGCCATGGCGGTTATGCTCGGTCAGAAGCAGCGCTTCGGTTTCCAGCGTCACCGCGTTGACCACCAACCGCGTTCCCTCAGGAATCATCGCCCACAGCGCATCGAACAAGGACTGTTCGTTGCCGCCACCGACGAAGACGGCATTCGGAGACGGCAGTTTTGCGAGTGCCACCGGTGCCGTTCCGTCCACGATCGTCAGGCTGTTCGCGACGCCGAATGCTGCGGCGTTGGCTCGAATATTCGCGGCCCGATCGGATCGTGTCTCGATTGCAAACGCGCGGCCGCCGGCGAGGCACCATTCCACCGAGATCGATCCCGACCCCGCGCCGATGTCCCACAATATTTCCCCGGGCCGCGGCGCCAGCGCCGACAACGTCAGCGCCCGCATCGGGCGCTTGGTGATCTGCCCATCATGGATAAAGGCCTCGTCCGGCAACCCCGATGTTCGCGGCAGTCCCGCCGCGCCCGCCGCCGAAATTGCGACCGCGACCGGAGCGGCCACGTCAGCGAGGTCAAAGCGTGCGGCCTGCGTCGTGCGGATTCGTTCGCCGGCGCCGCCAAGAGATTCCATCACGCACAGGGATGACGCGCCGAAACCTTGTCGGGTCAGCCACGCAGCCAGCTCGCCGGCGGCGTTGCCATCCCGCAGCAGACATATCGCATGCCGCGCCGGCGCCAGATGCGGAAGCAATGTTTCGAAGGGGGCGGCGTGAAGGCCGAGGCAGGTGACCTCTTCCAGCCGCCAGCCCAATCGCGCCGCGGCGAGCGAAAAGGTCGAGGCTGCGGGAAAGGCGATCCACTCGCCGGGCGCAAGATGTGCCGCGAGGCTGCCGCCGGCGCCGTGCCAGAACGGATCGCCGGACGCCAGAACCGCGACCTTCCGGCCGCGGCACTCCAGCACCGGGTCCACCGAAAACGGGACGGGCCACGGCCGTCCGCGCGCGTCGATTTCGGCAAGCCGGAGGTGGCGCGACCCGCCGAAGACGATTTCCGCTTTCGCCAGCGCATCTCGACTTGATTGCGACAAACCCGTAAGGCCATCTTCGCCGATGCCGACGATCGCGAGCCAGGGATCGGCCGCCAAGCGAGGGGAGGAGTCAGACATGATGCGCGTCCTTCGCGTCCTTCTCCTGGGCGGCACGACGGAGGCCAGCCGGATCGGCCGCGAGCTTGCTGCGGCCGGAGTGGCGGGAGTCTACTCCTATGCTGGTCGCACCGCGACGCCGGTTGCGCAACCCTTGCCGACGCGGGTCGGCGGTTTTGGCGGCGTCGACGGGCTCGCCGAATATATCAGGCACGAACAGATCACCCATGTGATCGATGCCACGCATCCGTTCGCGAGCCAGATCAGCCGCAACGCCGTGGAGGCCTGCGCGAAGACTGCCACGCCGCTGATCGCTTTTCTGCGCGAGCCGTGGGCGGCGGGGCCGGGCGATAAATGGCAGCATGTCGCGACTGTCGAGAAGGCGGCTGCAGCGTTGCCGGATCAGCCGGCACGGATCTTTCTTGCCATCGGCAGGCAGCATCTCACCCCGTTCGCTGTGCAGCCACAGCACTTCTATCTGCTGCGGCTGGTCGATGCTCCCGATACGGCGTTGCCGCTGCCGAAGGCCGAGATCGTGTTGGCGCGTGGACCGTTCACGACGGAAGGCGACCTCGCGCTGCTGCGCGAGCACCGCATCACGCACGTCGTTGCTCGGAACGCGGGCGGCGAAGGCGCCAAGGCCAAGCTCGACGCCGCGCGCGCGCTCGGTCTGCCGGTCATCATGATTGACCGTCCCAGCCTGCCGGAGCGCAGGACAGCGCAGAGCGCGGATGAGATTATGCGCTGGCTCACTCAATCGGCGTGCCTCGGTGTATAGATGTAACGCCCGACCCGGCGTGTGGAAGAATTTCCGACCAGCACGACGGTGCGCATGTCGGCCATCTCGGGCCGGGCTTCGGCCAGCGTCACCGTCTCGATGCGTTCCTCTGGCGTCGTCACCGCGCGCGCGAAAATGATCAGCCGATCAGGACCGCAGGCCTCGCGCAAAATTTCCAGCGCGCGCGCGAACTGATGCGGGCGGGCGGCGGAGCGGGGATTGTAGAACGCCATCGCGAAGTCGGCTTCCGCGGCAAGCCGAAGCCGGCGTTCCACCAGCGCCCACGGTTTCAGATTGTCGCTGAGGTTGATGGCGCAAAAATCGTGGCCGAGCGGCGCACCGGCGCGGGCAGCCGCGGCCAGCATCGCCGTGATGCCGGGAAGCACGCGGATATCGAGGTTGTGCAGCGCCGGACTTTTCTCCAGGGCTTCGAACACGGCCGATGCCATCGCGAACACGCCGGGATCGCCCGACGAGACGATCACCACGTGCCGGCCAGCGGCGGCGAGTTCAAGCGCCTCGTTCGCCCGCTGCAGCTCGACCCGATTGTCGGAGGCGTGCAGCGTCAGGCCCCCGCGCGGCGCGACGCGCGCGACATAGGGGATATAGCCGACGACGTCGGTCGCAGCCGCCAGCGCCGCGGTGACCTCTGGCGTCACCAGCGCTTGATCTCCGGGGCCGAGGCCTGCGACCACCAGCGAGCCGGTCATTCCTCCAGCTCCGGACGGCGGCCCTGGCCGTGGACCAGAATGGTTGCGAAGTAGGGGCATTCGCCGATCTCGGTTTCGGCGAGCCGCATCACGCGCTGGCCGGGCATGGTGCCGCGCTCGACCAGCCACGCGTCGTCAAGCCTGCCGGCGCGTTCGAGTGCGCGGCGCACTTTTGGCAGATTGCGTCCGGTCTTCATCACCACCAGCGCATCGGCGCTTTGCATGTGACGCAGCAGATCGTCCTCAGGCAGCGTGCCCATCAGAACGGAAAGAACATCGTCGCCCCAGGTGATAGGAATTCCGGTGGCGTTCCAGCACCCGGTCATGCCGTTGATCCCCGGCACGATCTCGACCTCGGCGCGCCCTTGCAGCCGGGTTTGAAGATGCATGAAGGAACCATAGAACAGCGGATCACCCTCGCAGAGCACGACGACGTCGTTCGTTGCGGCCAGACCCGCAAGCCGCAGTGCCCAGTCGTCGTAGAACGAGGCCAATAGCCGATTGTATTCGGCGCTGCCGAACGGCAGTTCGGTCGTGACCGGGTACTCCATCGGGTATTCCGTCACGTCGGGCGCCAGCATGCCTTCGACGATGCGGCGCGCCTGGCCCGGCCGGCCAAATTTACGGAAATACGCAACATGACGCGCGGCGCGGATCAGCCGGTCTGATCGAACGCTGATCAGGTCGGGATCGCCGGGGCCGAGGCCGGTGCAGATGATCTTGCCCACAATCTATTCCTTGCGGCTTGCGAGCGCGTTGATGGCCGCAACGGTAATAGCAGACCCGCCGAGCCGTCCCGCGATAATCAGCGACGGCACCGGCGGTGCCGATATCAACGCTTCCTTCGATTCGGCGGCGCCGACAAAGCCGACCGGGCAACCGACGATGGCGGCCGGGCGCGGGCAGTCAGGGTCTTCCAGCATGTTGAGCAGGTGGAACAAGGCGGTCGGCGCATTGCCGATGGCGACGACCGCGCCTGCGAGGTGCGGTCGCCACAGTTCGACCGCCGCGGCCGAGCGGGTATTGCCGATTTTGCGCGCGAGCTCAGGCACACCAGGATCATGCAGCGTACAGATCACTTCATTGTTGGCCGGCAGCCGCGGCCGGGTGATGCCCTCGCTCACCATCCGCGCATCGCACAGGATCGGCGCACCGGCTTCGAGGGCCGCGCGTGCAGCCAAAGCCATGCCGGGTGAAAAGCGGACGTGCTGTTCCAGCCCGACCATGCCGGCGGCATGGATCATGCGAACCACCACGACTTCTTCTTCCCTCGTGAAGCGGCTGAGATTGGCTTCCGCCCGGATCGTGGCAAAGGACTTGCGATAGATCGCCGCGCCGTCGGCTTCGTAAGTGTGAGGCATCACAGCGCCTCGCGCAGGAGGGCGGGGTGAGCGGAGAGATACTCGGCCGTCAGTCCCCAGCGCAAAGGCAGGTCCCGCGCATGACCGTCGCGGATCAGGTCAAACCCCTCGGCTTGTGCCGTCAGCGTCAGGGTCGTAGCGCCGGGATGCGCGCAGCCTTTGGCACACCCCGACACATGCAGGACGGTACCGTCGGGCAAATGGGGCGCCAGCGATCGCGCCAGCGCGCGCGTCGGCTGCGCGGCCTGCAGGCACCCGGGTGCGCCGGTGCAGGCAATCACGCGCAGCATCGGATCGTGCGGGCGCGTGATCAGGCCCGGCAGATCGGGCATGGCGCTGATACCTTCAATCAGCAGCATGCGCCACGGCGTCACGCGCAGCGCGCCAAGGCCCAAGAGCGCGGCAAGCAGTTCGGCCGGCACCTGACCGAACTCGAAACCGACCAGCACGCCTTGCGCGACCGGACCCGGCTCGGGAGAATATTTGGC